>CAWVVN010000028.1:0-21416 GCA_963933605.1 uncultured Verrucomicrobiales bacterium
TCTCTCGTGCAGAGTACTCCCGACAGGACTCGAACCTGTGACCTACGGATTAGAAATCCGTTGCTCTATCCAGCTGAGCTACGGGAGCTTAAAGTGTGCTGACCTGCGCGGTGGCAGAGGGTTTAGTGGGCTAAGAATACTTCGTCAAGCGCTAGAAGATATAATCAGGGGGCTAGCGGTAGTATTTTTTGACCAGGTGAGGGGGGGGGCTCCTGAAAGGGCTCAGCCGTTGGGAAGATTGTCTTGTTCCTCTTCGATTCTCTCTGCCAGCCATTGTTTCATCATGGACTGATAGTTGAGGTAGCGGGAGCGAGCTAGGCGCTTGATGCGTGCTAGCATGCGAGGATCAAATCGCAGGGTGATGGTCGTCGATTCTCGTGAATCGGGCTGATGCGTCGAGCTGGTCATCAGTTTGGGGTCGAGCTCGTGTTGATTCCAAAAAGTGGACTCGTCTTCATCACTTTCGAAGTTAGGAATGTCGTTCCAAGATTGAATGGTATTCATGGTCTAAAATAGGTTGTTATCGTGGTTGGACACTTCTATTTGATTTCACCATAGTTGCGCTGGTAGAATCTTGTTTCACCCTCTGTCATTTCACGTGCGGCGATGACTCGAGCTAATTTTCCATCTGTCCAAAAGGAGATGAACAAATGGCGATCTCCCACGGTGCGTCCGAGAGCGTAGAAGCGTGACTCAATGTCTGGATCATCAATATCTGGGAGGAACCGAAGCGCGAATGGGTCTTCGAAAATCTCCTCTAGCTCGTGAGGTTTGAATGCTTTGAGGTCTAGGGGTGAGTCGGATAAGTCGAGTTCCATAACAATGTTTGGGTAGTTAACCCAGAAAGTTTAGATTACTAAAGCATAAATGACGTGCTTTGAACACGCTTTTTTGTGAGGAGCTAGAACCTCCGCCAATCATATCTGGTTGCGTTTGAGCAGCGCGGCTTTGAGCGGATCGCTTGAGGTAAGGTGGGCAATGGCGATGGCAATGGCGTCCGCTGCGTCATGTGGCGGACTTTCAGTCAGTCCAAGAAGTGTGCGAACCATAAAGGCGACCTGCTGTTTGTCTGCGGAACCATTACCAGTGACCACCTGCTTGACCTTGCGAGGGGCATACTCATAAATGTCTAAACCGGCTTCAGCTGCAGCGATGAGGGTGGCAGCGCGAGCTGCTCCCATACTGATGGCTGTGCGGTGTGACTGAACATAAATGATGCCCTCAACCGCGGCCTCATCTGGTTGCCACTTTTTGATCAGGTTAACAATGCCAGTGTGAATGGCGGCAAGGGCTCCAGATTGTGGGATTTTAGCAGGGATGGTGATGACTCCAAAATCTAGCACGCGCTGTTCATGATGATCGCCTTCCAGTATTGCGTAGCCGGTGTTACGAACCGCTGGGTCAATGGCGATGACTTTCATGAGTCGATAGCAGAGAGGTGGTAGAATGCTTACCCCTCAAAGCATTTCAGTATGGGGAAAGTAACTTTATGGGGAAGTGACTTACTTGCGTCTGCGACGTGGTGCCGGCCGGCGTTTCTTGCGCACGGGGCGAGCGGGGGAATCATCGAGAAGAGCGGTGTAGGTATACTCAAAGCCTTCGAGTTTGCGGCGCTCGATTTTCTTTTCTACGAAGTTCTCAACAGATTTAGCAAAATCGAGCTCGTCAGCGGTGAGAATAGTGAAGGCGTCGCCTTCTGATTCGGCACGGCCGGTACGTCCGATGCGGTGCACGTAGTCTTCTGCATTCTCCGGCACTCGGTAGTTGATGACGTGGGTGACGGTGGAGATGTCGATACCGCGGGCGGCGACATCGGTAGCAACAAGAATGTTGTAGGTGCCATCTTTGAATCCGCTGAGTGCTTTGAGTCGATCAGTTTGTTTGACGTCAGAGTGCATGGCAACCACTTCCTTGTGCCCGGTGCCTTTGATTAATCCGCAGACGGTGTCGGCTTCTTTACGGGTGCGGGTAAAGATCATCACGGAGTGAAAATCTGTTTTTTCCAAAAGAGCCAGCAGCAAGTCATCACGCTGGTCCATCGATACGGGGTAAAAAGCATGGTTGATAGTATCCGCTACCGCACGGCGGGCTATTTCAACGGATTCTGGCTCATGAAGGCACCATTGAGCAAATCCCTGGATGGCAGCGGGCATGGTGGCTGAAAAGAAAAGTGTCTGGCGTGATGTTTCCTCTGTGTTCCATGGGCATAGGTTCACGATCTTACGAACGATGGGGAGGAATCCCATGTCCAGCATGCGGTCAACTTCGTCAAGGATGAGGATTTTGATCGCACCAAAACGCATGCTGCCTCGGTAAAAGTGGTCAACGAGTCTACCGGGTGTGGCGACAACAATATCGGCATCTTTCATTTGCTCATCTTGCTGGCCGTATCCAACGCCCCCATAGATGAGGGCTACCTTGCAGCCGGTGTGCTTGCCGTAGTGTTCAAACTGTTCCGCAACCTGATGGGCCAGTTCACGAGTAGGCTCGAGCACAAGAACCTGGGGCTTGCCAAGGGGTTTGATTTGAGAAAGTGAGGGTAAGGCGAAGGCTGCAGTTTTGCCTGTGCCTGTCTGTGAGGCTCCAATCACATCCTTGCCTTCCAGTATCAGGGGGATCGCTTTAGCTTGAATAGGGGTGGGGTTTTCGTAGCCGGATTCAGTAACAGCTGAGAGGACGGCTTCGGTAAGTCCGAGATCGGAGAATGACATGCAAATTGGGGTAGGTGCTTTGACTACTACTGTAAAGGTAAATACCGCGTTTGCAGGCTGCCCCTTGCCGATGGGGGCTCCAATTTTAGCGGTCTGGATGATGCGAGCCTCAGTTCAGGAGCGATTAATTTGGGCTCGCGAGAGACTGGATGAGTAAGCAGCACTCCAGCATGGGCTGGAGGATTCTCAGATGAACCTCGTTGTTGTCTTCAAGTGATTTGCCAAGGCGGTCTTCCACTTGGGACAAAACATAATCAAGATCAGATTGCAAAACGGTGTTGGGTGAGCCGTGTACAATGGCGGCAAGGATGGTGTGCTTACCGGGGCGAATGACCAGCTGGCGGTCGTCTTCCCATTTGATCATGCAGCCTTCGTCAAGGGTGGTATTTGCGGCTTTGGTGGCAATTTTCCTAACGGTGCCTTCTACTTTGGCTGATTTGGCATGGCGTGCTGGATTATGGCTGGCGTATGAGATCAGCGAGCGTGTTTGTGGGCGTAGCAGGAAAACCTCTTCCACCTGGTATCTGCGGGTTTGATTAAATAGAACATCATCGTATGTACGGCTGCTCATCAGGGCTCGCAATTTCCATGCAAATTTATCCCATCCGGAGATATCGCGAAACGGGCTGGCTTCTGTCATTTGCTCGGCGATAGCTCTGCGCACAGTGCTCCGAAGCATGGGCTCAAGGTAGCCGTGGATGCTGTGTGTCGGGGCATAAAGAAAGTGGTCAATACTAGGCTCGATCAGTGGGCGCAGAGCATCTTGTAAATCCTTGTCTGTGAATTTAGACGCTTTGCGCTCTGCTGTTTCTATGGGCTCCGTTTCAGCAAAGGGGATGCTTGTCTGAGTATACTCTGAATGACTTGGGGGCTTGTTTGGCGAAGATGGCGTGTGCGTCTCAGTAGGCTCATCGTCTTGAACAGGGACGGTGTCAAAAGGAGCGGTGTCAGAAGCGACATCCTCCGATGGGCGCTTGTTGATGCGGATTTTAGCAACGAGATCTGCCGCAATTAAGGGGGGGGTGTCTGTCGTGGCCGCTAGTTTTTGAGGCGGATTCTCGCTTTCAATCTGTAGGCTGCTGCTTTCTTGATGTGAGTCCTCTGAGGGGGTCATTTCTTCAAGCTGAGAAAAGCCGACGGCAGTATTTTCTCGGGAAATCTGGTGAGATATATCAGGCTCCCACGTGTGTTCGGGTTCTTGGCCTTGTGTGTGATGGCTGGGTGATTTTTCTGCGGGTAGTGGAGTCAGTGTGGGTTGATGCGCTTGATCGGCATGATCTTGTAAGCTGCTAGAAACCAGAGAGGCCATCCTCCGCATAGGCGGCAGTTCCGGGAGTTTGCCTGCATTACTACCCGGGCTCTGCGTTGCGCCATAGCGAGTATTAGCCACTAACGAGGGCGCAGGTATCGCTGGGATATTATTGAATTGGGTATGCCAGCTTTTCCTCAGAGCCGAGAGGTCGGGGAAGGGCGGAGACAGTGGTGCCCTCGCACCGCGAGCTCGAGAATCTGGAGTTGATTCATGATGCGGTGGGTCACCGGTTGAAAAACTGGCTGGCTCTGGGGGCACTGTAAAGTAAGGGGAGGGTGGGGGCTCAGAGGCTGAGGGGTATGTTGACGATTTGCTCGATCAATGATCAAACCTTAGTATGGTCATCACTCTTGGGGTAGACGTCTGGGCTGATGAGCTTGGACAAGCCGTGTGGGTCTTGAGTGCTCGAGTCTGCACTTGGTTTTGTAGGGGTGTTGCTGGATTCCATGCTCTGGCTGATCCCAGTCAGAGATCCTAAATTGGGCCTTGGAATAGATGGTCCAGAGTAATTACTCGGAGTGATATTAGTGGGGTTTGTTGCGGTGTCTCCCATAGCGGCGCTGGCGATGCGAGCCAGGCGGTTGCCAAGTTCGTCACGATCTACTTTTTTATCGCTGAGTGCCGAGATTTGCTCATCCATGCGGTGCTTCCATTGCTGGATTTCACGGTGCATGTGTTCCATGATTTGGCGGGAATGAGCATCGATTCTTGACGTCATTTCCGAGCTCAAATTTTCTATTTGTTGGCGAAGGTCTTGGCTCTGGCCGGATTCCTCATTGAAAAGCCGTTGGCTTGTTTGATTCATCTGGTCGGCGGCCTCGTCAATTTTGTGCACAAGCTCGTTAATTTGCAGCCCACGTGTGACACTCTCATGCTGTAACTGATGGCGTATATTTTCCGTGGCAACTTGAAGGTTGTCTTGGGCAGCCTTATGTTGTTGCTCCGTTTGCTCGAGCTGCTCGTTGACCTTTCGGCTCACGGCTTCGTTGCTTTCACGCAATGTTGTTTCGAGGTTTTCAATGCGCTCATTGACGTGCTGCATATCCTGCCCGATGAGGATTTCACGAATCTTTTCGACTTGTTCAGCGGGGTTGTTTTGGTCCTGAAAATCCATGGCTGTAATCGCGTTAGAGTTGTTTGTTTTGGGGGGGTGGAGAAGGGGGGAATACCGGCTTGGATTACGCTTTAATATAACCAAGCGATTTATTAATGTAATATCGCCATAGTAGGGTCTAAGGTGAAGACTTGTAAATGGATTTTCGTAAGCTTCGCTTTCGTTGATAATTACCATTATCTAAAATCCCGCACTCATGTGGTAATTGCTTGTGGATTGTTTATATTGCTGTGTTATAGAGGCAGAGTAATGGCTGATGAGAACAAGGAGGATGCAAAGCTGGTGTCTGCTTATGCGCAGACACGCAAAAGCTTAATAGCCAAGCTTGATAATTGGGAAGATCAGCGAACGTGGGACGATTTTTACAAGACGTATTGGAAGCTGATTTACGCTGTAGGCTTAAAGGCCGGCCTCAGATCTGAGGAGGCTTTCGATGTCGTCCAAGAGACCATTCTCTCCATTGCCAAGCAAAGTAAGAAAAATATGTATGATCCTGACAAGGGCTCATTCAAGTCCTGGCTGATGAATATGACGCGCTGGCGTATCAACGACCAATTTAGAAAGCGTAAAAAAGATACGGCCATGAATATCAGCGAATGGGAAGATGAGGGTCAGCGAGTTGCGGCTGTCGAGCGCATTGAGGACCCTCAAAGCACAACCTTAGAGCGTTTGTGGGATGTGGAGTGGAAAAATAATCTTGCCGATGCCGCGCTGGCTCGGGTGAAGGCGCAGGTCTCGCCTAAGCAGTATCAAATATTTGATTGTTACGTTATACGTGAGTGGGATGCCGCCAAGGTGCAAGATCGTCTTGGAGTGAGTATGTCGCAAGTTTATCTGGCAAAGCATCGCGTTGGCAAAATACTCAAAAAAGAATTGGCCAGATTAAACGAAGATGCGGGGTAAGAATCGACCAGAGCCGGTTATTCCTGATCACGAGGTGCTACGCAAAATAGGTGGCGGCTCCTACGGTGAAGTGTGGCTGGCAAGAGGGGTTACCGGTGCCATGCGCGCGGTAAAGCTTGTGCGTCGTGAAGACTTTGAGGATGAAATCGGTTTTGAAAGAGAGTTTGAGGGTATTCTCAAGTATGAGCCGATATCCAGAGATCATCCTGGCTTGGTTAATATTTTACACGTAGGTAGGAGTAAAGATAAGGACGAGGGTGATTTTTATTATTATGTCATGGAGTTGGGCGATGACGTCCATGTGGGAGATGAATTCAATACGGTAGAGTATCAGCCTCGCAACTTGCGCACTGATTTAAAAAAAGCGAAAGGGACCCCGATTGATACCGATGTGGTTATTAATGTCGGTTTGAGGCTTGCTGAGGCGCTTGCCCACCTTCATGGCAAAGGATTAGCTCATCGGGATATTAAGCCGTCTAACATTATTTTTGTCGGGGGGAAGGCAAAGCTTGCCGATATTGGTTTGGTCGCTGCTCGTGGTCAGAGGACCTTTGTTGGCACGGAGGGCTTTGTCCCGCCCGAGGGCCCTGGTTCAGCAAGAGCTGATATTTATGGCTTGGGTAAAGTGCTATATGAAATGGCAACGGGCAAGGATCGCCTGCAGTTCCCTGAATTGCCCGACGAGCTGCCCGAAGAAACGAACAAAAAACGCTGGTTGGCGCTCAATCAAGTGATCTGTGATATCTGTGAGCCGCGCGTTTCAAAACGCTTGATTAGCACGGCTCCAAGTCTTGCCGATAGCTTTGCTCGGCTGCAGCGCGGTCAGCAGGTTCGACATCTTAATCGTGGCAATCGGGTATGGGTGGTGTCCTTGTTAGCGATAAGTCTTTTATCTGCGCTGTGGTGGTTTCGTGGTCCTCTTGCCCAGTTCAGTGGCTTTTCAGAACCTGTGCCGGTAGTTGAATCTATTCAGTTTGGCTACATCAAAGTCGTCAGTGATCCGGAAGGTGCGGAAGTCTTTGATTTGGAGGGTCGATTTTTGGGCATCACTCCACTGCCCAATATCGAGCTTGCGGCGGGTAATCATTACGAGTTTGAATTCAGGATGGAGGGTTATCGTAATGAGCATGTAGAGGGAGACGTGATTGCCAATAAGACGACAACCGTCGAGAAGGTTCTCTCCATCTATGCTCCACCGATTGAAGACGAAGAATGGGTGGATAATTTTGGCGTTACTTATCAGCCTGCTGACGGTTACCATGTCAGCTCTGGTTTTATCAGGAAGTATCAATGGGGGCGCTTTCTTCGTGAAACGGGCAAAAAACACCCATCCCAGGTCGTCTCGCATAGTGAGCGAGGTGTGAAAAGAGCTGTGGTATTGGTGCCAGAGCAGGCTGCAGTTGCGTATTGCGACTGGCAGAATCAAATAGCGTTGGATGCCGGTTATCTCAGTGAGATTCAGTATATCGCACCGATGATGGAGACGAATTTCAAAAACCCCACAATATCAGAGCAAGCACGACAGAAGCAGTGGCGCCCATTTCGCACGGCAGTCATGAATATACCATTTGCCAGTCTTGAGTTAACTAGTTTTCCAGACGGTGCACTCGTGCAAATCAATGGTCAGTATAAGGGGGTGACTCCGCTTTTCATTAAGGCGATCAAGCCCGGTTTGGTAGAGGTTCACATGATGTTAGAGGGTTACCGGCGCCACAAAAAATCCATTCAGATAAAAGGCAAAGAAGATAAAAAAATACAGGTGACGATGCATCGTAATAACAGTGTCGTATTTGGTGATAAATGGGAAAATAGCTTGGGCATGCAGCTGGTGCCGCTAGCAGATGATTTGCTGGTTTCGGTGTGGGAAACGCGCAGGGTTGATTATCTTACTTTTTGTAATGAAACAAAAACGCCGATGAGTTCTACGCCTAAGTTCGAACAGGGGCCTCTGCACCCTGTGGTGAATGTTTCTCGAGTGGATGCAGTAGCCTTCTGCCAATGGCTTACAGCGAGGGAGCGAGCACTGGAGCGAATTTCCGGAGATGAAACGTATCGACTGCTTACAGACTGGGAGTGGAGTCTTCTTGCGGGCTTGGCTGATGATGTTGATCACCTTCCTTCAAGACGAGAGATGAGAACCGAAGAGAGCTTTCCTTGGGGTCACATATGGCCGCCCGAGGATACCGGCACCTTGGTGGGCAACCTGGCAGGCAAGTCAGCATCACAGGCCGAGGATATACCGCGTGATAGAACCCTGATGGACTATGATGATGGTCATGAGAAAACTTCACCAGTGGGATCTTTTCCTGCCAATGCGATTGGTGTCCATGATTTGGCTGGAAATGTATCAGAGTGGGTGGCTGATGATTATGCTGAGGATGGCACATACGGTGTGCTTCGAGGAGGAAACTGGGGCAGTTATTTAGCGAAACACCTTTATGTCACGAGCCGTAATGCAGTAAAGTCCACCAAGACGGGTGATCGTTATGGCTTTCGAGTAGTGTTGGCAAAGACTAAACCAACACAGATAAGAGAATTGCCGACAGATGATTTCCCCGATCAAGGACCGTAGTGGCCCATAATATACAAAGAATAACAATATGGTAGAAATTAAGATTAATTACGAAGGTGAGCTTCAGTGTAAGAGTACGCACGGCCCCTCGAAGACAGTATGTGTCACGGATGCTCCTGTGGATAATAATGGCCGTGGGCTTTCATTTTCACCCACTGACCTTTTGGCGACCGCCTTGGGGAGCTGCATGGCGACGATCATGGGCATTGTCGCAGAGCGCAAAGAGTTAGATCTCGAGGGCATGGTCATTACCGTCGGCAAACACATGTCAGATGATATGCCTCGAAGAATTTCCCGCTTAGATGTCCGCATCGAGATGCCATTATCTGAAGACCACCCTCAGAGAAAAATCCTCGAAAGCTCCGCATTGAGCTGCCCAGTTCATCAAAGCATTCATCCTGATGTTGAGGTGCCCATTGAATGGTGTTGGAAATCCAAGGAGTATAACTCCTAAGTGATTATATGGTATCTTCCTTAAGGTTAATGAATTTCCGGTGTTTTGATACACTGGTATTAGATTTTCCTGAGTCAGGGGCAGTGATCGTGGGTGCGAATGCGCACGGCAAAACATCAATCCTTGAAGCGGTATGTGTATTGCTAAGGTTGCAGTCACCGCGTAGCACTCGCTTAGGCAAGATCGTCAAGGTAGAGCAGCCAGGCTTTGGTGTTGCAGGGCAGGCATGGGGTGCAGAAATGCAGGTGAGTTTTGGCTCACGCAAAGGCGTGGAAATGAAAGTGGATGACGAGCTGATTCCTCGGCAAACTGATTATCTGAGTTTGGGTGGACTGGTTGTCTGGATGGGTAATGATGACTTGGAGCTAGTGCGTGGCTCGGGGCGGGTGCGACGACGTTATCTTGATTTTATAGGGTGCCAGCTGGACCCTGCCTACCGAGACCATTTAAACCGATACAACCGTGTGCTCAAGGCGCGTAATCTGCTGCTTAGGGACCGAACTCTGAGGGAGTCTGAGATAGCCGCATACACTGAGCTTCTTATGAAACATGGCGCATTTATCTCCGCATCGCGCCGCAAGCTCGTTGAGATGCTCAATCCAGAAGCGGTTAAAGCTCAGCATCAGGTCAGTGCTTGTGATGAACGCATAGCGATGAAGTATGTCTGCGGATCGGGGGATGACTTGGCGACAAGTC
The DNA here is from genome assembly GCA_963933605.1 of uncultured Verrucomicrobiales bacterium. Taxonomy (GTDB): domain Bacteria; phylum Verrucomicrobiota; class Verrucomicrobiia; order Verrucomicrobiales; family Akkermansiaceae; genus Oceaniferula. Next base: position 9,763 of record CAWVVN010000028.1, read on the forward strand.
TTGAGATGACTGCTGAGCGCGAGCGTCGGGTTGGCCAGACGGTGGTAGGTCCACATCGGGACGAGATTGATTTGACGATCAACGGTATGGCGGCTGCTGATTTTGCCAGCGAGGGGCAGCAGCGCACGATGGCTCTCTCACTTAAATTGGCGCAGGGTGAGCTGCTTTACAGGCAAACAGGAAAAATGCCGGTTTATTTACTCGATGATATCTTTGGTGAGCTTGACCCTGCTCGCCGTAATGCATTGATGAACGCATTGCCCGTGAAGGCGCAAAAGTTGATTACCACAACGCACATTGACTGGATGGAGGATGAGTTTGAAGTCATCCAAATGGACGGTATTGGTGCTGTGCAGCCACGCAGCAATTAATGACGACAAGGTCATTATAAGAGGCTATGACAAGATAGCGATAATAGGTGGCGATGACAGGTGGCTGGAGCCTTGGCGACGCTTCGTTAAGATGACTTGTCGGCAAGACAGCCCGGGCAATTCTGGGCGAAATGATTGGGTGATATTTCACCGAACTCCGGCGGGGAATCCATGATGCATTGTGATGGGTCACCCAGTGTGTTGCGCTCATGAAATGAGCAGCCTGTGGGAGGATCTGATAAATCTGGCGGCGTGCCAGGTATCGTGTAAAGCCGCTCTCCTTTAGCGTGGGTTGCGGGAATGCTTTTCATCAGTGCGCGTGTATAGGCGTGGAGAGGATGATTGAATAGGGTTTTGGTCTCAGCGCGTTCGATCATTCTGCCGGCATACATCACATTGACGAGGTCACATGTCTGGTGCACGACGGCAAGGTCATGGGTGATGAGGATGACAGCGGTATCGAGTTCCTTTTGGCGATCTTTGATGAGGTCCAGCACCTGTTTCTGAACAGTCACATCGAGGGCTGTTGTTGGCTCGTCACAGATGAGTAGTTCTGGGCGTGTGATCAGCGCCATTGCGATCATGACACGTTGGCGCATGCCACCGGAAAATTCATGAGGATAGGAGTCAATACGCTTTTCAGGCTCAGCGATACCAACCTCCGCCAGAGCATCAATGGCTCTGTGTAAAGCCGCTTTGCCTTTGATTCCGTCATGAATCTCCAATGGCTCAGTTAGCTGCGTTGAGATTTTCAGGTATGGATTGAGCGAGGTCATCGGATCTTGGAAAATCATCGAGATGCGCTTGCCTCGGATTCGTCTAAGATGTTTAGGGTCTGCTTTGAGCAGGTCGACACCGTCGAAGATGGCTTTGCCTGAGTGGATTCTTCCAGGAGGCTGGGGGATGAGCCCGACCAATGAGTAGCAAGTGACAGATTTTCCAGATCCAGATTCACCGACGATGCCAACCGTTTGACCTTTCTCGACAGAGAATGACACATCCTCAACGGCTCTGACAATGCCGTTACGCGTGTGGAAACGTGTCGTTAAGTGGGTAACATCGAGAAGGGCCATGGTCTTGTTTCAAGTGAGTGTAAACAATGAGCAACGAGGAAGTTTAGAAGGTATAATGACGATAGGCCTCGCGCAGGGCGACGATTTCATCTTTTTTATAAGCCCTTTTCTCAGCGTGTCCCCAGATGACATCTGGCCATGCAGGGTCTGTTTGGTAACGAGCAACCACATGAATATGAAGTTGGGATACAATGTTGCCAATGGCGGCGACATTGAGTTTGTCTGGTTTGAAATGTGATTGCACAAATTTCGAGATTTCTCGAATTGTTTGCATCACCGAATCATAATCATCTGATTCTAACTGGTGCAGTTCAATAATGTGATCGTCTACTTCTGGCACGAGGATGAACCACGGAAAGACACCATTGTTCTTGAGCAAAACACGGCATTTTCCGTGGAGACCGAAGTCAATGCCTCCTGCTTCGAGGCGCTCGTTGAGTGAAAATGACATACAGATAATGTGGGCGAGGCGTTTGTTTTATATCCTCTGATTTTGGTTTTAGGATTTGCCTCTTTTTTCAGTAGATGCATTTCTTGAACGAACCGAAAAAGTAATAGGGATTCCGGGAGAGGGGTGATCCTCACGCAGTCGATTGGTGAGGTATTGCTCGTAGTTTTCCTGCATCAGGCGCTTGTCATTAACAAAGAGAATATAGGTCGGCACTGGAATGGCTGTGTAGCGATCGTTGGTGGCGGCAGTTGCGTAGAGAAGTTTGAGGCGTTTGTTGCCCTTTTTCGCCTGAGGTGGCTTTTTCTCGAAAGCAAGTCCGAGAAAACGGTTCAGTTTACCGGTGGTGATGGGGTTTTGGGCAAGTTTACGGATTTCGGCAATTTTGCTGAATACCAGTCCGATGGATTGTTTCTTCAGTGCTGAAACACAAACATAGGGCGCGTATGCGAGGAAGAAAAGCTCTGTGCGAACGTGTTCCGTTGCTTCCTCAAGACGCACGTTTTTTGCCGTGCCTGGGTGATAGAGGTCGAATTTGTTGAGCACAATGAGGCATGGCTTGTTCTCGCTCTGAATAATACGGGCGATTTTACGGTCCTGAGCAGATACGCCCTCGGCGCAGTCGATCACCAGTAGGCAGATGTCTGCACGGCGAATGGATCTTTCTGCTCGCATGGCGGAAAAAACTTCGACGGATGAATCCATCTTTGTGCGCCGGCGTAGACCCGCGGTATCGATGATGGTGTGAAGTTCTCCCATGAACTCATAAGGAATATCGACCGAGTCTCGTGTGGTGCCAGCAATCTCTGAGACAATAGTGCGTTCGTCCTTGAGGATGGCGTTGACGAGTGAAGATTTGCCGGCGTTTGGTCTGCCTACGATCGCGATTTTGAGGCCATCGCGTTTCACTTCCTCTTCTGCAGCTTCTATATTTTGGTTGATGGGGGTGACAACGGCATCAATGGCGTCGGCAATGCGGCCCATATTTCTGCCGAGCTCAGCAGAGACAGCTAGTCCAGCGCCGTATCCTAGTGATGCAAAATCTCCTGACAATTGTTCCTGATTTTCGTTGTCAGCCTTATTGATGATGAGTTGTACGGGGGCCTTAGATTTACGCAGTTTCTGGGCGAGAGCTTCATCGATGGAGGTAACGCCGTCCTTAGCATCCACAACAAAGATAATCAAATCGGCTGTTTGCATGGCGATGTCCGCCTCTGTGGCAACAGCGTCACCAAAGCTGTCATCGAGCTTTGCGCCGATACCGCCGGTGTCGATTAGCGTGCAGGGGGACATGCTGAGGCTGCAGGGCGCGGAAATACGGTCACGCGTTACGCCAGGTTGGTCATGGACAATGGCGATGCGTCGACCTGCAAGTCGGTTGAAGAGTGCTGATTTGCCGACATTAGGTCGGCCGACAATGGCTACGGTTGGCATGGTGTGAATAGATGAGTGAAAGTGAAGTGAGTCCTACTCTGTCTGGTGGTGTTCGTTTAGCATGTGCAGTCCTTGACGGAAATACTCAATACCAGACCAGATCGTGAAAATGGTCGCTAGGATAGTGGGGTAAATAGGGGAGAAAGGGATGGCTTTGAGCATGACCCAGCCGAGCAGAAGCATCTGGGTGAAGGTGCAAACTTTGCCGCTCCAGTGAGGTTTGATGGGCACGTGGGAGTTGAAGTAGTGTAGAATCCAGATGCCGACAATGATAATGATGTCTCTAGCGATCATTAGCGCGGTAAACCATATGGGGATATGCCAGCCTTCACCCCAAGGAATGAAGGTGAGAAAGACAATGCCTGTCAACAGCAGTGTCTTATCTGCCATGGGGTCTATGAATGCACCGAATTTGCTCCGCTGGTTGAAGTTGCGGGCAATATAGCCATCAACGAAATCACTCAGTGAGGCGATAATGAAGACGCCAACGGCCCACCAGCGTATGGTCTCGTTTGCTTGGCCTGCTTTGATGCTCTCACCATAGTAGACAGCAAGAACGGCAAAAACAGGCGCGCATAATAGACGGCCAACACTAATTTTAGAAGCTAAGGTCACGAAAGCAGTCTCCTGTTTGAAGTTTTCGCTGTCAAGTATTGCTATTTATCAGCTTGGTGGCTCTCATAGCGCCAGTGAACCAGACTGAAATCAAACGACACCTAGATGCAATGGATGTAAATCCATCGAAGAAGCTAGGACAGAATTTTTTGATCGATGAAAATGTTGCCCGATGGATCGTTGCGCAGCTCGAAGTTGAGTCTGGAGACACAGTGATAGAGGTTGGGCCTGGCACAGGAGCCTTAACAGAGCATGTTGTAGCTATTGCTGATCGAGTGGTTTTAGTGGAGTTTGATGCTCGTTTGGTTGAAGGGCTCAAAAAGCGCTACGCGGAAAACAAAAATGTCGAGGTGCATCACTATGATGCTGCGCGCTTTGATGTTCGCCAGTTATTTAAATATCAGCCGGTTAAGCTGCTTGGTAATTTGCCTTATTCTGCCGGCGGGGCGATTATTAAAAACTTCATGAAGCAGCCTTCACCGGTATGCAAGGCTGTGCTGATGCTACAAAAAGAGTTTGTCGACAGGATTATAGCTCAACCGCGGACGAAGGCTTATGGCGTGTTATCTTTAAGGATGCAGAGTGAATGGCATAGTCGGCCCGTGAAAACCATTCCTCCGCAAGCATTTTTCCCTCAGCCCTTAATCGACTCTACGGTGATGGTTTGCGATCCTCGGCCAGAGGACCTTCCCGTTTATGATGCACGGCTTTTTGATGAGTTGGTTAGGCGTGGTTTTGCACAGCGCAGAAAACAAGTGCGTAAGCAGATGCCGGCTAATCGAAAATGGGAAGATGCGGCAAAGCTTATCGGCGTTGTTGAGACAGCAAGAGCTGAGGAGATCAGCTTGGAACAGTGGGTTGAATTGACACGCTATTATGATGATCATCCCCTTAAAGATAAGGCCCAGGATGGGGGAGAGCTGTTTGATGTGGTCGATGAGGAAGACAACGTAGTCAGGCAAGAAGTGCGTGATGTGGTTCATCGGGAAGATTTAATTCACCGTGCTATTCATGTGTTTGTTTTTAATAAGCGCAAGGAATTGTTCCTTCAGAAGAGGTCGCGGCTTAAGGATAAGCACCCAGGAGTCTGGGACTCCAGTGCGGCCGGCCATCTCAATTCCGGTGAGGGTTATCAAGAGACAGCGGTTCGTGAGCTCGAGGAGGAACTAGGGATCGTGTCTGATGAGCTTCAAGAGATTGCATCGATCAAGCCCTCTGCCGACACGGGTTGGGAACACATCAGGTTGTATTTAGCGCGCCATGATGGTTCGATGCGGTTTCCGTGCAGTGAAATAGAAGCTGGGCAGTGGTTCTCGATCGATCAAATCAGGGGGTGGGTGAATGCCAGACCTGGTGACTTTGCCAGTGGGTTCATCGAATGTTGGAAAGTCTTCGAGAAATTGTCAGCCGATCGTGCTGCTGAAGCATAAGTCGATAAAAGGTGCAGCTAAGCGGCTGATTCGAATGCAGCAAAGCTGGTAAGCTGGAAAGGCATAGCTCAGCCGATGATTTAAGCCAGTGCTGCTTTTATGGTCAGCTCGTTGTGTAGCCACTTGTTAAGATGGTAGGTCCACCAGGAGTCGAACCTGGATCTACGGCTTCGGAGGCCGTCATACTATCCATTGTACTATGAACCCATCTTTGTCAGCATGGCTAATGTTTGAACTAAGCCGCGCGAGATGCGTAAGGTTTGTAGTTTGCCAAGTCAAGAGATGAGTTTGAGCAATCAGGGGTGTCCCTTGCCACGTCGTATGACTGTATAGAGTATTTTTCCCGTTAAAAACGAGAGTTTGAGTCCTCTTGTGATTGAGTGTGATTGCGCGGTATTGCAGATTGGGTGTTGTGCGCTTGTTATCCTATGTTTAGGGGATGGTTTTTTATGATTTCCTTCTTTACTCCAGATGGAAGCTTAGCAGAATCAGCAGGAGAAAATTTTCCGCACGTCGCCATTGGCAAACGATGCAAGCAACTCACACAATACAATCAAAACCTATGACAAGTATGAACCTAACATCCCGCCGTTTCTTAAGAACAGGAGCGCTATCCACTGCCGCTGTGCTTTTGACATCGCCCTCACTCTTTGCCGCTGACGCGAGTGTGCTACAACGATATGTTATTGATGGCGGTTGGCCCATGTTTCTGATTGGTGCACTTATTCTTTGCCTCATCGCACTTTGTGTTTTCAACGCTATGAATTTCACTCGGGCGAAGTTTGTTCCCGACGACTTGAAAGCAGGCCTCATGGATCATATGATCAACTGCCGCGTTCGTTCCGCTATTGAGTTGGGTGCATCCCATCCCAGCTATTTGGGTAGAATGATGGCATATGCCTTGCCCAATGTTGACGCGCGCCGCCTAGAGGATCTTGGGCGAGATTATGTGGAGGATGCCATTGCTGATTTTACGATTAATGAAAACCGTAAAAGCATGACCTTGGTCAATTATATCTCGCTCATTGCACAGGCGGCTCCAATGCTGGGACTATTTGGAACAGTTCTTGGTATGGTGGGGGCGTTCGGAACATTGGCTAGTGGAGACGGTTCTGCTGATCCATCGGCGCTCGCTGGAGATATTTCTGTAGCGCTGCTAACGACTCTATGGGGTTTGGTTACAGCGATCCCGGCACTTACCGCTTATTTCTTTTTCAAAAACAAACTCAACAATCTCGTTGCCGAGTGCCACCAAACATCCGAAGAGCTGCTCAATGCATCGATACAGACGGTGAATGGCGATGCGCACTTAGCCAAGATTCCAGAGGGCATTGCAGTGTAATGCTGTTGCGGGACGAGGATGCTCTTATCTAAGTCTCGCTCGCCTATCTTCACAATGATCATAGTATAATTATGGCATCAAAAAAATTACACAGAGCAGCCGCAGGTAGCAATGACGAGCTGCAGGTTGACATGTCTCCAATGATTGACATGGTGTTCTTGTTGTTAATTTTCTTCATTGTTGCGTCTACCGTCATCGTGGTGAAGCAGGACCCAGAGGTGAAGCCGCCAGTTGCCAAATACTCCAAGAAAGCCAAAGACGGCAAAGGGCGTATTGTGATCAACGTCCGTCAAGACGGCACCTTTCTAGCAGAGACCGCTACATTGACCTTTGATGACTCTGAGGATATTCAAAAATACGTAAAAGAGCGTAAAGCTATTGAGGAAGGCAAAGGGCTTGTTCCCGTCATTCACCTGCGTGGCGACCAAGGGGTGCCATTCAAATATGTACGCAAAGTTATAAGGGCTGCGGCTATCGCTGGAGTAGATAATGTGATTTTCTCGGTTTACGGATTTGAAAATTAGCCGAAGATTAAAAAGGGAAGCATCTAAATAAACATGTCTCGTAAGAAAAAAGCAGAAGATTTCGAAGAGGATGAGCCAGGTTTGGACATTTCGTCACTGATTGACGTTTGTTTTTTGCTGCTGATTTACTTCTTGGTGACAACGACCATTCAGCCTCGAGAGCAAGACTTGCGGATGACATTGCCGGCTGCAGCGCCGAGCGACACACCGCCTGCACTGGCTCCTATGTTTATCAAGGTCGATAAGGCGGGGGATGTTTACATCAACAGTGGTGCAGCTGAAGAGTTAGTGGAATCAGATGCCGCTAGCCGAAGATTGCCGGAGTTGACAAGCCGCTTGGATGGATATGTGGCAACCGCTAAAGCAGGCGCGCAGGAACCTATTGTTCAGATATGGGCTGACGGTGAAGCCGAGCAGCAGCGTATCGTCGACGTGCTCAATTGCTTAGCTGGTCTTGAAATCAGTAAGGTGACCTTCACTGATTTAATAGACGGCCCATAGTCACTCTATAATCTGCAGTGATGCAGAGTCTGTTTTTACAACATCAATCACGATCAGATCGTGCTATGATTTCTCTACCTACTACAAAAAAACGATGATTTCTAAGTTTAACTCAGCCGCTGTATTCCTAATGGTTATCGTGATGGTATTCACCGCGTCGGCAGTTGATGTAAGAGCGCAAAATTTGCAGGCTCAATTATCTAATGGAAATACAGCATACCAGAAGGGTGACTTCGAAGGCTGCCGCAATATCTATGAGCATGTAACGAAGACCTTTGGCGCGAGGGCACCTATGCTGTATGGGCCCAAGTTTGGAGTGATCTATTATAGGAAGGGCTTGTGTGAGCTTAAATTGGCAGGCGAAGCTAAAAGAGGGAATCGGCAGGCTGATGCCAGCAAGTGGTTTGAAGAAGCAGCCAAGTCTTTTGAGGTTTGTTACACGAAGTTCCCCAATGGCGCGCCTGATATGGCCCCCACAATAAACACAGCACACAAAACGTGCCTGCAACGATGGGCGGAAACAAAAATGGGGCTCAAGGATTATGATGAGGCTCTTCGCCTGTATAGTAAATTTGAAGCAGAGCGTGATAGCGCAAAAGATAAAAAATTACCTTCACTGGGTGGTTTTAATATCAACCTAGCAATCTGCAACTTCCTCAAAACTGAACCTGATATTGCTGAGGGCATAGGTAAGTTTGAGCCAGCTTTGGTCAATAAGAAGAAATGGAAAACATCTGACTCCGCCGTGGTCGCTGCTTTTTTGGCTCTTTCTCAGGCTGTTGTCAAACAAGATCAAGAGGGCGCTATGGTTGATTTTCTCAACAAAAACAGAGCGGATCTCACTCTCGAACCTTATCAGATGTATGAATTTTCTCCTTTGTTCTTAAAGCTTGCCGCAAATGCTTTGGAGGCAAATATGTATATTGCCGCGCGCAACCTATACTCGATGATTCCCAGTTCCGAGGTGATCATGCAAGATATTGATGCACGTATTAACCAACTGCCTGGCCGCCGTGGTATCGTAGATGGAGCAAACACCATCGATGTTGCCCGCCTTAAGAAAGGTCTTGCGAGCTTAAAGGAAAAAGTCAGCTCAGGGGACCCTGATGATGTTGGCATACTCACCGCTATGTGTTTTCTTCACGATAAGGTGGGGAATCAGCGTGGCGTCTATGCTGGGCTGCAATTGCTGGAGCGTTACTATAATAAAAGCAAAAAGCGTGAAACAAACCTCTATAACCTCGTTCGCGTTTCTTCGCTTCTTGGTCTCATTATGGATACCGAGAAACATGGTAAGGTGTATCTCGATGATTTCCCTGAGAGTGAGAAGGCTGAGAGTGTTCGCCGGATGATGCTCTCTAGTTTGTTTTTTGCAGGGGAATATGAAAAAAGCCTACAGGTAGCGGAGTCTTTATTTGATGACTTGCCCAAGGAAACAGCGCAGCACGACATGTGTTTGTTTGTGTTGGGAGGTAGTTATTTTTACTTGGGTCGTTTTGATGAAGCGCAGTCTTTCGTTGATCAACATATTGCCGAATACCCTGAGAGTAAGCTGGCCATGCACTCAAGGTATTATCAAGCTTCCAATCAAACGCGTATGCAGTACTGGGATGAAGCTGCTGATTATCTTGATAAGTTCCTGGCTGATTATCCAGAACCAGCGAAGAACATCTACACGCCAAATGCGCTTTATGATCGTGCTAGCTGTCATTTTTCAGCAAGTGAATATGAACCTGCATTGGAGCTGCTGAAACGCCTAGAGGAAGAGTTTTCCGGGTCGGGCATGATTGAAATGGCCTTCACCATGAGAGGGAATATTCATGAAAGCATGGCGGATTTTGAAGATGCTGAGAAATATTACCTAAAGGCCCTTGATGTTGCTGAGATGCGCAAAAACGACAGTGTAGCAGGTGAGGCCCTTAGTTATTTGGTGGGCATGCTTGCGGCTCAAAAAGGGCCGGACAAAGACAACCCGTATCCGCGGCTTAAGGATGCGGTGCCTTTTTACAAACGGTTCATGGAGAGATACAGCGCGACGCCTTTCAAACCTCAGGTTGTTGTGTATGGAATGCCGGCCATGAAGGCGGTAGGGGCTGAGGATGAGGGTCTGAAAAATTTACAGGATGTCATCACCGAGCTTGCTGGTGATGAGAGGCAGTTTTTCCTTGAGGAATCAGTGAATGCTTTTTCAGACTTCTTCTTGCAAAAAGAGGGCAATACTCCTGAGCAACTAAAAGATTTTTATTACAGCTTCCCTGATATCGACATATCTAACAAGCGTGTGCTGGCGTTGCTGCGTATCGCCATTATTGGTGTGTTTGAGGAGCAAATAAAAATAGCAGAGGCAAATGAGGATAAGGATTTGGTTCTCAAGTATAGCTCCGGCATCAAGGCTCTATTCAAGGACCTCAAGGGGGAATTCGACCCTACGCAGCTGACCAACTTCGTTTTGATCCGTGTAGGCGATTACCTCAGAAAGAAGACATCAGCGCCGAAGCAAGCGTTGCCCTATTATGAAGAGCTTTTGAACCGAGATGACAAGTTTGGTGAATTTAAGGCTCGGCTTGGTATAGCGGATGTTTTGGGTAGTTCTGATGATGTGTCAGATAACAAGCAGGCAATCGTGAGCCTTGAGGACATAAGGAAGCGTGCAACAGATGATGAGCAGGTGCAGGAAGATGCGCTTTTCCGCATTGTTGAAATCAGTGCTAAGATTGGCGATTGGGCTAAGTGTGAAACATCTTGCCGACAGTATCTTGATGCTAAATATAACAAAAAGACAGCTCAGGTTAGTTATCTTTTTGCGGTTTCCTACGATAAACGTGGGATGAAGGAAGATGCGCTGTTTAATTATGGCAACGTCTACAACCGTTATCGAGGATTCATCCTCATTTCGGCGCCCTCAGTTCAGCGTGTTATGGAAATTATGTGGGAGCGTAACATGCAAGCGGGTGAGCAAGTAGGCACTGGTGATAAAACAATCATTCTCGAAATGAGTGATCGTCAGACATGTTATCAGAAAATTGGTTGGCCTTATGTCAATGGAACCAAGCGTATTCGGGAAAACAATCCTGACATGACGGATGAGGAGAAGGATTTGTGGGATGCGGTTGCAGCTCTGGTGAAAAAGCACGAAACTTCAGGGTTAATCAAAACCATGGAGCAGGTGAGGGAAGAGGAAGAAGAAGCAAGGCGCCGAGGAAAAGGCAAGTAATCTGTCGCAGATGATCTTTTTCAAACCCCTTCACCAAATAAATCAAAAACCTAAATGAAGATACAATCAATTTTAATCGTCCTCAGCAGTGTCTACTTTTTGTTTGTGGCATCGGTAGCTGCGCAGCAGGAACCAGAACTCCCCAAAGGCCGGTTGTTATATAGCAATGGCTCACACGATGATGTTTATATTATCAGTTACAGAGCAGGGGTAGCAACTTACAGAACAAACATGAGGTCGTTAAATATTCTTCAAGCGAAGAAGCCTGCACTTGAGGCGATTTATTTTTATGAGCCACAGATTTTCACTGATGCGATGTATCTTTACCGCGCCAAAAACTATAGTGAAGCCAAGGTCAAGTTTGCTGAATGTGAAGCGAGCTTTAAGTCCGTTGATAGCTTGCCTGACAATTACGCTACGCTTGCTGGTTTTTATACAATGGAATGTAGCAGGAGGTCAGGTGACCTTGAGGCACTTAGCGCTGAGCTTGAAAAATATCGCAAGGGCGGGCTTACCCGAGGAAACCACCATCTGCAATTGGAGGTTTATACATTCTGGGAGGCTGTCCGACTTAAGGATTGGGCACGTATAGATCGTCTTGCCACGGGGGACTCCTGGCAGGGCCGTAAGGTGCCCTCCGAACTACGAGTGCAAATAGAATATTGCCATGCGCTGGCGCTGGATGAGCTTGCCAAAGAAGGC
>CAWVVN010000029.1:0-21008 GCA_963933605.1 uncultured Verrucomicrobiales bacterium
ATGCCAGTATCTATGCTGGCAACGATGCCGTGTGCAGGCCTTTTTGGAGAACTTGCTATGCAGGCTGATGGGGGTGCTCAGTCTCACCCAGAGCATGCTTTAGCAGGCAAGTCCGCATCTAGACCCAATCATCCGTCACCCAACCATTCCACACCAGAGCCCAATGAAAGCAAAGACGAGCAAAATGCCAGCGCAGAGGAGGATGCTCAATGGGTTGAGCAAGCCAAGACGGGCAATACGCGTGCATTCGATCAGCTTGTTACTAAACACCGGGGGAGAATTTACGCGATGATTTACAACATGGTTAAAAACGATGCCGATGCTTGGGATCTTTCTCAGGAGGCTTTTATCAAAGCATGGAAGGCTCTCCCTAAGTTCGAGTCGCGCGCTCGTTTTTCTACCTGGCTTTTCAGAATTAGCCACAATGTGGTGTATGACTGGATGCGCAAGCGCCGCATTCAAGGAGACGGGGAGCTCAATGATGAGGTGTTTGATGTTGGCAAGATCGATCTCGGCGCGCCGACGGCACCTCAGCAAGGCCAACGCCCTGATCAAGTCCTCGAGCAGAGGGAGCTTCGGCAGCGTATTAACCAAGCGCTCGATAAGCTGTCAGTCCAACACCGCGAGGTCGTTGTGCTGCGTGAGGTGCAGGGCCTGGACTACAAAGAGATTGCGGAGATTATCGGTAGCTCGCTCGGGACGGTGATGAGCAGGCTCTATTATGCACGGCAAAAACTCCAACAGCATCTTCAATCTGAAATCTAATAACTCAAAGCTGAAAAAAGATATGAAAAGACAACACAATCAAGCACCTGACGAAGCGATGCTCACTCTCTGGATAGATGGTGAGCTCAATGGTGATGAGCTAGCACAGGTCGAATCATGGGCACAGGGTCATCCTGAGCTCTTGGCTGAGCGTGATGCGGTGAGGGCGATGCAGTCAAACATCCAGGCAAATATGCCCGCTAGTGTTGAGCCTCCTTACGCCGATTTTTTCAACCAGCGTATTTTGCAGGCTATCGAAAACGAAAAGGTAGAGTCTGCCGCCAGCGCAAGATCGACCGGTTCTCAATGGATGGGCAACAAGCTCAACAAATGGCTCGCGCTTCCAGCCGCTGCAGCTGCAATGGTGATGTGTTTTTATATGGGCACTCAAGTGAGCCATATGCCGGAGTCGCTGGCACCCATAGCTGCAGTCTCTGCCGAACCTGCCATTTACATGCCCGATGGGGATGTCAGGGCCAATATATTCAGCTCTGATGATAATGGCGCGACGGTGATTGTGCTTGAGGGTCTCGAGGATATTCCAGATGATTTTGAAATTGTCGGTGAACCTCGTCATCGCGGGGGTGCTTCATCGCGAGCAGTCATGGTGAATACAGAGATGATCTTCTGATCCCGTCGAGCCGACCTGATGACTTTATTTACACTCTCCAATCCGACCCTCAACCCGACCACCATGATGATCCGATGTTTAAGCCCTGTTTTCACGGCTGTTTTGTTGCCTAGCTTGATGGTAAGCTCAGCACTTGCCGAGCAGAGTCACTCCGACAAGGGCAAGGAAATCGTTGGCAAAATCAAGGCCTCACTCTATCTCGGCAGCGATAGCGCACCTGAAAAATGGGCAGAGAAATACGCGCTTGTTGAAAAAGAGGTGACTGGACAACTGCGCGGCATCCAACAAATGAGATTCCAGCACTACCGTAAACTGGGTGCTGATATCCAGCCAGTTTTCCGCAGTTATGAGAACTGGTTGGCTCCCCTAAAGCCATCTGAGGAGATTCTTTTAAGCTTTGAGTCGCGTGGGCGATCTGACGATGGCGGCTTACGCCTTGATCTTGAATTTTGGCAGCACCGGCGCAAGATTATGCAGATGAACCCGGTCTTACACGCCGACAAACCCTTGCTCATTCTTGGTCCACGTTGGCGTGGGTGCAGCTTGATCATCGCGATTGAGCTTATGGACTAAACACTCCCATTATCATGATTATGAGAACTGCCTTTATTCGATCTCTTGCGGTGTTGTTTTTGATGACCTTGGCCGCGGGCTCATCTCTGCATGGAGCAAATGCTCTGAGCTTTGCCGAAAACCGCATCGAGGTCACGGTAGCTCCAGAGGCGAAGACGGTCACGGTGCCCTATTTTTTCACCAACAATACGGACCGCCCCATCACGATCAAACGATACGACTCGGCTTGTTCATGCCTTAGCGCCAAGGTCAAGGGGGGCAAGCTGAGCTACCAGCCCGGCGAGCAAGGAGAAATCAAGGTGGTCTTTGAGTTGGGCACCTTTTCGGGATTGGTGGAAAAAACGGTGCTCATCTGGACAACGGAGGATGACGACAAGGAGCCGTCCTCGATCCTCTCTGTGGTCATCAATATCCCCGTGCTTTTTGAGGTTAATCCCAAGACAAGCTTCTGGGAGCAGCATGGAGAAGGCCAAGCACAGGTGATTCAGCTCAAAATTAATAGTCCCGAGCCGATACATATCCTCGAGCACGGAGCGACCAACAACAATTTTGACTATGAATTAAAGACGATCAAGGAAGGGTTTGAATATCAATTAGTCGTTAAACCAAAGAACTCAAGCACTCCTGCTTTTGGCATGATCAAGCTGACGACGGACTCCTCGATACCTCGTTACCGCAGACAAATGGCATTTGTTTGTGTCCGCAGGCAGGCTGTCCCAGCCTCTACTCCGCCTGCCACCCCTTAGAGGTCCGCGCGTCCGGTTTGATGGATGAGGCTTGTTGATTAAACGCCTCAGGTTTTGGCCACTCCCAGCCGCTACTGTTGACGACCTCACTGAGTTCAATATAGGGATGCTCAGGGTGTGTGGTATTCCACTTGAAGGAGAGAATGCAATATTTTGAGGTGGTGTAGGGAAAGCTCTTGCCGCTACCGACATGGCTCATCAAGGGAGAATTTTTACTCAGGTAAGCATTGAATTTAGCCGGGTAATAGGGGTGGTTTTTGACGGTGAAGCGTATCAGCGATTGCCTGATTTTAGCTGGAAGTTCATTTGCAAAATCAGAGGTGCGTGCTTCAGCAATGCAATGAAAAGTCGCCGCTTCAGAGCTTGGTTTGAGTGCATATTCAGCAAGTTTGTTGTCATAATGCTCAAGAAAAGCATCAGCGTTAATCAGCGGTGGATGTTTGCCGATACGTTCTACCAGCAAGACGAGGAGATTCAGCCGATTACCATCATGAGCTGGGTCTTCGAATTTCACCATATACAGGTGCTCAACCATGTTATTTTCTGCGCCTGAGCGAGTTTCTAGTAAGCGGACAGATTTGACCGGCTTAAAGGGGCGTGCAAGGCTAGTGCTTTGCATCTCATTGGGTAATGTTGTGCCCTTGAGAAGGTAGGGAAGCCTCTCATCGAGTGTCTTGGTTTCAAGAAACGCCTCAAGATTTTCGCCCGCAAGGTAGCCCACTTTAGGCACTGAAGCCGGCTCGGGCTTCGATAAAGGGCTTTGCTTCTGCTTGGGTGCGGAAGGCGAGAGCTTAAGCTCGGGAAACTCACCTTTTTCCATGATATTAGCCATGATAGGATTTACTTTTCGGGCCTGCGTTTTTTGGACAGGTTTCTTGGCCTGAGTGGAGGCAATCACGGGCGGCTCACTTGTCTTGCTTGGCGTCTTCTCAGCCAAGGTTTTTTTCACAGTATCTGAGTTGAGTTTGGCATCCTGTTTTACTGGATTGCCTGATGCTGGCTGAGCGACAGATTTTGGTTTTGCGCTAGTTGTTGGTTCCGCAGTCCTTGGCTCAGCAGTCCTTGGCATGCCAGCCCTTGATACGGCAGCTATCGGCTCAGCAGGTTTAGCTTTTGTCTCAGGAAGGGACACCAGAACAGAGCTGCTCGGGCTGGGGGCGGTGGGTTTTTCCTGTTCCTTAATAACTGTCTTGAAGGAGTTTTGATAATTACGGAGATCAACAATGCCTACTAAGTGCAGAACCGCCAATGCAACGACGCTGGCAACTGCGGCAAAAGCGGAAGGAACAACAAATCTGAATAAACGTGGTCTGCTTGGCCGAACGCTCTCATGGCTGAGCTCTGGAGCAGAAGCCTCCAGTATAAAGCCACGGCACTTGATTTTTGGTTTATCGACGGGCTCATCAGCCTGTGCTGATTGCCTTATTAAGTGAGCCGTCGCCCGTATTGTCGTCGCTGGGATGTGCTCGGGTAGCCTTTTGGGCGGTAGAGTCCCGATTTCAGCCGATGGGGCAGCTGATATGGTAGGTGCAGGCGTAGGTGCAGCGGCAGGTAAAGGTGCCGTAATGCTGCTGTTGCAGTTGGGGCAAGGCCCGCTGACTCCGGCCATGGCAGCAGGCACCTGAAGTTTGCAGCTGCATGACGAACAAAGAAAGTCGATGGTGTCGAGTTCGGACATTGGATGAGAACACCGGCTTGTTAGCTAGCGCTAATATCTTACCTTCTTAAAATACAATGTCAATCGGTCATGTTCTGCAGGCACGGGGTTTTCAAAGGGTCTGAATAAAAAAGTCCGGTCTGAATGCACTCGTGAATTGCCATCGGCACCTTGCTCATTAGACTCACCCCACTGCTACTCACCATGTCCACTCATCCCTTCGTCCATCTACATGTCCACAGCGAGTATTCTACGCTGGATTCTACCGTGAGGACCAAGGAGCTCGTAGCCGCGACTGCGAAGCTTGAAATGCCAGCTGTGGCGATGACCGATCATGGCAACCTCTATGCGGCGGTTGAATTTTATCAAAATGCGATTGCTGCCGGAGTTAAGCCAATCCTTGGCTGTGAGATCTACCTGGCTCCAGCATCCTTGAGTGATAAAAAAGAGGTGCCGGGGCGCAAGAACTCAACACACCTGACACTACTGGCTAAAAATGAAACGGGCTGGAAAAACCTCGTTAAGCTTATCACCATTGGCCACCTCGAAGGCGAATACCTAGGCGAGCCAAGGGTCGATCGGGAGAACCTCGGCAAATACGCCGAAGGTCTGATTTGTCTGAGTGGTTGCATCAATGGAGCCGTCAATGAATGGCTTCATCGTAATGATGTTGAGGGCGCCCGTAAGGAAATCATTGGCCTGCGTGATATTTTTGGCGCCGATGATCTTTATCTCGAGCTCAATGACCAGGGGCTTGAAGTTCAGCAGCAAATCAATCATCAGCTGAAGAGTTTTTCAGAGGAGCTAGGCCTGAAAATGGTGGCCACCAATGATGTCCATTTTCTCAATAAAGAGGATGCTGAAGCTCAGGATGTTCTGCTCTGTATCGGAGAAGGGAGGCTGCTGCTGGACGAAAACAGAAAGCGCTACCCCGCTGAGCATTATTTCAAATCGGGCGAAGAAATGAGAGCCCTCTTTGCTGATTTTCCCGGGGCCTGTGATGCAACTCTGGAGATTGCAGAGAAGTGTAACATCGAGCTTAAGCTAGATCCGACGAGCTCAGAGAAATACCCACAATTTGATGCTCCTGATGGCACTCCACGTGAGGAATATTTCCGCAAGATTTGTTTTGAGGGCCTGGAGTCACGTTATCCGGCCGATAAATTAGCACAGCTTGCCGAGCAAGAGAATGTCTCCACCGATGAAATGGTGGAGGTTCTTAATGAACGGCTTGATTATGAAATCAAGACCATCAACGATCTTGGCTTTGCCTCCTATTTCTTGATCACAGCTGACTTTATTCAGTGGAGTCGCGATCAAGATATTCCCGTGGGCCCAGGACGTGGATCTGCGGCGGGCTCTCTGGTCGCTTATACGATGGGAATCACCGATATTTGCCCGATGCGATTTGGGCTGCTCTTCGAGCGATTCCTCAACCCGGAGCGGGTCAGTCCTCCGGATGTTGATATTGATTTTTGTCAGAGTCGCCGCCCTGAGGTGATCGAGTATGTTCGACAAAAATACGGAGAGCGCTCCGTTTCTCATATTATCACCTATGGTACTTTGGGCGCTAAAAGTGTGATTCGGGATGTAGCGCGGGTGATGGGTGTCAGCTATGGTGATGCCGATATGCTTGCCAAGATGATTGAGACCAAGCCAGGGATCAAACTTCAAGATGAGTTTAAAGAAAAACAAGAGCTGCGTGATGTCATCGAAAACAGCTCAACTTGGCAGGAGCTTTGGAGCCATGCGGTTAAGCTGGAAGGCCTGAACCGCAACACCGGCGTGCATGCCGCGGGAATCGTTATTGGTGACAGGGATCTTGATGAACACTGTGCGTTGACAAGGGGTAACGAAGGGGAGGTGGTCACCCAGTGTGATATGAACGCCATCACCGAGGTTGGCTTGCTGAAGATGGATTTCCTGGGGCTCAAAAACCTGACGGTTATTCATGATGCTGTTGGGCACATTAGGCAGCACACGCCTGACTTCGACATCAACAACATCTCTCTTGACGACGAGCCTACCCTGCAACTCCTGAACCGTGGCGAAACCATGGGTGTATTCCAGCTTGAATCAGGAGGCATGGTTGAAACCTGTCGAAAATACGGCATTCAGAAGATTGATGATATCATTGACCTTTTGGCACTCTATCGCCCGGGTGCTATGGACTATATTGACCAGATGATTGAGGTCAAAAAAGGCATTAAGCCTGTGGCCTACGAGCACCCCCTATTAGAAGAGATCTGTGGAGATACCTACGGGGTCATGATTTACCAGGAGCAGGTGCAGAATGCGGCCAAGCGGCTTGCGGGATACACTCTCGGTGGCGCTGATATTCTGCGGCGCGCGATGGGTAAAAAGAAACCCTCAGAAATGGCGAAGCAGCGTGAGATCTTTGTTGAGGGTAGCAAGGTCACCAACGACATCGATGCGGAGCTCGCCAACAAAATCTTTGATAAGATTGCTGGCTTTGCCGGTTACGGATTCAACAAATCTCACTCTGCGTGTTACGGCCATATCTCGTACTGGACAGCATACTTAAAGGCGAACCACCCAGTCGAGTTTGTGTCCGGCCTGCTCTCAAATGAGCTCAATAATACCGATAAAATTGGAGTCTTTATATCGGAGTGTCATCGCATGGATATTGAAGTGCTACCGCCCGATATCAATCAATCGCAGTTGCGTTTTTCTCCTGAGTTGACGCCCTCTGGAAAGATGGCCATTCGCTATGGACTCGCGGCTATTAAAAATGTCGGAGAAGGTGCTATGGCGACAGCGATTGCCGAGCGTGAGCAACATGGAATCTTTGATAATTTAGACGATTTCTCCAATAGATTGGATTCCCGAAGCGTGAACAAGCGCATCCTAGAAAACTTGGTCAAGGCGGGAGCCATGGACTGGACCGGAGAGACACGTGCGGGCATGTTTGCGCGTGTCGAGCAGGTGGTAGCATCAGCGAGCTCAGCGCAGCGAGATAGGGCTCAAGGCCAAGACTCGTTGTTTGACACCATGGACTTTGCTGGTGCGGTGCAAGAATCTGATCAAGGGCACTCTAGCGCTGATGCCCAAGAATGGTCTAAAGATGAGCGTCTAACAAACGAGAAGGAGCTGCTTGGCTACTATACAAGTGGTCACCCCTTGGATAAATACCGCGCGGCAATCGATGCTGGCCGCTTTGAAAAAATCGGCTTGCTCGATGAGCTAGATACTAAAGACAAGCGCACACGCCACTCATTTGCTGGCATGATTCGTTATGTAGAGCACAAGGTCACCCGCGCGGGCAAACCTTTTGGCGTTATTCATATCGAGGATTTCACAGGTAGTTGTGAGGTGGTCTGCTGGTCAGAGAGTTACAGCCCTGCACGTGAAGCGGGCATATTAATGTCCGGTAAGGTTATCCGTCTCAAGGCAAGCATCAAGGTGGATGACCGCACCGAAACTCTAAGTCTGACTGGATCACAGCTCAAAGAGCTGAAAGCGCGAAAGAGCAGTCAAAATGCATCCGTGCAAGTCAACCTTTGGTTAGCGAGGCATACTAAAAGTGATTTGGAATCCATCCGTAATATTCTTGTAGAACACCCAGGTGAAACCCCTGTTGAAATCCATCTTCAGAGTGGCACGGGCAAGCGGGCCACCGTGCAAGCGGGAGAGAACTTCAGAGTGAACAAGTCTGCGGCTTTAGACAAAGCGCTTGCGAAGTGGACAGAGTGAATGAGCCCGCAAGCTTACCGTTGAGTATATTGCACCACAGCTTGCATGCCGTAGTAGCGGTATTGACCTATAATCTGATATTCCGTCAGCTTGTTTTCCCACTGTGGACCTGAGCCGATATTGTGGACAACCCACTTTTCATGCTTACGATTACCTGGTCCAGGAACAACGATGCCGACATGGGTGTCTCCGTGAGGGAGTCTCCAGACGATAACATCTCCATAACTCGTGTTTTCTGCGATGACATCATTGCTCTCGATAGGGATTTCTTTGCCGTGTCGGCTGAAGAAGCGTTGCAGGTTAGGGACACGTCTGTGATCAATGTTGGCGTCAGGCTGACTTAAGCTCCAGAGCTGAGGGTAGATTCTGAAATTGAGCTGCATGTCTTCATGCACAAGTTTTTGAAGATCGGTATCTAATGCGCGGTAGCTGCGAATGACGAGATCTGTGCATACGCCCTTATCACTGGGAATATCGCCCATGGGGAAGCTGATGTTGTAATAAGCATCATCGTAGCTGATATCCTCGTGCGTGCGCAGGAGCGCCGCTGCGGCAAGCCGATTACCGAATCCGCTGTGCTGCTCGAGCCAAGATACCGTTTCGTCGACCTTCAGTTCCGTGACCGGAGCTCTATCAGCTAAGGCTTTGGTGATGAGTGGGTGAGACGCAATCCCTACACCCGTGACGACAAGAAAAACCATCAGCCAACCGCCGCCCCATGATCTGCGCACAGGTGTCCTTGGCCGAGGACCAATATATTCAATGGTATGCATGTAAGGTGAACTTGAAAATACGGTGGATTTGCGTCGATTTAGTGTCCGAGAAAGGACAAGGTCTTCACAACATATTTAAGGAATACTTACCAGTTTATTTCATCGATGTCGAATAAATGTCACACTTTCTTTTCCCAAGGGCCCTGGAAAGGGTGAAAAGCGCCCTCAGCTTGGAGCATTAATACACTGGCAGGATCGTCTTTGTGGGCATGCAACGAGGAAAGATATCTGGGGTTAGTCTCGATTTAGCTTTGGTAAAATTGCGGGAGATGCACAGATTGAGCTATGCGGATTGATCAACAAAGGGAGCAGCTATGCTGGGAGGGACACGATCCCAGATGGTCAATGGTGGATCGAGATTGGCATGGCCAGCCTATGCCTGTGCCTGCCACCTTTGCGCTGGCGATAGACCGCACCCATTTATGGTTTACAGCAGCGAGGGAGAAGTGTGCCTCGATTTCTCCAGATGCGGGCCCTTGTGAGTTTGCCGAAGCTTTGTGGCGCTATGATGTTGCTGAATTGTTCATCAAAGATGCACATTCAGATCGTTATCTTGAATTCAACCTCGCGCCCAATGGTGCGTGGTGGAGTGCTGAGTTTATTGGCCCACGTGTCAGGGCTTGTACCGAGGACCTTCCGATTGTCGGCGTGAAAACCTATTCCAAGATTTCCGCCGACGGTTGCTGGCAGGCAGCAGCATCCATTCCGCTGTCCTTTCTTGAATCAGATTTTAGTTTTGGTCAGGGAAGCAGAGTCAATGTCACCTTCATCGTTGATTCTCCTGAGCAAAAATTCTTATCGGTTGCTGCGTTGCCCGGAGTGAAGCCGGACTTTCACCAGCCGCATCATTTTGAAGAGGTGGAATTGATCGGCTAATGTGCCGGCTGATAGCTGGCTGACGGAGTGGCTGACGGGGTGGGGAATGCTCAGTGATTTGTGCGGCCAATAATCTGTCTTACAAGTTGAATGTTAACTTGTAGTTTGTTACGGTGACCACTCCGATGGCATCTGATTTACAAGATAGGCTTGAGCTCGCATTGTTAGCATCCAACGAAGGAGTCTGGGACTGGTATGTGGGCGCACGTGAAATTTACTACTCGGACCGCGTGCTTGATTTTCTTGGCTACCCTGCGGACAAGGCGCCCAACATTATTCTCCAAGCGAGGAGATATTTTCACCAAGATGAGCTGTCCGAGTTACGGGACACCTTTAAGAAGATTGTCAGGAAAAATGGGGATGACACCTTGGCGCATGATTGTCGCTATTTGCATCCGAATGGATCGTGGCGGTGGCTTCGGATTCGTGGGGTGGTGGTTCGAGATGACGATGGCATGGCGTATCGTATCGTCGGTTCCATTATTGATATCTCACAAAGAAAAAATGCGGAAACGGCACTCAAGGAAGAGCGGCATCGATTGCGTGAACTCATCGAGAACATCCCGATTAATGTTTATTACAAAGACACGGAATCGAAGTTTGTGCTCGCGAACAGCTCCACGGCTGAAAAACTTGGGGCCGCTTCTGAGCTTGATCTACTGGGCAAAACAGATCGGGACTTCTTTGACAAAAGACATGCTGACATGGGCCGTAAAGACGAGCTCGAAATCATGGAAACCCGCGTTCCCATGCTTAAGGCACTTCAGAGAGAGACCTACGATGAAGGTAAGACGACCTGGGCGGAGACCTCCAAGCTGCCATGGCTTAATCGCAAAGGGGAGCTGTGTGGCACCTTTGGTATCACCACAGACATCACGGCTCTATTTAATGCCCAGAGAGAAATGGGAGCCCTGGCAAATGAGTTGCAGAAGCGCAATGTAGCCATTGAAGAAGAGCTCCAACTGGCCCGGGAAATCCAGCAAGCTTTGCTGCCCAAAGAGCTAGACGGTTTGATCCTTCAAGACAATCAACGAGAAGTCACCGTCGGCTGTCGTTATTGCCCCGCCTCTGAAATGGCGGGAGACTTTTTTGAAGTCATTCCGATTTCACAACACTGCATGGGCATTCTGCTCTGTGATGTCATGGGGCACGGAGTTAGGGCGTCCCTCGTGGTCTCCATGCTGCGTGGGCTGATGGAAAAAGAACGTGAGTCTGCTACCAGTCCAGAGTGGTTCCTCTATGGGGTCAATGACGGCCTTGTGTCCATCTTCGAGAGGGCTGGGGTAACCTTGTTTGCTACCGCGATTTATTTTGTCATCGATCTCAAAGAAGGAACCCTACAGTACTCCTGTGCTGGCCACCCAGCTCCTATCGTGATCAGACTCGGCAAAGGCAAACTGCTGCAACCGCAGGGTGCGAAGCCAAACCCCGCTCTGGGTTTGATTCCTCAGGCTGTGTTTGCCACGCACACCATCTCTCTGGATGAGATCGATCGGCTACTGGTCTACACGGACGGTCTGCACGAGGTTGAGGATGCGGCTGGTGAGGAATTGGGCATCGAGCGTATCATCACAACGATGGAAAATGGCATCGAAGATGACCTGGAAACCTCCCTCGATACCTTGGTGGATTACGCTCGGCGCCATAGTGTTGAGGGCGAATTTGGCGATGATGTCTGCCTGTTTGCTATCGATGTCGGATCGGGCTTGTAGGCAGCCCTGCCATCAAGCATTCAGCCCGGCGAGTGCCTTCGGTAGGAAGATGCCGTCTTTGCGAATCAGCTTGCCGTCAAAGAAAACCTCACCACCTCCGTAGTCCTTGCGCTGGATGGTGACCATGTCCCAGTGGACCTGAGAGCGGTTGCCGTTGTCGGCTTCCTCGTAGGCTTGGCCGGGGGTGAAGTGGAAGGAGCCGGCGATTTTTTCATCAAAGAGAATGTCACGCATCGGTTCTTTGATGCCAGGATGGAAGCCAAGGGCGAACTCACCGATATAGCGTGCCCCCGGATCGGCATCGAGGATATTGTTAAGCTCCTTGGTCTTGGAGCCGGCTTCGGCTTTGATGATTTTACCCTGCTTGAATTCCAAGTAGATATTATCGAATGGGATGCCCTGATAGACGGTGGGGGCGTTGTGGGTGATGTGGCCTTCGACACTGGTTTTAACCGGGGCGGTGAAGACCTCGCCGTCAGGGATGTTGTAGTTGCCGCCGCAGACAATGGCCGGGATGTCTTTGATAGAGAAACGTAGATCAGTGCCTTTGTTTTTGATGTGCACTAGGTCGGTTTTTTCCATCAGGCGTTTGAGGGCACGCATGGCGGGAAGCATGGATTTGTAGTCGGCGAGGCAGACGTCAAAGTAGAAGTCCTCGAAGGCTTCTGTGCTCATGCCAGCCTGTTGAGCCATGGCAGGGTGAGGCCAACGTAGCACGCACCACTTAGTGTGATCGACCCGTCGATTCATCACCTTACGCATGTGGTTCATCATGATTTTCATCCTTGCGGCGGGCACGTCACTGGCCTCGCAGATATTATGGGAGCCGCGCACGGCTATGTAGGCGTCTATGTCCTTCATCTCGGCGAGCTGGTGCTTGGCGATGGTTTGGTATTGCTCGTCACTAGCGCCAAGGAGCATCTCACGCCCCAGTAGACCGTGTTCTACCTTGAGAATAGGGATTCCTTTTTTGGCACGTACTTCCCTTATCAAGGCGATGCCGAGCTCATCGGGTACATCGCAGAGGTGAAGCATGACTTTCTCGCCCTTTTTGATATTGGTGGAATATCGGACAAGCTGGCGTGCGAGTTGGGAGATGCGCGGGTCTTTCATGGCCATAAGATTCAGCCATCTGTGCTCAGGAGTCAAGAGAAGCGATACTTCGTTTAGCCATCGCCGTCGACCGGCCATCGACAAAGGCGCGCAAAAAACAGTTGTTGTGACCCGTTAATTGATTCATTTATGGGGCGATAAATCTAATAGAGAGAAGTATTTTAAATGCGTCAAACCCTATAGAAATGAACCACTCGCCTGACATCGTTTACAAAGCTCTTTTTCAGAGTCTTATTGAACAGCCGCCACTGCTGGCTGATCTGCCGGAGGCAACGACCTTTCCATGCAAGTCACTGGTTTTTCCAGAGGAGATATGCGCATTGAATCTGCAGCAAAAACTCGGGCACTTGTATGAGGATGCGTTGGCGGTGCTACTTGAGTCTACCCCACGATACGATGTCTTAGCGCAGGGCTTACCGATTCGCCAAGATGCGGGGCATACGCTGGGTGAGCTTGATTATCTGCTGAGAGATCTTGTCTCAGGTCGCACGATCCACCTTGAGCTAGCTGTGAAATTCTATCTGGCTGTGGAGACGGATAGTGGCTTGCTGCTGCCAGGGCCGGATGCTCGGGATCATTATTTTCGCAAGCTTGAGAAGATGCGATCACACCAATTGGTGTTAGTGGACAAATTTCGGAATCTGCTGCCAGAGCAATTCCGTGAAAAAGAGGTTGATGTGCAGCAGCTGGTGCATGGGTGTATTTTTAATCATGTGCGCGCGGCTAGGCCGGCGCAGGCGGAGTTTCTCAACCCGAATGGACGGCGCGGTAAGTGGCTGCATGCCGAGGAGTGTGCCGATTACTTCGGGGAGGGTGCGTTGTTGCAGATCATTCCAAAGCCGCTCTGGCCTGCTGCTATGAAGATCATAGCAGGGTTGGAATTGGAGAAATGGAAACCGGATGAAAAAATGGATCGCTGTGTGATGGTGCGAAAAGTTGCTGAAGATGGTGCTAAAGATGACGCCGAAGCTTGCCCCTATTTCATCGCGCCGAACGGGTATCCTTTCAATCGGGAGGGTCGACCTTGAGGTTTGCATGCTTCACGAGCGGGCAAATTAGAATTGCCTGTCGCATGCCCACGAAGTAGGTATCGGCATGTCCATAGGCAAGGGAACCATCAAACTCGGCGTGCTCGGTTCAGGCTCCGGCTCGAACATGCAGGCGATCTTGGATGCCATTGAGAATGGCTCGCTGGATGCGGAGATCGTGCTGGTGCTCTCTGATAACCCAGAGGCCTACATTCTTGAACGTGCTCAGAAGGCGGGTATCCGCGCTGAGGTGATTGATTGTGGAGGCTATAGCACACGATTCCCAGATGCGTCTCAGGCCGCCGTAGCGGAGCAGCTCAAGTCGGCGGCAGTGGACATCGTCTGTCTGGCTGGATTTATGCGGCTGGTGAAAGCACCACTGCTGGAGGTGTTCCCTCAGAGAATTCTTAATATCCACCCTTCGATCCTTCCCGCCTATCCTGGGCTGATGGCTTGGAAACAGGCGGTGCAAGATGGGGCTCGTGAGTCTGGCTGCACGGTTCACTATGTGGATGCCGGCATGGACACGGGGCCGACTATTTTACAAGCGAAGGTTCCTGTGTTAGTAGACGACACCGCCGACACCTTGCATGCCCGCATCCAGGTGGAGGAACATCAGCTTTACCCAGACGCCATCCGGCTGGTCTGGAACGACATTCAATCCAACGTATCAACATCCTAACAAACTAATAATTTATCGATATGGCTAAAAAACCAACGGCAAAGAAGGCAACCTCCAAATCAGCATGGGAGAAATCCATGCCCAAGGCTCAATTCGAATTCATGCGTGAGGTGCTTGCCGCCCCCAGCCCGATTGGGCTCGAAGCTGCGATGTCCTACGGGGTGCTGAAGCCGTATTTTGAGAAGTTCATGCCGAAGTCCTGGGCGATCCATCAGTTCAAGGGCAATGCCGGTATCGTCATCGACACCCACCCGGGGCAGGACGAGATGACCTCGGCAATGATCATTGGCCACGCCGATAAGATCCGGATGCAGGTGCGTAAGATTGATGCCGATGGCAAGATCTGGGTGAATACAGATTCCTTCCTGCCATGCACGCTGGTTGGTCATGAAGTAAAACTCTTTAGCCAAGATCCCAAGAAGCCCGGCAATTATCGTTGTATCGAGGGCGGCACGATCGAAGCTCTCGGTGCCATCCATTTCTCCGAGCCAGCACAGAGGACAGGGGACAAGGGACTCAAGCCTGAGATGATGTATCTCGAGCTGCAGATGCACGGCGAAAAGTGCAAGGAGAAGATTGAAGCCCTTGGCATTCGCCCGGGCGACCCGATCATTCTTAACCGCCCAATCAAAAAAGGGTTCTCTGACGATACCTATTATGGCGCCTATCTTGATAATGGCTTGGGATGTTTTGTGGTGGCAGAAATTGCTAAGATCTTGGCAAAGTCACCGCTCAAAAACCTGCGTCTGCTTTACACGATTGCCACCCACGAGGAGATTGGTCGCTTTGGTGCTACCGCGATTGCGGGCGAGCTTAAGCCTGACATCCTGATCGGTTCCGACGTCAATCACGACTACGATGCCGCTCCGGGTATTGGCGCCAAGCGCATGAACCCACTTGCGATGGGTAAGGGCTTCAGCCTGACTAATGGCTCGATCACCAGTGAGTATCTCAATACGCTGATTGAGAAAGCCTGCCAGAAAAACAAGATTCCCTACCAGATTGATTTTTCAGGTCGTGACACCGGCACAGACGCGATGGCAGCTTCCTTGGCTGGGGTGGACAGTGCCTCAACGTCGATTGGTTTCCCCATCCGGAACATGCATACGATTTCCGAAACTGGCCATACTGCGGACGTGCTCGCTGCGATCCATGGCATGGTGGAAACCTTCAAAGCGATGGATCAGATGAACCGCGGCAAGGGCATTAGCCGTGATGATCTGAAGAACGGTCATCCACGATTGGATGACGCCAAGACGCTGTAAGGCCTCTGGGCTAAAGCACCTTGCAGCCTACTCGACGGTGACGCTTTTTGCCAGGTTGCGCGGTTGGTCGATAGGGCAGCCTCTGATTCTGGCGATGTGGTAAGAGAGCAGTTGCAGGGCAACGGCGGCCGGAACCACGGAGCTGTATTGCGGGCAGGAGGGGATTTCAATGACGTGGTCACAAGCGGCACGTGCTTCCTCGTCGCCCTCGGTGATGACGCCGAGAACCGGTGCACTACGTGCCTTGCACTCGGCCACGTTGCTGAGGGTTTTTTCCTGTCCAGGCCCCTCGTTGAGCAGGGCGACGACGGGCATAGATTCCTCTAAAAGGGCAATCGGCCCGTGCTTGAGCTCGGCTGCGTGGTAACCCTCGGCGTGAATGTAGGAGATCTCCTTGAGCTTGAGCGCACCTTCTAGTGCGACGGGATACATATAGCCGCGTCCGATGAAGAAGGCGTTATTGTAGTGCGCGTAGTGTGCTGCGACTTCAGCGATCTGATCATTGGTTTTGAGAACCGCCTCCACCAGCTCGGGGATGCGTTCGATTTCTTTGGCTATTTCGATGCCCTGCTCACGTGATAAGCGATGGGCACGGGCAAACTTGAGAGCGATCATCAGTAGGGTTGACACCTGGCTGGTGAATGCCTTGGTGGAGGCCACACTGATCTCTGGGCCGGCGTGCAAATAGATGCCTCTGCTAGTTTCTCGAGCGATGGTTGATCCGACAACATTGACAAGGGCGGCAACGAGGGAGCCTTTCTCGACGGCCTCACGGACCGCAGCGAGGGTGTCGGCTGTTTCGCCAGACTGGCTGATAGCAAGCACCATGTCCCGGCTGCCCACGATGGGATTACGATAGCGAAATTCGGCAGCTTGCTCGACCTCGGCGGGGATGGCGGCAAAGTCTTCGACGGCATACTCGCCAATCAGTCCGGCATTCATCGAGGTGCCGCAACCGACAATGAGCAGGCGCTGGATGGCGACGAGTTCGCGCGGGCTGAGGTTGAGTCCAGAGAGGATGGCCGTGCCTCGGTTGAGGTCGATGCGGCCGCGGATGGTATTACTGATTGCTTCTGGTTGCTCGAAAATTTCTTTAAGCATGTAGTGCTCATAACCGCCTTTTTCCGCTGCGCCTGGTGACCAATCGATTTCTGATGGTGTGCGTGTGACGGCACCTTTATCTAAGCTTCGGATGTCTACCTTGCTGCCCTCAATACGGGCGATGTCATTATCGTCGAGATAGATGGCTTGGCGTGTGTAGGTGATGATGGCGGACGCGTCTGAGGCGACGATGGTTTCATCATCACCGAGGCCAATGACGATGGGCGATCCGCTGCGAGCGACAACCAGCACGCCGGGTTCATCCTTGGCCATGCAGGTAATGCCATAGGTGCCTTCGACTTCCTTGAGAGCGGTGGTAACAGCCTCTAATAAGTCGCCTTGATAATGGGACTCCACTAAATGGGCAAGGACCTCTGAATCCGTATCTGATTTGAAGGTGTGTCCCTGTGCCTTAAAACGATTACGTAGATTATTGTGGTTTTCTATGATGCCATTATGGACGAGCACCACACGTCCTTCATTGCCCTCGTGCGGGTGGGCGTTGAGTGTGGTGGGTGGCCCGTGGGTGGCCCAGCGGGTATGGGCGATTCCAGTATGTGCTTCAGCGAGCATGCCCTCTTCCTGCTCGACGATCTCAGCCAGGCCAGCAACCTTGCCGCTTTGTTTTCTGATCAGTATTCCGTCGTCGCTGGTGACGGCGATGCCCGCCGAGTCATAGCCACGGTATTCAAGTTTTTTAAGTCCGCTGATGAGAACGGGCATAGCTGCTCGTTTGCCTGTGTATCCTACTATTCCGCACATAATGGTTAGATTCTTGTAATGATGGTTGGGTGATTAAGTGATGTCTCGCTTCACCGTTTGGTTCGGCAGGGTCTGTGAGTTGGGGCCAAGTTTGCGTCCGGGGTAAATGGCAGTCAGAATGCCGGTGTGGCTGCCATCACCTACCACGGTGCCGAATTTCCTGCGGCCAGTATCGACAAGTGAATCACGAACTCGAGAGAGGTGGTTGGTTCCATCATGGCGCAGGTTCGAGGTGATGGTTCCGGCGCCAAAGTTGACATCGTTGCCAATGACGGAGTCGCCTACGTAGCTGAGGTGGCCAATTGAGCTATTGTTGCCAATGATCGAATTTTTAATTTCTACCGCTTGGCCAATGTGGCAGTCGTTACCAATGGTGGTCGAGCCGCGCAGATAGCAGTTGGGGCCAATCTTGCAGTTGTTGCCGATGACGACATTGCCCTCAATGACCACACCGGGGAGAATCTTTGACCCATTTCCCAGATGGATAATGCCGTCAATGTGAGCGGCTGGGCTAATGTTTCCTTGGTGCTGAGATTCGCTGAGTTGTGCAACCAGCCTTTCGTTGATGGCAATAAACTCCCAAGGGAATTGGATGAGGAAAGACTGCTCGGAGGCGCTTGCCTGAGCAGCGTCTTCGCTGGGATGATCATTGCCTGTCCAAGCCAAGGTTTCCCCACTTGTGGAGCGAAGAACGGCTGGAGCTGCAAGTTCACCCAGTTGTTGCCAGTCCTCTTTGGTGACCCACGCGTTTTCTGGAAGATGAGCATCTTTAACCCCTCGTGCATATTCGGCCTGAAGATCGTGCAGAGTAGATCCTGCGAGCAACTGATTACCTACCGATGAGTTTTGGTGCAATGGCCAGAGGTCGAGCTGGTCAGTAGGATGGATGGTCATAGCAGGGAGGAATGTGAAGTTAAGGCCGATTTTAGGCGCCGATGGTATTCTTAATGGCGGCGGCAATGAGGTCTGCTTGGCTTTTTGCAAGTTCCGCATCTGGGCATTCGGTAAGAACGCGAATTTTGCGCTCCGTGCCTGAGTATCGGACAAAGACACGACCTTTGTCAGCAAAGGCGGCTTCGGCTGCTTTGATGGCAGCATCTATTTCCGGCACTTCCTCGGTAGGAGGTTTTTCCGTGACATCAAGGCCCAGAAGAACTTGTGGATAGAGCTCCATGCAGTCGGCGAGTTTGGAGAGTGGCTCGCCTTTGTCTCGCATCATGGAAAGTAGCATCAAGGCGCTCATGATGCCGTCACCAGTAGTGGCGTAGTCAGAATAAATAATGTGGCCTGAGTTTTCTCCGCCAAGGTTGTATCCTTTTTCTCGCATGCATTCGAGCACGTGGCGATCTCCCACACCCGTGGTTTCCAGCTTGATGCCATCCGCAGCGAGGGCATCGCGCATTCCTAAATTACTCATCACAGTGGCCACCAGTGTATTGCCCTTGAGTTTGCCTTGTTCGTTAAGGGCCTTAGCGCAGAGGCAGAGAATGCGGTCGCCATCAATGACCTCGCCATTTTCATCACAGAAAATAACGCGGTCCGCATCGCCATCAAAGCAGATGCCAACATCGGCCCCGTGTTCCCTGACCATGGCGGCTGCCTTTTCTGGGTGTAGGGCGCCAACGCCTTCGTTGATGTTGCGGCCATCGGGGTGGACAGACATCTGGATGACTTCGGCTCCGAGCTCTTCAAAGATCAGTGGGCCAACGTAGTATGCGGCACCGTTGGCGCAATCGACCACAATTTTCAGCCCACTTAGAGAATTGGCCCCTACGGCATTTTTGGTGAATTCGATATAGCGTCCCATGGCATCATCAATGCGGATGGCCTTGCCCAGATCGCCTTCTGGGTGGGGGAGTTCATCGGCGAGGATCATTTTCTCAATTTCGAGCTCTAGCTGGTCATTGAGCTTGTAGCCGTCACTGCCAAATATTTTGATGCCGTTGTCCTGGTAGGGGTTATGAGATGCGGTGAGCATGATGCCAGCATCACAGCCCATGGATCGAGTCAGGTGAGCGACGGCAGGTGTCGGTGCTGGGCCGGTGAGCAGTACGCGGGAGCCCTCGGAGACGAGACCGCTAGTGATGGCTGTTTCTAGCATGTAACCGGAGAGCCTGGTGTCCTTGCCGATAACCACCTTGTGGCGGCCGCCACCATTCGACTGCAGAACACGCGCTACAGCACGGCCTACTCTTAGGGCAACTTCAGGAGTGATCGGGTATTGGTTGGCAATGCCACGAATACCATCGGTGCCAAATAACGTTTTATTCATTAACAATGGTTGATTGTAAGGTTGGGCAGTGGTGAACTGCGACGGGGTAGATTCAGCATGCCAATCTGAAATAGAGAAGTAAAGTTAAAGTATTAAGCTAGTTGAGAGCAAAACGGAGCATCAAAAGAATAGGATTGTTTGCGTTAAATAATGATATCGATGAGCTTGTGATGGTGATAGCGCACGATTTTAACTTGAAAAATAGGATCAGAGTGAAATATTGGTTTCTGCATATCACCCTGTTCATCCTTAATATAGCTCCACATATGGGTGCAAAAAGCTAGTCTCTCTGAAGGTAAACTGATGTTATGGGTTGCCTTATCATTTTTAATAACAAACGATCTACATGAATTACCTTACTAAACGGAGCCTTCTGTTTTCACTACCCGTATTGCTTATTACTGGGCAAGTCAGCAATGCCGCAGAATCAGATGCAAAATGGTCTGCTAAGCAACTATCCGAGAAGGAGCTTTTGGCTGCGGCTCGGCAGATCGATATCAGGGTTAAGAAAATCTATGATAAAAAGAATGCCGAGCAACCAGCCGACGCCAGTGACTCGGTGCTTTTGAGGCGTAGTTTTTTGTTAGCGGTTGGCCGGATACCGACCGTTGAAGAAGCCCGTGTTTACCTGGAATCTGATGATCCCAACAAGCGGGTCTTACTCGTTCGCTACTTGATGAGCTCGAAGGGGTATCAAAGCCATATGAGCAACTGGCTCGTTGACATGCTGCGTGTTCAGGAAAATTTCCAACGTCGCTATTCTGCGGCGCCCTACATGGACTGGGTGCGGCAGGCTGTGGCAGATAATATGCCTTTTGATGTTCTGACACGTGAGTTGCTCTCTGCCGAAGGCATGTTGTGGGAGAATGGAGCCGTTGGTTATTACATCCGAGACAAAGGCATGCCTCTAGATAACTTGTCCAATACCATGCGCCTGTTCCTAGGTACTCGTATGGAATGTGCACAGTGCCATGATGACCCCTTCAATGATTGGGAAAGAATGGACTTTTTCCGACTCGCCGCATTTACCAATGGACAGGGTGAGATCAACCGTCACGTTTACAACCCAATATGGGATAAAGTAAGAAAAGAAAATGAGCGTGGAACACCACTCTATAATCTCTACGATTTTATTGGTAACAATATTTACTATTCCACCTTGTCAGGTCCAGGTAAGGGCCGAATCAAGCTGCCAAATGATTACCAGTATAATGATGGTGATCCAGGAGAGATGATCGCGGCCAAAACACCTAAAGATCATTCCTTTGCTAAGGGCTTGAAAATGTCTGACAGGAAGGATGCCGAAGATGGCAGACAGAATTTTGCAGAGTGGGTTAC
>CAWVVN010000030.1:0-19900 GCA_963933605.1 uncultured Verrucomicrobiales bacterium
AACCCCGCACTTGCCAGAGGCGGGAAATCTATTACATTGCTCCACTTAACTGCTTGTCATTATTCATCCAGCACACCGTCCTACCAATCTATGTCCATCCTGATGCCTCTCTTTGTGATCTTTGTTGTTATTGTTATCTTTAACATCATCATTTTTGTCCACGAACTCGGCCACTTCCTTGCCGCTCGCTGGCGTGGGCTTGCAGTCGAGCGTTTTCAGATCTGGTTCGGCAAACCCATCTGGAGCAAAACCTACAACGGTGTGCAATACGGCCTTGGCTGGATTCCCTTTGGTGGTTTTGTGGCATTACCACAAATGGCAACGATGGAAAAAATCGAGGGCGAAAACAGCACCGATGCACCACTGCCCCCTGCCAAGCCTCTTGATAAAATCATCGTCGCCTTCGCAGGCCCCCTTTTCTCCTTCATCTTAGCTATCATCACGGCTTTTGCTGTCTGGGGTGTGGGTAAGCCAAGCTACAAGATGAATAGTGTAACGGTAGGCTACATCATGCCAGACAAGCCGGCAGCCGAGGCCAAGCCAGCCTTCCAAGAGGGTGACAAGATTTTAGCCGTCAACGGTATCGAGGTGGACCGCTGGAGAGGCGACACGGACACAGGCATTAGTGAAAATATCATGCTCAGTGAGGGCCAGACCATTGAGTTCACCGTAAAGCGTGAGGGTTTATCAGAACCAATCATCGTCAAATCCGGCTATCACATTCCCGACACGGCATGGTTTGACCGCAGAGCGATGCGCCAGGTTGGCATTATGATGGGCTACCGCACCTTGGTGGGAGAACTCATCGAGCACAGCCCAGCTCAACGTGCAGGTCTGCAAGCAGGAGATGAAATCCTGACGATTAATGGCAAAAAGGCCCACACTTATCAGCACATCATTGACGCTGAGCTCTCTGGAGAACCCGCTGCCATCGTCATCCTGCGTGACGGCAAGCAGCAGACTTTCTCGATCACCGCCAGCAAGCCCATCAGCCCAGAAGGTAGTGAGCCGACCTTCGGCATCATGCAAGGGCCTGACCCTGAGCTGGTAACGTCCACCATCACCCACCCCACCGCGTGGGCGCAGATCGAGCATAGTGTTGGCATCATGTACACCACCATCACCAAGGTGGTCTCGAGCCAGTCTGATGTTGGCGTGCAGCACCTCGCCGGCCCTATCGGCATCGGCAAAGGTTATTACCAGATGCTCACTTCTCCTGATGGCTGGAAAATGGCGCTCAGCTTCACGGTGCTTTTCAATATCAACCTCGCCATTCTCAACATGCTTCCCTTCCCTGTGCTTGATGGAGGTCACATTACTTTATCCATCCTGGAGATCATTGCTCGCCGCCCTGTTCAGCCACGCGTGTTAGAATTCGTTCAAACCGCTTTTGTGCTAATGATCATGGGTCTGTTTCTCTTCATCACTTCGAAGGATGTTGGCTCATTTTTCACCAGTAGCGAGGAGGCCAAAACACCGGTCTTTGAGGAACCAGCAAAATCAGGCGGCTAGCTTTAGCTCCACTTATTAGCTGAGCGCTGTCTGTCTGACCGCCTCATAAAGCACGATGCCCACCGTCGTTGCGAGGTTCAAGCTTCGCGTCGAGCCTGCTTGCATCGGAATGGTCAGACACTGCTCAGCATTGCTCTCCAGCATGCTTTCTGGGAGCCCTCTGGTCTCTGGGCCAAAGACGATATAATCGCCGTCCTTAAATTCAACGTCCCAATAGGCTTGATCCGTTTTTGTGGTCAGTAAATAGACCCCGGCTTCTGCTGCCACGGAGTCCGTAAAGGCTTCCCAGTTTTCCCATAGACACAAATCGACATCTTTCCAGTAGTCGAGCCCCGCACGTTTCACCTGGCGGTCATCAATCGAAAAGCCCAAGGGCTTAATCAAATGCAGTCTTGCTCCCGTGGCCAAGCATAACCTGCCTGCCGCACCGGTATTGTGCGGAATTTCAGGGTTCACCAAAACAACATTTAGCATGCTCATGGCATAACCCGATCATGCGCTAGCCCGCAACCGTAATCCTCTGCTTACGCGGGCGCCCAATAAGTTCGTATTTCTTATGCTGACAAGCGTGGGGAAAAATGGTAAGGATGTACTAATCTTTCCTGAATTTTCATTATGAAAAGAATCTTAATTGCTACATGTGTTGGTGCCGTTGTCGCGTTTTTATGGGGTTTTGCCTCATGGGAGTTACTCCCTTGGCACCAGATGGGTACTTTTGAAGACGACGCCGCTCTCTCTCAAGCGATCAAAGAAAACACCCCGGAGCATGGAGTCTATATGCTGCCTAGACGCGGGGCGCAGGGCCTCGATGCACAAGCTATCACTGAAGGACCACTAGTCTACGCTGTCATCCGACCCGGTTCGCTCGATCAGCCTTGGCTACTCAGCAATCACTTGGTGCGGTCTTTTTTCATTCAGTTTCTCAGCTCTCTGATTCTCGCAACTACGGTCTATAAGATTAAGGCCAAACGTTTTGTTTCTCGAGCTGCGGTGGGCATCGTCATGGGTTTATTTGCGGGCGTGAGCTCTACACTGCCTTTTTGGAACTGGTTTGAGCTGCCAAACTCGCGTGTTTTAGTGCATATTCTGGATCCTTTTATCTGCTGGACGCTCGCTGGGCTCTGCATCGCAGCCCTACTCAAGCCTCCCGGGCCACGTAAAATATTCACCTAGAGCCCGTCACCGGCTCGTTATTATTTTGTGATTTTTATCTCTTTGAGTGCACGCTCTGGGCTTGCACCTCGCGGAAAGTGATAGCAAACTACGTCTGCCAATTCCCTACTCACATGGAAGACAGTCACGACATACCGCGCCACATTGCCATCATCATGGATGGGAATGGACGCTGGGCTAGTGCACGCGGCCTGCCACGCGTGGAAGGTCATCGCGCTGGCGCTAAATCTGTGAGGTCGGCAGTGGAAACATGTCAGCAGCTTGGCGTTGAATACCTCACCCTCTACGCCTTTTCTTCTGAAAACTGGAAACGCCCTAAAAAAGAGGTCGCTGCGCTGATGAATTTATTGGAGAAATTTCTGCGCGAAAAACTTCCCGATATGCTGAAGCAAAATGTTCGCTTCCACAGTATCGGCCGGCATGACCTACTCCCCGAGAAATGCCGCAGGCAGATTGAACAAGCTTCTGCTGATACGCAAAACAACACCGGACTCAATCTCATCCTCGCGCTCTCCTATGGGTCGCGTGAGGAAATTACCGATGCGGCGCGCGCCATCGCAATAAAAGCTGCAGCCGGCGAAATCGACCCAGCTGATATTGATAACGAGCTTTTTGCCAAACACCTTTACACCTCTCAATTCCCTGACCCTGACCTTCTCATTAGAACCTCCGGTGAACTTCGCATCTCCAATTTTCTGCTCTGGCAAATTTCGTACTCGGAAATTGTCATCAGCCCAAAAAACTGGCCTGACTTCAGGGATCCCGATCTCAGAGAAGCCGTTGAAGAGTATGCCCGCCGCCATCGTCGATTTGGAACTGTCTAAATTTGGCACCGTCTAATATTCCATTCCCTTACTTGTGCCCGAGACCTCAGCAGAGCAAACCATTCTCTTGGTTGATTCAGATATCGATTATCTAGAATGGGCTACCAAGCACCTCGATGCCGAAGGCCTGCGCATTTTACGATGTGACCACGCCGAGAAGGCCGCCAAGGTCTGTGATACCACCGATGTTGACCTTGTCATTGCAGACATT
The DNA here is from genome assembly GCA_963933605.1 of uncultured Verrucomicrobiales bacterium. Classification (GTDB taxonomy): domain Bacteria; phylum Verrucomicrobiota; class Verrucomicrobiia; order Verrucomicrobiales; family Akkermansiaceae; genus Oceaniferula. The sequence goes on from CAWVVN010000030.1 coordinate 3,721, forward strand.
CCTCTACAGCCCTTCGATGGCCTTGTGCTGCTGCGCCGAATTCGAGCTGCCCACCCAGGTATTTTAGTTATTCTCACAGACGGATTCCCCACCACCTCCCAGGTCATTGAGGCAACCCAGCAGGGCGCCCAAGATATCCTGAAAAAAGAAGCTCTTACCTTTGAGCTCAGACCCGTTGTGGAAAACGCCCTGCGCGAGCTCGATCAGCGACGAGCCGCTATCGATACAAAGTCGTCGCTTAATAACCCTCAGGGCAAAGTAAAAATCATCGGCAATTCGCGGGCACTTCAAGATGTCTTCAAAATTGTCGGTCGTGTCGCAAGGACTGATGCACCCGTGCTGGTATCGGGAGAGAGTGGCACCGGCAAGGAACTCGTTGCCAACGCTGTCCATGAATACTCACCACGGGCAAAAAACGAGGTCATCGCGATCAACTGCGGAGCCATTCCTGAAAACCTGCTAGAAAGTGAGCTCTTCGGCCATGAAAAAGGCTCCTTCACTGGGGCAATCAACCGCCGTGCAGGCCTGTTCGAACAGTGCGATGGAGGCACTCTTTTCCTCGATGAAATTGGCGATATGCCATCCTCTGTGCAGGTCAAGTTACTGCGGGTACTACAGGACGGAACCTTCACCCGCGTGGGTAGTAACGAGCTGCAAAAATCCGATGTCCGCATCGTGGCCGCGACCAATAAAAATTTAGCCGAAGAGGTATCAAAGGGTAATTTTCGTGAAGACCTCTTCTACCGATTGAATGTGGTGGAGATTCACCTGCCACCACTAAGGGCAAGGACCGATGACATCCCATTGCTGGCTGATCACTTCTTACGCCTCACCATCAAACGTAACAATATTCCCCCGATGAGGCTGAGCGCCGAGGCGATGGACCACCTCAAAAATCATCGTTGGCCCGGTAATGTCAGAGAGCTTGAAAACACCATCGCTCGTGCCTGCGCACTGGCAAGCAATGAAGTATTGCTGCCTTCTGATATTGAGTTCACCAAGACATTTGGTGATTCAGAAAAAGGCGTGCAGGATCCGACAGTAACGGCTCTCAAGCAGCTCGCTCAGGCGGCACCAGAGGGCAAGGATCGTGCCGAGTGGATTGCCGAGCAACTAGACGCTCTTGCTCAACAAGAGGGCTAAGCCTAGCCAGCAGAAGCTTACTTTTTCTTTGACCGGTCAGGAACAGGGTACGCTGGCATCTGGTGTGCTTTGCCCCCGGAGATGAAATCAGCGGGGGTGCAATTCTTACGGTATTGCCCAACTTTGTAGAAGCTTGGCTTGTATCCGGCTGGCAAGCTCGCATCCGCCTTGTCCGGCACAGGGAGTCCCAGGCGTTCATGGGCGGCGTTGACAAGCAGCAGACGCAGATTGTCATCAAGAAGATCAATGCCAGCTCCCATCGTGCTGGTCAGCACCTTGCTCGTCTTGCCATTAGGCCAAGTAAACTCGCGCGTCCAAACCACGGGCTGGGCAGGCTTGTTCTTCGCATCAATATCTTTTGAATCAGGCTTCAGTGTTTCTGTAACGTAGCCGCGCACGAGAATGGTGGATGGCTCCTTGGGCTTGGCACCATAAACATCGGAAGTCACAAAAATCTCCCCCACGCCCTTCATAATAGGATGATTCTCCTGCCCCGCTTCTACGCGTGCCCGGCAACCCTCATACGCGTGGTGGCCGTGGTGGTTGACCCAAGTCTCACCCAGGACCTCTCTGCCAAAGCCTCCCTTCCAGTCGGGCCCTTTGTGATTAAAGCTATAGCGAGCATACTTAGCATTGTTGGGAATTTTGAAAGCATGTGTGGTAGTACGCAGCGCCATTACTGCTGCACCTCTTTCCATGGCAGCCTGGAACTTGGCCATGGTCTCATCAGGCCAATTGCGGAAACGTATATTCAAGAACACCATATCCGCACTATCGAGAACCTGTGGATAGCTGAGTGATGTTTGTTGGTTGGGGTCGACGGTCTTGCCATCATCGGCCAAAGAGAAAAGCACGGTGCACTTAAAGCCGTGCCGAGCAAGAACCTCAGCCATCATCGGCATGGCTTCTTCGGAGCGGTATTCCTCATCACCGGCAATGAGCACGATGTGTTTGCCATTGGCTTCTCCCTGCGGGTGAAAAATAAGATGGTCAGCGTGGATGGTGACGTTGTCTGCTGCCAGCGCCTCAGTGGCGGTTGTGGCAAGCATGATAAGCATCAGGGCTAGGACGGAGGTGAATAGGTGTTTAATCATGAGGTGAACTGTTTGCGTTGTCTATTTTTACGCCCAATCCATCATCAGGCAAATCAAATTATACATACGGAGGAGCATCTGTATTCTTACGTCTGATCTCCCCTCTTTTCGATTATTTTACTCTTGTTGCCTCAGCGCCTCGGTTTCATGCTAACGCTATCTTGAATCATTATATTCAGCACCCAGTTATCGAAGATCGGCTTGCCCGCTTGCGCCAACGTGACTGCCCTACCCCTAAGTTCCGCCAGTATGTCAAAGAGGTATCACAACTGATGGCACCCTATGTGACGGCAAACTTACTGACCCTTCCCGTTGAAGTGGAAACTCCCATGGAAATCACAACTGGCAGAAAGCTGGCTCGCGAACTGGTCCTCGTGCCCATCCTTCGCGCTGGGCTTGGCATGCTCGATGGCTTTATGGGTTTATTGCCAGATACTAGCGTGGCTCACATTGGACTCGTCCGTGACGAAAAATCACTGCAGCCGGACTGTTACTACTTCAAGGCTCCTGACCACCTCCCTGATGCAGACGTTCTGGTTCTTGATCCCATGCTTGCAACAGGCGGATCAGCCTGTGCCGCCATTGCCGAATTAAAAAAACAAGGGGCTCGCCACCTTCACTTTGCCTGCATGGTCGCAGCTCCCGAGGGACTTCATGCCATCAACTCTGAACATCCGGATGTGCCGGTTTATTATCCTGCGCTGGACAATCGCCTTAATGAGCAAGGTTACATCCTGCCAGGACTTGGCGATGCTGGAGATCGGATTTTTGGCACCAGCTAAAACCTCAGAGGAAAGACTCCACCCAAGGAACTGGATCCCTCAACGAGGATCGTATTTACCTCGATCTAGTCGACAGATTCCCCTGCCCGCGGGTGCGCCGCATCATAGGCCTCACGCATCCTCTCCTTGGTAACATGAGTGTAAATTTGAGTCGTCGATAATGACGCGTGACCTAACAGCGTCTGCACACTGCGCAAATCCGCACCGTGGTCGAGCATGTGCGTTGCAAAGGTATGGCGTAGTTTATGGGGCGTTACTTCAAAGGCAATATCGGACGCTGCCAGGTATTTTTTGAGCAGCATCTGCACAGACCTTGCCGAAAGGCGGCGCTTTTGAGGGGCCTTGTTTTTGTTGATAAACAGCGGCCCATCATGCACCTGAGCCTCGCTGCGGTATTTCTGAATTGCCTGCATCGCCTGCGCGCCTATCGGAACCATGCGTTCCTTATTGCCCTTGCCCATTACACGTAATGTTTCCGACAAAAAATCGACATCCCTTACATCGAGCGCCACTAGCTCGGATACACGCAGCCCACTTGAGTAAAAAAGCTCCATGATCGCCGTGTCTCGTAATGCCTGCCACGGCAGGGCACGTGCATCAGGTTCAATTTTTTGGGGCATCTCGAGTAATTGCTCCATTTGAGAAAGAGACAGCACGATGGGCAATTTTTTCTCTGACTTGGGTAACTGAACGTCATTGAGCGGGCTTAGTCCCATGCCTCGGCGATGAACCAGAAACTTGTAAAATGATCTCAGTGCAGCAAAACGAAGCCTAATCGTGGAGCGTGCCATCTCTTGTTTCATCAGCTCAAACAGATAGCCGCGGAAATCATCTGCAGTGCAATCACGCCATGATGAGAATGTGTCTCCGCGCCAGTCAAGGTAAGCATTGAGCGCATGACTGTAGTTACGCAGGGTTCGCACCGAGGCATTACGCTCGACCCGCATAAACTCGAGAAAGGCTTCTACATCATCACCCATTACTTTGGCATTCTAAAGCATGAGTGACTGACAACAACGACAAAATAGTGAGCCGCTACGGGGCTTACAGTGTCACCATCTCACCCGTGCGGAAAGATTGGTCAGCCGCAATAACAATCTTCATGGAGTTGATCGCATCATCCATGTGATTGCTAAGGTCTTCATCGTTCTGGATAGCATTGAGAAAAAAGACCTGTTCGCGATGGCAGAGCTCATCATGATCCGGCTCGTCTCCCGTTTCGGTCCAGGCGTCTTGCTTAACAAAGTTGCCCTCTGCATCGAGTTCTGAAAAATGACGGCGCAGGGTATTGGTCTTGGTATGGGCGTCGACATCGGCGGAAGCTCCCTCACCAGCAGCTTCCTTCGCTTCAATAGTGACACAGCCTTTTGGCCCAACGACATCTTTGACGAAGAACGCGGTCTCGCTCATCATCGGGCCCCAACCAGCTTCATACCAGCCGACGGACCCGTCCTCAAAAGTCACCTGCAGATGCCCGTAGTTGATTTTACCCTCAGGAAGCTCATCGCTAAGACGAGCACCGAGGCCGGAGACGCGCACAGGTTTGGAGCGCGTCATCTGGCACATGACATCGACATAGTGCACCCCGCAGTCGACGATCGGGCTAATTGATGACATCAGGTTTTTGTGCGTCTCCCAGTTAGCACCAGACGACTGCTGATTGAGGTTCATGCGCATTACCAGTGGCTTACCGAGCTCGTGAGACATCTCGATAAATTTCTGCCAGCTTGGGTGATGGCGCAGGATGTAGCCGATGACGAGCTTACGGTTGTTCGCCTTGGCAGCATCAACAATACTCTGTGCCTCCTCAACGGTTTCAGCGAGTGGCTTTTCGATAAACACATCACAGCCGGCCTCAAGAGCGGCGATGGCATAGGGCGCATGGGTATCCGGATAGGTGGAAATGGAAACCGCGTCAGGTTTGGTTTCTTTGAGAGCTTGATAGTAGTCATCAAAGAGGGCGTAGTTTCCGCCTAGCTCTTCGTTGAGTTTCTCACGTGAACCCGCCGAACGGGTGCAGATGCCTACGATATCGAACTCAGGAATGTTGTGGTAAGCGAGGGCGTGTGAGCGGCCCATATGGCCGGCGCCGGCGCAGAGGATAGTTGGCATCGTTTGTCTGTTGTTGGTTTGAGGGCTTAAGTGCTTTGTCTTTGTCTTTGAAATACTAATTTTTCTAATACGTGCTGGCTGGTGAGCGTTTGTCAGCGATCGCTCACATTGCACTTTCTTCATCAGGTGACGCGGCCTCAGCCACCTCAACGGCATCAACATCGCTGTCCACCTTGTCCCAGAAAAAGAGAGCAAAGAGAATAAAGATCACTGCTGCCATTCCCGCAGGAAAGAGCCAGTAGCTTTTCCAGTCGATCATCGCCTTGGTGATGAGTTCTGTGCTTGTGCCCTCTGGATAGCCTTTGCCGAACATGCCCAGCAGGCTGTCGATGAAGCTCAGCTCGGCCTGGGTGGACGCCGCCTTCATGTTCTCCATCAAGGCTCCGTGGCCCGCGGGTGCCGCTCCATACTCGCCATAGGTATTAGGTAGCGCCTTGTCGGTAAATGGGAAGGGGCCACCAAAGGCCATTCTGAACCCAAAAAACATGCCCAGACCTTGGGTCAGGAAAACAAGAAGTGATTGAGCTTGGCCACGAATTTCGGGAGAGGCTTTTTTATCCGTGTAGATAAAGCCCGTCACAAAGAAAAAGTCATAACAGATACCGTGCAGAGCAACACCCAGCAAGAGCATCCATGTCACTTGATCGGGCGCACCAAAGGCAAACAGGGCATAACGCGCCACCCAGCATCCCATTCCAATGAGTAACATCAATTTAACACCGAGCTTGCGGAAGAAAAACGGAATCAAGATCATGAACACGATCTCGGACATCTGGCCAAGCGCCATGGTGGAGGCCGCTTGTTCGAAACCGGCTGCACCCAAGAATGCCGACGTTTGCCCATAATAATACGCCAGAGGAATACAGATCAGCATGGAGCACAAAGCAAAAACAAGGAAGGGTGGGTTTTTAAGAAGCTTGAATGCATCGAGCATGAGCAGCGAGCCGACATCCAGCGGCTTGCCTTTTGCCGGCGGCGGCGTGTTAGGAAGGGTAAAGCTGTATATGCCAAGGGCGATACTTGAAATAGCGCCAAGCCAGAAAATATTCAGCGAGGCCGACCAACCACAAATACCGAGGGCGAGTCCGGCGACGATCCAGCCGATGGTTCCCCAAACGCGCACCTTGGGAAACTGCTCTTGTTTCAGGTGGGTAAAAGTAATCGTGTTGCCCAATCCAAGGGTCGGCATGTAGCAGAGCATATAGGCAATCATCAGCCAGACGATCAGTTGTCCTTTTTCCGCACCTTGAGGAGCGATGGTGGCTATAAAACACATGATCACTCCTCCGGTCAGCATCAGGACCCCCATGACCTTCTCTGAGGAGAATAATCTGTCGGCGATCAGGCCGAGGAACAGGGGCGCGAAGATGGCGGCAATAGGCGCGCTCTCGTAAGCACCCCCGATAAAGTCGCCCAGACCATGGTTGCCCATGGCAAGTGCAAGGGTAGCAAACCATGCCCCCCAGGCAAAAAACTGCAGGAACATCATAACGGAAAGACGGGATGCTGTATTGTTATTTTTCATGGGTATCGCAGTGGCTCAAATGAGTATGACCAGATGGAGATTAAGGCTAGCCGAGGTCATGAGACCAACAAAAAAACCCGGCGGCCACTCATCGTGTGCCAACCGGGTGATTTTAAAGAGTTAGTCGACGAGCCTGTTAACGCTCGTTAAGCGGCGGCACTGGCATGGTCTCTGGAGGTCCCACGTATTTGGTAAGCGGACGATACAGGCGGTTATCACGCAGCTGCTCCAGAATCTGGGCGGCCCAACCGGATGCACGGGCAATGGCAAAAATAGGGGTAAACAGATCCGTCGGGATACCCAAAGAGTAATAAACGGTGGCAGAGTAGAAATCGACGTTGGCATTCAAGCCCTTACGTTCGAGCATGATCTCGGCGATGCGATTAGACATGTTGATCCACTTTGGCTCACCAAGCTCCTCGGTCAGCTCGAGTGCCATTTTCTTGAGGTGCGGTGCACGTGGGTCGAGCACCTTGTAGACACGGTGGCCAATGCCCATGATCTTCTTCTTGTTGGCTAGGCAGTCCTCGACGTAGGCGTCCACCTTGTCTTCACTGCCGATTTTTTCCAGCATGTGGATGACTCCTTCGTTGGCACCTCCGTGTAAAGGGCCCTTGAGGGTGCCGATGGCCGAGGTCATGCCGGAGTAGATATCACTGAGCGTGGCTACGGTGACGCGGGCTGAGAAGGTGGAGGCATTCATGCCGTGGTCGGCATGAATGGTGTAGGCAATATCAAGTGTCTTAACTGCGGCCTCGGTCGGCTCCTCGCCGTTGAGCATATAGAGTAAATGGGCGGCTTCGCTTAAATCCGTGCGGACCGGCAGCAACTCGAGGCCCATACGTGCGCGGTGGAAGTAGGCAACAATGACCGGAATGCGTGCGATGATCGAAATGGCGGCTTCATAAAGCTCATCATGATCGGGCTCGCCAATCTTGGCGCGCTTATCATAAAGGCCGAGCATGGAAACTCCGGTGCGCAGCACATCCATGGGGCTGGCATCATGCGGGGCCGCTTTGATGAAATCGACAACCTGCGGGGGTAGGCTGCGGTTCTGGTGCAGCTTCCGCTGAAAATTCTCTAGCTCCTTGGAGTTGGGCAGGCGCCCCTTGAGTAACAAGTAGGTAACCTCGCCAAAGCAGCAATGTTCGACAAGATCATCAATATCGTATCCAAGGTAAGACAATTTTCCGGCCAGGCCTTCCACGCGGCTGAGGGCTGATTCGTTGGCGATAACTCCTTCGAGTCCTTTAGCATAGTCACTCATGATGATTCTTGGTTAATTTTTTGTTATTATTAGTAGGCGTTTGCTCCGACTATTTAGGACTTCTCTGGTCATGCCTTAGCGTGACAATGTGAAAAAGATGAAACGGCTTTGCATGAAATGATGCCGCAAAGGCCATTGGCGGTTTGAAGGTAAGCGCTAAATCAGAAGTGATGCAAGAATGAATCGTTTTGGATATGTGAGGTTTTTTAATATTATCGGTATTCCATGGTTGGTATTTTGCCTCTCTTGATTAGATTGCAGCCGTGGAAAGCATCCTTGCCATTGAAACCAGTGTGCCCGAGGCAAGTATTGCGCTCTGGTCTGATGGAGCTTGGTTATTCGAAGCCGAGTTTATCAGTGACCGAAACCACAACTCCATGGTTTTTGAGCCTCTCGCCGAAGCCCTTGCCTTACTTGAGGGGCGCGAATTATCCACTGTCCTCGTCGGCACTGGGCCTGGCAGTTACAGCGGCACACGCATCGGCATTGCTGCCGCACAGGGGCTTGCCATTGCCAAGTCTTGTCCAGCTGCGGGCATAGGGTCGATAGCCGCCACTCCTCCTGCCCGTTCTGTTGGAGTATCTGCAGCACATACCACGGCTACCGCAATCGGTGACGCCCGCAGAGGTCTGTATTATATTTCCCCGATTACCGCCTCAGGTGAAGCCGAAGAGCCAGAGCTCATGGACGCTGCGGTGTTGGAGCAGCGCCTCGCTTCTATTCCAGATGATCTGCTCTTCACTCTCGATGACCCCACCAAACTGGGGCTCAATGACCAGCTTCAAAAGCGCATCACTCGCACACAGCCCCAAGCTCGCCTGCTGGTCGACGTCTGGTTGGGCCTCGATGAGCTGAGGCGCCAGCAGTTGCATTCCAAGCCTCTGGCACCGACTTATTTACGTGCCCCCTTTACCTCAAAAGCAAAACAAGGGCACCCCTTGTTACGCAAGGGATAATATCTGCGTTTCAACTTGACGCAATCATCGCGAGCAAGTGAGATCCCACCATACTAATTCGTATCAATATTCACATGATCAAACATCTTATCTACCGTGCCCCGCAGCAACTTCTCATGCTCGCGGGTTTTGTGCTAATGGCCGCAAGCGTAACGTCCAGCCAGGCACAAAATTTAGAAGGCAAAAAAATTAATTCCGTCACCGTTCGTTACAACGGCGCCCGCACCGTTGATGAAGCACGCATCCGTGGATTCATGTCAGCACGGGCGGGGCAGGACTACAGCGCAGCACGCCTAGACAATGATGTGCGCTCCCTGTATGAGAGCGGCCTGGTTGATGATATTCGCTTTTTTGCCGAAGCTGCCGGTGCCGGAGTCAACGTCATTGCCGAAGTGAAAACACGCTCCAATGTGATCTCCATTGGTTTTGTTGGTAATACAAAATTCAGTGACCGCAAGCTCGCTGAGATCACCGAGCTCAAGGCGGGTGGCCTGATGAGTGATGAGAACATATTAAACGCACGCCGCAACGTGGTTGATCACTACCGTGGCTACGGCTTTGCGGATGTAACGGTTTCTCACAAAATAAAGGCCACGGACACACCCGGCTCCGCCGAACTAGTCATCGTGGTTGATGAGGGCGCTCGTGCCGAAGTGCATGAGATTCGGTTTGAGGGCAATACCGCCTTCAAGTCGCATACGTTGCGCAATGAAATGAAAACCAAGCAGAAGGGATGGTTTTCTTTCTTCACCAAGTCTGGCCAAATCGATGCTACCAAACTAGACGAAGACCTTGACCGTGTGCTCGATTATTACCGCAGCCGCGGCTACCTCCGTGCTTCTGCTAGTGTTCATCGTGAGCCTAAGGAAGATGACCGAGTCGACCTTGTCATCACCATTAAGGAAGATGCTCGATTCACCATCGCCGGCGTTGGGTTTGGGAAAACAACCGTATTCACCGCCGAAGAGCTAATGCCTGCACTGTCCCTTCTTGCTGGGGACGCCTACTCCATTTCCAAAATGCGTGACGATATCCGCATGATCCGCAGCTATTATGGCTCACGTGGATATGCTGATGCTTCCGTAAGGCCCGACATTCGTGATGTCACGGCAACCAGCGTCAACATTACCTACCGCATCGTTGAAGGCCGCCGTTACCTTGTCGGTAAAGTAACCATCGAGGGTAATGACAAAACTCAGGATAGAGTGATCCGTCGTGAGCTTCCTATGCAGCCCGGCGAGCACCTCAGCTCGGTTGAAATGGAAACTACCCGCAAGCGTCTTCAAAACATGAACTACTTTAACGACGTTCAAGTATCCGCATCTCCGAGCGCGCAAGATGGCTACCGCGATGTCAATATTCTCGTTGAAGAGAAGAAAACCGGCTCTGTTGGTTTTGGTGTTGGTTTCAGCTCCGTAGATAACATTGTTGGTTACGCCACCCTTGAACAAACCAACTTTGATATCACCAACTGGGGACGCTTCACTGGAGCAGGTCAACGCTTCAGCTCTAAAATTCAAGTGGGTAGTGAGCGCAAAGATGTTCGCGTCTCCTTGGTTGAGCCCTGGTTCTTAGGCCAGCGCCTGGCACTGGGCACTGAGCTCTTCTACCGTGATACGCTCTATTACAGTACTGAATATGAGCAGAGCCAATATGGTATAGCTCTCTCCCTGAGGAAGCCGCTCGGCAAACGCTCCTATCTTCGTGGTGAATACCGTATCGAGGACATCACCATCGAGACCGACGCCGACAGCTCACCAGCCTTTCAGGCAGAAGACGGTGACTATCTGCGCAGCGCACTCAGCCTGAACTACGTCTTTGACAGCCGGGACAGCAATCAACTCCCTCGTAAGGGACACAAGCTCGACATTGGCGCGACTTACGCAGGCGGACCTCTTGCAGGAGATGTCGATGTCTTCATCATCAATGCTGCTGGATCCAAACACTGGAACCTCTGGGGAGATAGCATCTTAAACATCTCTGGAGCATTCACCATAGCTGACACCCATGGAAGCTCATCAACGGTGCCAATTTTTGATCGTGAGTTCCTCGGTGGTCCCTACAACTTACGTGGTTTTGAAAACCGTGACGTAGGCCCTCGTGATCCAGGTACCGATGAAGTTCTTGGTGGCAACACCTCAGCCTACGTCTCCATCGAATACACCTTCCCGATCGCTGAGCGCATCCGTGGTGCCGCCTTCTACGATATTGGAACGGTCAACGAGGACTCATGGGAGTTTGGTGACGGCTTCTACCATGATGCAGGTCTTGGCCTACGTTTGAATCTCCCCTTTGGACCTCTGGCTCTGGACTACGCCTTCCCGCTTGGCACTCCAAGTGGCCTCGAAGAAGACGCTGACCAAGGTGGCCAGTTCCAGTTCTACCTGGACTACAAGTTCTAAGGACTCCCCCTTTAATAACTTTCAAACCCTCCGTTGCTACCTTAACTGGCGGCAGCTGAGGGTTTTTTGTAGCTGGCTAAATATTGACCTAAACATTAACCCTAAGCATTAACCCATACTGATTTCAAGTATGGCGCGGCGGTGTATTCCTCCGGCATCGGCAATGAGCTCACCTGTGCTTCTGGCACGGCTTCTCGGATCATGCGTATGAACTGCGCCAGCTCAAGCTTACGGCAGTTGGTGCAGCATAAAATCCACCCCCCTTGGGCAAGACAAGCATGTGCCATGCTCACTAGCCGGCCGTAGTCTTTTTCGACCCGGAATACCTTGCCTTTGTCGTCACGTGAGAACGTTGGCGGATCAAGAATGATGCCGTCAAAGGTTCTACCCTGGCGGGCAAAGCGCTTCAGCCAATGAAAGGTATCACCCTTGCAAAAATAATGATCGTTAGGATCGATATCATTGGCTGAGAAATGGTTCCGTGCCCAGTCGAGGTAGACTTGAGAAAGGTCAAGTGTCGTCGTGGTGGCTCCAGCCAAGGCCGCACAGACAGAAAACGCCCCAGTGTAAGCGAAGGTGTTGAGCACCGTAGTTCCATGCTTGCTGTGAGCACGGACTCGCTGGCGGTTGAGGCGCTGATCGAGGAAAATCCCCTGGGAATATCCGGATTGAAAATCCAACAAGTAATCAACCCCGCTTTCCTTAATGGTGAATGCCTCGTCCTGCCTTGGTCCCGCAATGTGAGTGGGGTTCGTTTTTTCGTGTTGGTCGAGCTGCTTCCAATAAATAGTGCGGCCTTGATCCCCCTGCCCTTGGAGCCATGTCAGCACCTCCGTGTCGACTTCACTCGCTGTGGTAGAAACCAGCCAGCGCCCTGCTAATGTATCCAAATACAAACCAGGCAAGCTATCTCCCTCGCCGTCGATCAGCCTCAGCGCATCCGTGCCTGCACCCAGTAGGGATGCACGTTTGTCGATGGCTGACTGCAGTTTATGCCCGATCACAGGGTTGCAATCTCATGATCTCTCTCTATCATCCAGCTCGAAATGTCTGATATTCAATCTGTTCTCGATACCCTTGATAATGCCTTGGCCTCTGGCCAGCTGCTTGAGTCCTCACGTGACAATATACAAGCCCTGCTCGAAGGAACTACCAGTCCCGTCGCCGCTGCCGCCATTGCCGAGCTGGCGGAAAACGGCTCATGGCAAGAGCTCAACGACCGCTTTTTCAAAACCCTCGCTTTTGGAACTGGAGGCCTGCGCGGCAGGACCGTCGGCCGTATTGTTACTAGCGCTGAGCAAGGTGCTGGAGGGCCTAATGAACGCCCAGAACACCCCTGTGTAGGCACGGCCTCGATGAACTTTTACAACGTCAGCCGTGCTGTCCGCGGCATGATTATCTACCTGAAACGCTATCTTGCTGAGCAAGGCATCGAGCGCAAACCTGCTTTTGTGTTTGGCCATGATACCCGGCACTTCTCACGCGACTTCGCTGAGTTCTGCGCCAAGGTGTGCACGGAACTGGGCTGCGATGTGCATCTCTTTGACGCGCCGCGAGCGACTCCAGAAATCTCTTACGCGATCCGTGCACTCAATGCCGATGCTGGGGTGGTACTCACCGCAAGTCATAACCCAGCCCACGACAACGGCTTCAAGGCCTACTTCAATCAAGGTGCTCAACTCGTCGAGCCCAACGCCTCTGGCGTTATCGAAGAGGTCAACGCCATCACCAGTGAGGCCTACGATGTTTTAGCTGAGGGCGAACAAGGCACACTATATGTGCTCGCTGACGAGATGGACCGGGTCTACATGGACGATGCCAAAAGCCTGCTGCTACGTCCCGACCTGATGCAAGGGGGCGAGGATAAAACCAAGGTGGTCTTTACCAACCTCCATGGCACTGGCGGCCACTGCATTGTGCCATTGCTCGATGAGCTTGGCTTTGAAGTGCTCACGGTCCCCGAGCAGGACATTCAAGACGGACGCTTTCCTACCGTTGCCTCCCCCAACCCTGAGAATGGCCCAGCTCTTGCCATGGGCATCGACCTCGCCAACGAACAAGGAGCCGAGATTGTCATCGGCACCGATCCCGACTGTGACCGCATGGGGGTTGCCGTGCGCAACGATGCCGGCGAGATGCAGCTACTGACGGGCAACCAGATTGGCTCACTGATGGCCTGGTACCGCACCAAAACCTTTATCGACCAAGGCATCATCACAGACTCCAACCGCAGCCGTGCGGTTCTCATTAAAACCCTCGTCACAACGGAGCTTCAACGCGCCATTGCTGAGAAATTCGGTGTCGGTATCGTCGATACCCTGACTGGATTCAAGTACATCGCAGCGAAGTTGCAAAAGTACGAAGACGCCATCCCTGCCGACAAAAAAGGTGATTACCGCTCCCTCAGCCCGGAGCAAAGCCGCACCCTACGCCTTGAGTATTCACGCTTCTTCATCTTTGGTGGTGAAGAAAGCTACGGCTACCTGGGCACCGACAGCATCAGAGACAAGGACGGTAATGGCGCCGCCGTTATGTTTGCCGAGCTCGCTGCTTATGCCAGAAGTGAGGGCAAAACCCTCGCCGCATTGATGGACGACCTCTACACGGAATACGGCTATCACCTCGAAGTGGGCAAAGCCCTCGTGATGGAAGGTGCCGACGGTGCTGCACAAATCAAAGCGCTGTCCGCTTCTTATTCTGAAAATCCACCCAGTGAGATTGATGGCGCTGCCGTCTCCCGTGTGCGAGATTTTTCCAAAGATGATTTCGAAGATGCAGAGGGCGACACCCTGCCCAAGGAAGGCATGCTCATTATCGATCTGGCAGACGGCCGCTCCTGCGCGGTAAGACCCTCCGGCACAGAACCCAAAATCAAGTACTACCTCTTTGGCAAAGATGCGCCCTCGGATGATTTGCCCGCAAGTAAGCTTAAGGTTGCCACTGGACTAGAGTCACTCTGGACCGCGCTCGAGACCGATGCCAAGGCTCGCATGGCCTAAAGCAAGCGCCATCAAGAGCCGGCCACTATAGACAATGTTAGCAAAACCGAGCCAAAGTCGAAGCCGAAGTCTAAGCCTGTGGCCCGTTTTAGCCGCACTGATAAGTGGTGTGCTTCTGGCGATGTGTTTCCCGGGCTTTGGGAATTTCTCAGGGCTTATCTGGGTCTGGATGCTGCCACTGCTCCCTGCCATTTGGCGAGGAGGCAGTAAGCGTTACGGCTTTGGCATCGCCTACCTCTCTGGCCTCGTTTTCTGGCTGCTCAACCTCAAGTGGCTATGGACAGTCAGTGGCCTTGGTGCCATGGCGATGGCCGCCTTTCTTGCTCTCTATTTTGGGGCTTGGGGAGCAATCGCTGTCAGCCTTGGAAACCCTTGGAGAAAGCCAAAAGACAAATCAAACAAGGTTAACAAAACAGGCAGCTCTGAGCAGCAGGCGACAAGTAGCCTCCAACAAAAGATCGACCAAAAAACCTCACAACAACGTAAATCACGTGCCGGTTTCAACCTCTTCAACGGCGCCCTCGAAGACTCACTGCGCTCGTTGAAATTTGCCTTCATCAATGCGGCGGCTTGGGTAGGTCTTGAATGGCTCCGTGGCTGGGTCTTCACCGGCTTTAGCTGGAATGGTCTCGGTGTTGCTTTTCACGAAACCCCCGTGCTCGCACAAGCCGCCGATCTTGTCGGTATTACGGGTCTAGCTTTCTTGCCTGTGCTGATGAGTGCAGTGCTGATTCAAACCGCCGTGCGCCTCAAGGCGGAAGCCGCAGCAGGCAAGCTCAAGCCACGGCTCGACTTCAGTGTCGCGGCCCTACTACTCGCCCTGCAATTCTGCTACGGCGTCTGGCGCATCAATCACGTCAATGGCTGGGAAACTGAGCGAGTCAGAATTCTACTTGTGCAAGGAAACATCCCGCAGGACGTCAAGTGGGACCCCGCCTCGGTTACTGATATTCTGCAAATATATGCCGACACCACGAGTGCCGCCATTGATGCTCTCGAGCAAGACAACCTGACCCGATTACAAGCCAACGTGAATGGCGATGCCGTAGAGCTCAAGCAGCCTGACCTTGTCATCTGGCCGGAGAGCGCTATTCCGACACCGCTTTATTTTGCCGACAACCTAGACGGCTATCTTATGTTTGCGGAAATGCGTCACTTGATCAACGAGGAGATACGCCCGCTGCACGCTGTGCTCGGACCCTTCGCACTCATATCAGGCATGAATGAATTTGAGTCGGACTTCGATGGCAAACGTGCCGTCTGGAAAGAAGGAGGGGGTCAATACAACAGCATTGCCATCATAGCCGCTGAAGGAGAGCTGGAACAAAGCATTAGCACCTGGCGTAAAATGCATCTTGTCATCTTTGGTGAATACATTCCTTTCATCGATCAGGTTCCTTTTCTTGGTGAGCTCTTCAAGTTTTCATCCGGTGCTGATTTTGCCGGTAACTTTGATGCCGGCACATCGACTGACCCGATGATCGCTCCTATCGGAAACGGCCAAGTCCAACTCATCCCCAGCGTTTGCTTTGAAGACACCGTTGGGCGACTCACTCGTAAGTTTGTCCGCACTGAGCCACAGCTCATCATCAATGTTACCAATGACGGCTGGTTCAAAGATAGCGAGGCCGCCAAACAACACATGGCCAATGCCAAGTTCCGCGCCATCGAGCTGCGCCGGCCGATGGTGCGCAGTGCCAATACCGGAGTCAGCGGCATCATTTCTACCACCGGCAGCCTGGTCGACCCCGCCACCGGTAAACGCCAAGTCATCGAAGACGAACATGGCAGCCATTTTGTCAGGTCCAGTATCTATGGTCACGCCTACGCACCCCTGCACGGCCCTATTACCCTCTACGCCCTTGCTGGTGATTGCTTTGCTTACCTGATGATGGTTTGC
>CAWVVN010000031.1:0-19703 GCA_963933605.1 uncultured Verrucomicrobiales bacterium
ACCTATTTGCTGCCTGATCCAATCGAAACATTGAAAGCCGCTGAGATTCTGGTGAAGGAGGGCTTTACTGTATTGCCCTACATCAATGCTGATCCGGTGCTCGCCAAGAGGCTGCAGGAGGTCGGTACGGCGGCGGTGATGCCGCTGGGTGCGCCCATTGGCTCAAACAAGGGCGTGGTCACGCGTGATCAGATTAGGATCATCATTGACCAGGCGATCGTGCCGGTAGTGATCGATGCTGGTCTTGGAGCTCCGAGTCATGCTGCAGAGGCGATGGAGTTGGGTGCTGATGCAGTTCTGATCAATACAGCCATGGCGATTCCCTCCGATCCAGTGAGGATGGGGGAGGCTTTCAAACTCGCCGTTGAGGCAGGACGCGCCGCTTACGAGATGGGGCTTCCTGAGGCTGATGACCACGCATCAGCAACAAGTCCGCTGACCGGTTTTCTCGAGTAGATCTCTATTTTTTTTGTTTTTACTTATCGGCTTCGGTCCAAGTTTCCACTTTGATTTTTTTTAATTTATCTGCTTCTGACTGATTGGTTTCACTCATGCTCTTGAACCAGTAACCGAGGAAGAAATGCTTTTCTTCGAGGTTAATGAATTCGTCTGATTTTCCAATGAACGGCCTGAGCGTGGTGGTCATTTGTAGGGTGACGAGGATAAAGACAATGATCCACAGTTTGAGATGTCCCCCTTGGCCGCCACCCATGCATTGAGATGCTCGCATGATTACACGGAGGCCAAAAATGAGGCAGACAATCCAGATGGTAATGGCCAAAAATCCAAAGAATACCGATGAATTACTCGATGTGGAAAAAAGCCAAACAACGGGAGCAAAGCCAACCAGTAAAAGCGAGGTGATAGCGACAAAGGTCAGCATAAGCCCAATAACCTGCTGAATCTTGGCGTCCATGCCACCCAAGGAGCCAAAGATATATAAGCTGGGCAGGCAAATAAGGGCGCTGAAGAGCACGCCGCCGATTACTTTTAGAGGGGCGGCCCATAGTTGGTCGCCGGCACTGAATATGCCGATGACAAACCCGAAAATAGCTAGGCAGACCAGTGTGATGAGCAATAGGGCTGAAGCTGTGCTTTTTCCTTCATGATTGAATGAGTAGACAACGCTCATCGGTTTTCTAAGCAGGTGACTCAGAATTTGAGAAAAGCCGGAGCCCTCCATAGCGACATAATCAGGGTCAGGGCCGGCGGGCTTTGCCTGTGGTGATGTTGGGATTGCATGTGAGGGCTGCTTTACTGGCAGCTCAGGTGGTTGTTGGTCTGTCATGGTTTATTGTGGTTAGCGGTGATTTGAGCAATGGCTGTTTTTTGAGGAATGGCTGTTTTGATCCAAGGAAGGGTTTAGAGAATGAAGATATTCATGAGGCTTTTCCAGATGGTGTCGTAGAAGCTGCCATTCATGGGGTCGTCCCGTAAAAATTGGACTTCTAGACCGGGAGAGCCGAAGAAGGGGCGCATGATCCAAGAAATTTGAGCGCCGACAAAGAGGTTGCCGGCGAGCCAGGCGAAGAATGTGCGAGTTCCGTGTGATGGACTGGTAGCGAAGTCTCGAACTTGTCCCAGCAGGGAACTGTGTGAGACAATGCCCGCGTATGTAATCATCAAGGTATGGGAGAGCAGGATGATACTATGGAGTTGGCCTGCACCAGGATCTGTTGGGTCTGCAGCATGAAAGACAACAAATAATGCCACTGGACTGAGAGATAGCAGGATAATGGACATGAGAGCGAAGCCAGCTAAGAGAAACTGAAAGCTTTGCCTGAAACCGATGCCACTGCCCAATGCCATAGCAAGCATGCCGTTGATCATGCCGTTGACCAGCAGGGTAGCCAAAATGACCAATGGAAACTTGATGGCAACATACGTGGCCATGGTCCATCCTTGCCACATGCCCATGGCAAAACCATAGGCGCCACAGCCGAGGATGATGGCTGGGATACAGAAGCTCAGTGAGCGAACGGGGTTGTGCTCAAGCCAATCCTGTAAAAGTGCCCGGCTGCCTCGGCAGAGCGCAGGAACGTTGTTCATCGTTTTACAGGTCATCTTATGTGGTCGGGAATTCTGTGTGAATCTGGCAAGCGATGAAAAGCAGCGGAAGCTAGGTTGCGCGCCGTTGCCTTAAATATCACCTTCGATAACCTAATGAAGATCTGGTGCTTACGCCATCAAAAAAGCCGTGACCTCAAACGAGGCACGGCTTCTAAGCGTTGATCTTGTGGAATGCTACTTCTGGGTATTTCGAAGTGCAGCTTCCGCAGCGAGCCAGTCACCATGTTCGTCTCCATGTATCCCTTGTTCTATGCGGCTGATGAAATTCAGATATGCAGCGTGGTTGATTTGTTCGCTGCTTACATTTTGAGATGGAGTATTGAGGCTTCTTTTTTTGGCTACTTTCTTAGCGGCTTTTTTGGCTACTTTCTTTGTTGCCTTCTTTGTGACGGTTTTTTTGGCCGCTTTTTTAGCGGTTTTCTTGATTACCTTTTTAGCGATTTTTTTTGTGGCGGCTTTTTTTGCTGCCTTCTTTGCTACCTTTTTGGTGCTCTTTTTGACTGTTTTTTTGGGCATATCAGTGAATAGGAATGTTGTTAGTTATTGTAAGAGCTTGATGTCTTTATAGCACATCCATCGATCTTTGTGCCATGATAATCTCTCTGCTATGACAGCATTTGTGCAGCTGCATGAAGAGACATCTGCGAATAATTATGCAGGAAACACTTTTCAGCGCTCATCGGCGTGAGCTTCCTTATCAAGGCTGTTCAGGATGAGGGGGACTGACAGAGAACAGGCAGCCGCCTAAGCTAGTCCAGCTTAGGGCCAATTTTTGGCGGTCCAGCGGGCTTGGGCTCCTTTTTAGGTGGATTTTTAGGCTTAGGCTTGGGCTTGGGCGGGGGAGGATCTTTAAGTCGATTCACCTCAACTTCTTTAAGCATCATGCCGAAGCTGCCTTGTGGCGTTACTCTGCCCCTGCCTGTTTCCGTATCAAAATCCATATGTTCCATTTTCCAGCCAGCAGCGATGCCAGCCTTATCCGCAAGGCTTCTAGCCTGTAAATAGGTGTTGAAAGATTTGGTGTCTACGAGGAAGAAAAGGACCGCCTTTTTGTTGTTGCGCAGCTTGCTGAGAATACTCACGAAGGTATTTGTCTTGCCGCTTAATTCATCAATGTGTGTGCCGCCTTCCTTGAGGTCGGGGACAATGTTCATTGAGATTCTTGTGCTGATTGGGTTGGTGATTATTTTGACCTGCTGTTTGCGTGTGTTTTTGAAATCAAAGGTATTAAAATATTCTGCCATCTGAGCCTGGTCATATATTTTGATGCGATCGTTACCCCGTTTCACTCTTTCAATAAGCCACTTGCGATCATTTTTTTTGATCTGATCCTCTAGTGTTTCGACAGGAGTAAAGGGGTCAATGAAGTGCACACGATCTTGGGTCACGATGGCGTAATAGGTCTCCGAACTCTTCGGCACTGGCCTGCTGACTGGAATGCTGACTTCTGTCGCTGGAATGTTAAGCACGGGAGTTTCATCGAGCAGTGACTCAAGGCGAGCGATTTCCTCCTGCATAAACACTGTCTTTTTCTCTTCTTTGTCTCGCTGCTTGCGTTTCTCTGCCTCGAGTTTTTTGAGCTGGTCGAGGTTTGCAAGCAGCTCACGGTTTTTCTTTTCGGTGTCTTCGATGGTTTTCTCGAGTAGGGCAAGTTTGCGTTTTTCCTCCTCAAGATCTTCTGGGCTGGGTGGCTCCTCGGTGAGTAATTGATCGAGCTTCTGCTGCTCCTTTTCGAGTTCTTCGATTTTCTTTTTAGACTCCTCGATCTGCTGTGGGGTAGCAGGTTCGAGATCATCAAAGAATTGCTCAACTTTTTGTTTCACATCTGCCGAAACGAGCAGCAGCACGAGAATGAGCACGGCAACCACATTGGTCAGTGCATCCATGAGTGAGTCTAAACTCACCCCGCCGCCATCGGAATTTCTTTTGCGTGCCATGTGATGTTATTTAAAAGCCGAAAGGTCGATCTTGCCGTCGTTGGGCATAGGTAATTTGCCGTGACTGACGTTATATTTTGTTTCCGCAATACCTGCGGCCCAATCGTAGGCTAATTTCCCGGATTTTCTGACCAGGAAGAGCAC
The DNA here is from genome assembly GCA_963933605.1 of uncultured Verrucomicrobiales bacterium. GTDB lineage: Bacteria > Verrucomicrobiota > Verrucomicrobiia > Verrucomicrobiales > Akkermansiaceae > Oceaniferula. Next base: position 4,152 of record CAWVVN010000031.1, read on the forward strand.
CATGGAATCCCTTGATTTTTTGACCTTCTCGAGGAAATCATTAAACGATTCATTCGTGGGAATGGCTTTCGTGGAAATAGGTTTACCAGGTTGAGAGTTGGTATAAATGACGACACCCGTGGAATTGCATTCAACAAAAAAGATGTTTCTAGCACCCTTTTGGCCAAAACCTCGTGGTCGTATTTTAACAGACTCTTGAGGTTTGGGCGCTTCTTTACGAGTCTTTAACTCTGCTTGAAGTTCTTTGAGTCTTGTGTCCAAGGGCGGTTGCTCTTCTTTAAGGGCTGCAATTTCCTTGATCATGTTTTCGATCAGCTTTTGCAGTGCGGTGTCGGATTGATCAGGATCTTCTGCTTTTTTTAGACCATCAAGCTTCAGGGAGAGAGCAATGGTTCGGTCCTTGAGGTGCTGGAGCGCAGCAACGGAAGACTTTTCCTTTATGATTTTCTCCTCCTTTTTTTCCTTCTCTTTTTCAGCGATCTCAATTTTCTTCTTGAGCGCAAGATGCTCCATGGCCAGAGCTCTCTCTTCTTTGGTCTTGCCGGCTTTCTCTTCTTGTTCAGCTTGCTGCGCCTGCATCATCACACTAATCATGAGCGTCAGAATGCCAATGAGGCACGCAAGAATGCTCATGAAAGAGAAGAGGTCTACTCCCTCGTCACTGTTGGATCGACGCTTGGGCACGGCAGGTTATTTTCTGGAAAATAGGCCTCGCTTCTTAGGAATCGCACCAGGAATCTGTCGTTCTCCGAGTTGACGCAGACTGCGGTTAATCGATTCAATGCCGCTGGCAATGCTTTCAAAAGACCGGGTGAGGTTGTTGTGTGACTTTAGGAAGATCTCGCTACTTGTATCAGAGAGCTTGGAGACGGCTTGGTCCAATGATCCTTCGAGTTTGGTATGCGTTTGGTTGAGCTGAATGGTCGATTGGTTGAGGTTGACCAGGAATGTCTCATGGGCACGAGCCAATGACGCCACTAGCTGTGGTATGCTTTCGGCCTGCGCCATCAGTTCATCCGTTCCCAGCTGCTTGCTGTCGTTGAGCTTGGGAAGTAGCTTTTCTGTGCAGAATGTGTCGATGAGTGTAAGGGTCTCGTCCTCTTTCTTTTGCACTGCAGACAAAGGAAAGCTGAGTAGAATACTTAAGATGAGTCCAAGTAGGGTGGTGTCAAATGCTACACCAAGACCTCCCGTCAAGCTGTTGATAGATTCTTTCAGAGCTTCGGGATCACTATTGTCTCCCATGGCCAGTGAGCCAACGGCTACCGAGAGACCCATCACCGTTCCGATGAAACCTAGAATAGGAATGGCCCACAAAAACACCTTGATAAGCGAATAGGAGCCCATGGAACGATTGGCATCGAGGTCTGATTGGATACCGAGGAAACCTGCTACTTCACCATTATCACAACGCGATTCGAAGAGTTCGAGAGATTTTCGGATACGGTTCACAATCAGGCTGTCACGTAAGCTGAGTGGCGTGTTGTAGATATTGTCAATAAAGGCGCCCACGGTAGAAGAATTGATTTCTTTACCGATGTTTTCAGGGAAAAGGTTGAGTAGCGTGGCTTGACCTTGATGCTGATTTTTCTTCAGCTTCATGATAAGGATAGTGAGTCCCCAGAAAAACAACAGTGTCTCGGCCCAGTTTACCCAGCCACGATCCAGGAATATGGCACCAAAGCGGCTATCCTTGAAGAGCATCATCAGCATTAACCAGGCAATCGTGATGCTGGCTCCGATGAGGAAACTTTTGCCGAAATTGACGTTGGCATGATCGCCTTCTTCCCAACCTTGACGCTCAGGTTTCTGGAAGTCTGGATCACTCGGTTCTGTGGGGCCTTCTGGAATTTGGAAGCGATTGTTGCAAGCAGGGCATTGAACTTGTTGGCCAAAGTGCTCAGGGGCGACATCAAGTGCAGTGTTACAATGTGGGCATGAAATTTGCATAGATTTAGTATGGAATAATTTAAATTATTTATGATTTGTAAGCGGTGAATAGAACCTTGCCAATCACACAATTTTAAATTGTGACTTTTTTCATTCGCGATCTTAGGCCCGAAAGAAGCCACGTTGCAGATTATGAATGACTTAGGCTGATTCGTTGGGCAGCTAGTCTCTGCGGTTCATTTTGAATGATCGGTAATCTGCCTAGATTTGGGGCGCATATCCAATTGGCTGATGAGGTAGAGTATAGAGGCCAACAGAAGAACAGCAGCGATTATTTTATATGCCATTGAATACCGCGCGTGACTCAAGGTGAGAGCATCGTAATCGGTCTGGCTCATGCTGCCCGCTTGCAGCTCTACTTCTGTAAATTGTTGTGATTTTTTAAAGTAGATGTTGGGGGCAACCCAAAGCAATGCCGCTAGGGTGATGCCGACCCATACGATACGCCATGGAGACATTTTTTTTCGGTGGCTGTTGTCGCCACCATCATGATGAGATTCTGTTTTTTCTATGGTTGGTTCCATGACTAAGCCAATGATAGGCATACGACAGAGAGGATCCCAGATATAAAATGTTTGGATGAGATGCAAAAAGGAACGACTGTTTTCTCTGCTGTTTAGGTGCAAACCCTCGGTTGCCATTTATCTAAAATACGTTAATATGCAGCACCCATGGAAGATGATTACAGCTGGAATGGAGGTTTGAGAGGGACGTCCTCATTCAGGCTTCCAGAGAACGAAGGTATTGGTAAGTGGGTCGCTGTAGCCCTGATGGTTGCCATCATTCTGCACGCTTTTGCATTTGTCATGCTGAGTCGCATTGATATCAAACTCCCTGAGTTTGTTGATGAGTCGGGGATTCAAACGGAGGTCATCAGGGTGAACAGGGTTGATGTCTCAGATGCTAGGCCAGAACTTAATAGGCCTGATCCCAATGATCTAGCTGAGTCTGCCCCTGTGGTTCCTCCTGCTGACGAACTCGATATGCTTGAAAATATAGCTGAGATGGAAATGGATATCAGCCCAGACATAGAGACGATTCAAGTGCCGATGTCTGAACCCGCGGCGGCAGGTGATCTCGACGCAGAGATGCTGGAGCAAATGAACGCTCCTATTTTTGAAGCCACCTTGCCAGATATGGGTAAGACGGATGATTTTTTCCCGAGATCACGAGATAGTCAGCTTGCTGTTGATCCGGGTGAGCGGGAAGCTGCCGAGCATGACCCTGATGTCTATACGGACGCGTTGCGAAAAGGGGCGGGGGGGAATGCAGAAAACGGATTGTTGAAAGACTTTACATCGTTGGACGCGATGACGCGTATGGATGGTAATTCGCTTTTGACGAGTAAAGCGCTCATCGGCAGTGATCTCTTATTCGATTTTAATAGTTCAACACTGCGTCAAAGTGCTCGGGTCAGCCTGATGAAGGTGGCTCTATTGATCGACAAACATCCCAATTTGATATGTTGGGTCGATGGGCACACCGATTTAATCGGTGCAGAGCAGCCTAATTTAATCCTTTCTCAGAAACGAGCTATGGCGGTGAAATCATGGTTGGTAAATACGCTTCGTCTGGATGAATCGCGGATTGCCGTCCGGGGTTTTGGAAAAAGTAAGGCACTGGTGAACGGTGGTGGGGTTGAGGCCCAAGCGCCCAACCGGCGCGTCGAAATAAAAATGCGCAAAAGTCGTCCCCTTTCTGAGGTGAAGGTCGTTGACGAGGTTTCTGATGGTCCTCTAACTCGTGAGAGTGTTCCCGCTAGGGCTGTGCCCGTTGAGGAGGACCCTATAGGTGGACAGAGCGGAGTGCCGCCAAGAGCTATTGAGGAGCCTGAGGCTAGTGTGCCTGGACGCGCTCCGTTGAAGGCGATACCTGTGGATGAATAAAAAGACCTTTGTCAGACGAGATACGATAATCACTCTCACTCCCTGTGAAATTACTAGCTCCATTTACCGAGAGTAACACGCCGCGCTGGTTGTTATCTTTTGATTTCGATGGGACACTTGTGGTTCCTGATGAGGACCCCGCTGTTAGTCCTGAGTTTTTTGAGTTGATGAAAAGCATGCGCAGCGCTCATGGCTCGTGTTGGGGTATTAATACTGGGCGCTCGCTGATGCAGGCGGTTCAGGGCCTCGTGGATGCTCGGTTTCCCATTCTTCCTGATTACATTATTGCTCGTGAACGTGAGATCTATTTACCTAATAAGTTTGGACGTTGGGTAGGTAACGAAGCTTGGAACAAGCGCTGTGAACGTGAGCATCATAAGCTATTTCGTCAGTGCCGTAAGGTTCTCAAGAAATTAGAACAATGGGTGGAAGCTGAAACTGCCGCAGTGTGGGGTATTCAGAAAGAGGAGCCTGCTGGAATTGTCGCATCAACAGCATCCGAGATGGATATGATCGTTGGTAAGATTGATGAGGAGATAGAATCCAAGACGGCTCTCTCCTACCAAAGAAATGGCATCTATCTCCGCTTTAGTCATAAGCATTTCCACAAAGGCACAGCGATGCTTGAGGTGGCGCGTTTGATGGGCTTAACAAATCAGCATGCGTTTGCCATCGGTGATAGCCACAATGATCTCGATATGTTGAGCCCTGAGATGGCAGGCTTATTGGCTTGTCCAGCTAACGCATGCGCTGAAGTTAAGCTTCAAGTGCAGAGCTCTGGGGGGTATGTCGCCAAGGGCGAGGCAAGCAAAGGAGTGGTCGAAGCACTTGAGGCACTATTCGCTGATCAGAAAAAAGCATCTGAGCTGTAAAAGCCCTGTGGTAGGAGGGGCTATAATTCAAGAGTCGGGCCGAGCGTCCGAGAATAGGATCGAGCGGGCAAGAGTAGAATCGAGATCAAGAAACTCGATGAGGTGATGAAAATACCGGCGGCGGGAATCGAACCCGCACTCCCTAGGGAACGTGATTTTGAATCACGCGCGTCTACCAATTCCGCCACACCGGCATGTGCTTTATATCCTTGGTAGAGGACGCGCGGAATTTGCGCTAATTTGAGAAAATGTCAAGATGTGAGATGGCCCTTATCGCTGACATTTTGAGCAGTAGAAGGTCGAGCGATTTGAAATGACGATTTTTTGGATGCTTTTCCCGCAATCACGACATGGTTTGCCTGCTCGGTCATAAACTTGTAGGCGTTGTTTGAAGTAGCCAGGTTGGCCATCCTCTCTGAGAAAGTCGCGCAAGGTGGTGCCGCCTTGTTTGATCGCTTCGCTGAGAACTTGTTTAATTTGCTCATTGAGTCGAATGAGTCTTGGTTTGGAGATGTTTCCAGCTTTGCGAGTGGGTTTGATGCCGGATCGAAAGAGCGCCTCAGAGGCATAGATGTTACCAACACCCACGACGGTTTTGCTGTTCATGATGTGTTGTTTGATTGATGTCTTTCTGTTGCTACAGCTAGCAGCAAAGTAATCTGAATCGAAGCGATCACTGAGTGGTTCAGGGCCGAGGTGCTGTAGGAGGGGATGTCCCATCACTGGGCCATCATTGATGCCATGCCATAAGACAGCGCCAAAGCGCCTTGGGTCATGGAGTCGCATTTCCATGTCACCCTCTAGACCGACGATGAAATGATCATGTTTCTTTAGCTCGTGGCCAGTGGGGCAGATACGCAGGCTGCCTGACATGCCTAGATGGAGAATTAACGTGCCTACTTTGGATCGTATTAAGAGGTATTTGGCCCTTCGCTCAACACACTCAGCTTTGTGGCCAACGAGATCATGAACACACTCCTCAATAGGCCATCGCATTCTGGATTCCCTGATTTCTATGGATTGAATCCTACGGTTGATGATGTAGGGCTCAATGCCGCGACGAGTAGTTTCTACTTCGGGTAATTCTGGCATGGTAATGGGGTGTACCTTATAAAAGGGGTGTGCCTTATAAAAAATATCTACCTTTGTAATTGGAAAAGTGAATGCTGAAGCTAGCCTAGCGAATATCAACACAGCATGTGAGGGGGCTCGTCAACATGGTGTTTGCTATTCAGTAACATGTATTAAGATGCATTCAGCCGTCATTCGCCGGCTAAGGTAGCTGAAGTCAATTAACAAGATTAACAAGATGAAAAAATATATTATACCGTTTCTGTTCACAGGACTGCTTGCATTTGTAGGCTGCAATAAAAAATCAACAGAGCCATCAAGTGAGGCGCAGGCTGAAGTTGAGGTCCCGACGCCAGATGTTTCTGATGCAGAGGTAAGTCCAGCACAGCGCGCGGCCAAGTTGGGATTTGCGCAATACTTGCCTGCAAACGTGAGTGCCTACAGCGCGGTGATCAATGGCAGTAGCGTGATCGACAGGATGTGGAAAACTCCAGTGGGGGCAGTGATTAAAGAACGTTTGGAGGAAGAGGGCGTTTCCTTCGATGATCTTTCTTCGGGCCAAGGAATACTTCAATTGCAGGCCGCTCAATATGGCGAAGACTATTTTGTGGCATACGGAGAGAGCACTCCGAAGGTGGGCCAGGAGGTCCTAGAATTTTCCGATCGTGTATCATATTATGCGGGACGAATGGCAGTTTATGCCGGTAATGCAGCCGTAGCGGGTAAAATGGCTGAAGCGATGAATGATCCAAAGAAAGTCTTCGCTAAGCCGCTCAAGGGCCTGCCTGCTGACTTCATTGATATGTTCCGTGAGGTTGACATGCCCAGCTACTATCAAGGGGTTAAGGTGTCGGATGAGGATTCCCGGGCACTTGTTCGTGATCAGCTAGAGGCCGTGCCGAATTTTTTCAGTATGATCGACGTGGGTGTTGAGCCAGTGGTTGTCGAGCGAGGAGGTGCTCAATTCGAGGGTTATAAATTTAGTGGCAAGAAAATGATGGATCAGATGGGGGAGGGGCAGGGGCTGGGCCTTCTCTGGGCTTCAAATTTGGAAGAGTTGGGCATGTCTGACGTCGAAGTTGGAGGATTTCTCAAACTCATCGAAACTAAAACGATCGTTGCTTTAGTTGGTGAGGTTCATGGTTATGTCGTTCTTTTTATGGGGAGTTCAGAAGACGATTTTGTGTTGGTTGATGATGTTGAAGATTCGCTGTGTGCAAGCGATAAGATCAAATTCACAGATGATTATCTAGATAATGATTTGTTTACCTACGGATTCAATGGTGGGGGAATGGCCTATGATTTATCAGCGATTGAGAAAATATGTTACAACCTAGGTGGTTCTTTTGCGAAAGGTTTGTCCGATCAGCTAGCTGAGTCAGATTCACTTGGCGATACCCAAGAGATTGAGGTGATTCTTGATAATATTGATAAGCAGGCTCGAGGCCTCGCGGCGATGTTCAAGGACGCGGATGCAGGGTATGTAGCCTATCTCGAAGATGGCATCAAAGTTGAGATGCAAGGTGGTTCTAATATGCCGCAATACGAGTTGCAATCAGCGCATACACTTGCACCTATGTCGCAAGGTAAAGGTAACGTCCTATTTGCCAATTGGGCGACTAATCCTCAATATAACGAGGGCCTTATGACGCTTATTGATAGCTTTGTTGAGGTGAGTTACTTGATGTCCAAGCAGGTGCTGCCGCTTCTGGCATCACGGGCTGCGGCAGACGAGGGGAATGCAGACTTCATTCAGTATAACTCCAGCCTTCAAATGTTCGATCAAATGTTCAGCAAGGATCTCTTGGATGTTTGGCAAGCTTTACGTACCAATATGGCAGAGGGGCTTGGTGCAGAAAGCGCTCTTGTGATCGATATGAATGGTTCGCTTCCCAAGGTGCCCATGTTACCCAAGGCGATCATCGAAGGTGGTAAAATGCCGCGTGTTGCATACGTTAGTACGGTTGATGACCGTGAAAAACTGAAAGCATCGTGGGTCCGCCTCAATAAAGCGCTGGAGAGTACACTGAAGAAAGCAAGTGAGATGACGGGGGCTGAGATTCCCATGCAGGTGCCAATGAGTAGCGAGAAGGACGGGTTGAAAACCTGGTTCGTGCCGATTCCATTTCAGAACGATGATTTTGTTCCCTCTGTGTCAGTGAGTGACGACTTGTTTTTTGCGTCGACTTCAAAACGTTTTGCAGAGGGCTTGTCCGCGCTTGCAGCTAAAGGAGGCGGGGAAGCTCGCCAAGGGGTTTGGCTAGATGTCGATATGAAGGTGCTCCATAGCTACGCAGAGCAGTGGTTGAAGCTCATTGAGGGAAATGCTGCCGAATTCATGTCCGATGCAGAGCTTGAGGATTTTAATGCCAATAAAGAGATGGTTGAAACGGCATTGGGCGCTCTGGGCATGATGGATAGTTTGACTTATCATATGCGCCAAGAAGATGGAGTGACACGCACGTCCATGCATTTAAAGACGAGGTGAATAAATTCTATTTTGTTTTCAATGCCCCATGAGTGTTTTTTTAAAAGAGAACGCTCTACTGATTCAATTTTAAGCTATGTCTGATAAGAACGTTTTATTTGTTTGCACCGGCAACACATGTCGCAGCCCGATGGCAGAGGCACTGCTGCGGAAGGCTTTGGGAGATATCGCTGATATTAAGATCAGTTCTGCGGGGGTTGGGGCGATGCCTGGGCAGTCTGCCAGTGATGAGACTTCAAGGATACTTGAGGGCAAAAAAGCTCCGCTACAGGGTTTTCAAAGTCGCCAAGTCGATGAGCATCTACTTTCAAGTTCTGACTTGGTTGTTGCGATGACAAAATCTCATGCGGCGGTCGTCAGGCAATATTTTCCCGAACGCGCTGACTCTGTGAGTTTGCTCTGTGATTTCATCGATGATGAAGAAGGGCTTGCAGGGGCAGATGTTCCAGACCCTATTGGCATGGGGATTGAAGCCTATGAGGAGGTGGCTGAGGTAATCGAACTGGCACTTCCTGGGATCATTCGGAAGCTGGGCCAATAAGCTTCATGAGCGATGCGGCTATGATTAACGACGATTGTCATATTAAGGAGGTTGCCAGTGAATTTGCCATAGCTGGTGAGTTTATTGAAGGTGAGGAGGTGCACAGTGGCCACATCAATGCCACTTATAAGGCGACCTTTAGAAATGATGATGGGCGCATACATCGTTATATTATCCAGAGGATTAATGAAAAGGTATTCAAGGATCCACTTGCCGTCATGCGTAACGTTGAGATGGTCACTAGCCATATCAACTCGAAGGTAATGCGGGTTAAACGTGACAGTGGAGGGCAGACCTTAAGTCTCTATCCTGCGAGAGACGGGAGCTTTTTTGCTTCAGGCACAGGGGGTGGTATCTGGCGCTGTTATAACTTTATTGAAGGCTGTAGAACCTTTGAGGTCGCAGCAAATACACGCCAAGCCTACCAAGCAGCGCATGCTTTCGGGTCATTTCAAGACCTTGTCAGTGATATCTCCGTTGAGGATATCGAGGAAACGATTCCTGATTTTCACAATACGCCCAAGCGCTACGATCGTTTGATGCGGGTGGTGGATACAGATCCTCGTGGCCGCCTTGCCGAGGTGACTGCAGAAGTTGATTTTGTCAAAGCGCGTAAGGCAATGCTTTCTAAGTTTATTGATTTAAGAAGCCGTGGAGATCTGCCGGTGCGGATTACCCATAACGATACAAAAATCAATAATGTGATGATGGATGTAGAGAGTGATGAGGCGGTGTGCGTGATCGATCTTGATACGGTGATGCCGGGTTTGTCTCTCTATGATTTTGGTGATCTGGTTCGCACCGCAGTAAGCCCTGCGGCCGAGGATGAGCGAGACCTCAGTAAGGTGAATGTGCGCATGCCTATGTTCGAGGCTCTTGCTGAAGGCTATATCGATGGCTGCCATTGCTTATGTGATGCCGAGCTCGATAATCTTGCCTTTGCAGGTATTTTGATTTCTCTGGAGACGGGTATGCGCTTCCTTACCGACCACCTAGAGGGTGATGTGTATTTCAAAATCCACCAAGACGGGCAAAATCTTGACCGTGCTAGAACACAATTCAGACTTGTGGAGCTACTCGAACAACGTCAGGCGGAGATGGAAAGCTGTATCGACCGTTTAGCGAAAGCGAGGAGCTGATGTTGGTCAGCTTAGCATCCTGGTAGCCTTGTGGATCGCTTCGATGAATGCGTCCACCTCTTGTTCGGTATTGTAGGCTGCAAATGAAGCGCGCACCGTACCGGTGATTCCATAGCGCGCCATCAGTGGCTGACAGCAGTGGTGACCAGTCCGGACAGCAACTCCCATTTGATCAAGTAGCGTTCCTAGGTCGTAGTGGTGGATACCCTCAATGCGGAATGAAACAACAGCTGCCTTTTGGGGTGCCGTGCCGTAAAGTTTGATGCCGTTGATCTCTTTTAATGCAGCAGTGGCTTTTTGCTCAAGGTAGCTCTCATGAGCAGCGATTTTTTCGAGGCCAATGGCATTCATGTAATCAATCGCTGCAGCCATAGCAATGGCACCTTCGATATCAGGTGTTCCGGCTTCAAATTTGAAGGGGAGATCGTTGTATGTTGTATGCTCGAAGGTGACTTCCTTGATCATTTCTCCGCCACCACGCCACGGTGGTAGTTCATTGAGAATTTGTTCTTTGCCATAGAGGATGCCGATTCCTGTTGGGCCGTAGATTTTGTGACCTGAAAACACATAGAAATCGCAGTTCAGTTCTTGGACATCAATGTTGAAATGGGGGGCTGCTTGAGCGCCGTCGACGAGAACGAGGGCGTCATACTGCTTGGCCATCGATATGATCGTTGAGACGGGGTTGACCGTGCCCAGAGCATTGGAAACGTGACTGATAGCTACTAACTTCACGCTTTCATCAAGCATGCCTTGGTAAGCATCCATATCAAAGGTTCCATCTTCGTGGATGGGTATGATTTCAAGACTTGCTCCGGTGCGCTGGCATAACATTTGCCATGGCACAATGTTGGCGTGGTGTTCTAGTGCAGAGATGATGATTTTATCACCTGCAGAGATCTTGCCAGAGAGAGCTAGCGTATTAGAAACTAGATTGATGGAGTCCGTAGTTCCAGAAGTGAAGATGAGCTCGTGAGCGTGTGCGCAGTTTAAATGAGTTGAGATGGTCTCTCTGGCAGCTTCATGTGCTGCAGTGGCCTCTCTGGCAAGTTTGTGAGCCGCTCGGTGGATGTTGGAATTGATATGGGAGTAATAATGCGTACTCGCTTCCATGACCTGTCTTGGGCTCTGGGATGTGGCGGCATTATCAAAATAGATCAGAGGTTTGCCGTTGATCGTTTGATCAAGGATTGGGAAATCTTTGCGGATGATATGAGGGTCGATGCCTGACATGGTGGTAAAAGAAGGTTACTCAAAGAGCTGAACACTGAGTTTTATGATTGTTTCTGGAGAGAGGAGGAAATAGCTCGTTTCGTCCTGATCCTCTGTGCTCATTGGGAAGCTATCTATTTTGGCGAAATTGATATAGCCGCCGGGGGTTTGGAGCACTCTTAAGGTCTTGCGTACGGGGGGTAAATCATTTCCCTGATCATCGAAACGACGCAAGGAGACACTAATCGTGATTTCGGGGTTTTCAAGTGCCATCATGGCTTGGGGGTGTAAGGGGCCTAACCAACGTTTTGTTTTGAGCGAATCAAGGTATGTGAGCAATTTGTCGGCTCTGTTGGGGTTCAGGCTGGCGGAAGCATCTTCTCCATCCTGAGTGGCCTTCCATATGCCTGTAAAATGATCGTAGCTGAGTTCTGTGAGCGGCTGATTCTTTTTCTGAATCGTAATTTGAGTAATATCAATTTTGGGAATGTGCCAAACGTGCGAGCTACGCCATTGCCATGAGTATTGTGATATTTTTGATAAAGTTTCAGGGCTGATTTGCCAGATATTAGGTTTTCCGACGATGTGAGCGTAAATGTTTTTCTGCTCGGCATCGCGCCCAAATGCCACCCTCATGCTTTCATCTTTAAAGCTAATGAATGCGATTTGAAGGAAGGGTTGATGAAGGCCGTAAGCAGAAAGGTCAGTGGCAGCATCCGTCACAAATTTCTGCACCTTGTCTCGGGTGATGGCTGTCATCAGATTGATGACAGCGTCTTGGTTGGCGTCCTTCCATCCGGTTCTTCGCAATACACGCCAGGTCGTTTTGGGTGTGCGCTGTAGCATGATGGGTGTCATTGCTTCTGGTCGCAGAATCACTGTTTTGAGTTGAGGGCCATTGAGGTGAGTCATGGTTTTGGCCCGCAGATCATTGACGCCTGATTGTAATTGGCTAAGTGCTGTGGTGTCAGGTATCGCAGCCTCTGTAGTGAGAGGTAATTCAAAGACGGCGCCGGGGCGGTCGCTGACGGTTGCGAGCACGGTATTGTCATTGTCCTCAGCTGGAGGGTAGATACGCAGAACGATCTCTTTTTTTGCGTCTGCGAAGTGAATGGATAGCTCGCGTGTTTGGGCTGTGGTGTCTTCACCCGCTGGCAGAGTTACGTTAGCTCGGTCCTCTACTCGGATCGCGGTTAGTTGGGCAAGGTCAGTGAAGAGTGCTTTGAGACTGGCGGGGTCAATGCGCAGTTCGAGGGGTTTGCTGATGGACCACGCTGATTGTAAATCCTCACGTGAGACAACGACATCACCTTGATTGTTCTGAATACGGATATTATCCAGGTATTTTGGGCTGAAATAAAACGGGTGATGGTCTCTGAACCTGCTGAATTGATTTTTAAACAGCTGACCAATCGCACCAGCGGATTCTTGGCTGCATACGTAAATGTTATTTTTTTGTTCACCCTTTGGAATGCGTATGAAGATGGTAGGCAGTGATTGATTGTCTTCACCTTCGCTGGGTATGTGCCAGGCGGTCGGCCTTCCGATTTGGTAATGAGAGATGGTTTTTCCGTCGGCATCACGCATTTCCACTTTGATGGAGCCGTCTTGAAGGCCGCATTCGTCTAATTCTATATCATCTCTGGGGATGATTTCTTCTACCTGCAGCAGTGCGGTGAAATGTATCAGCGCCTTCATGTAAAGTGGATCCGCGCGGTCTTGCCATGGTTTGGTGGCCATCCATCGATTGTCATCGATGATGAAATTGGCCACATCACCATCGCTATTACTTAGTGTGATTTGCCGGACCTTATCGAGCTCTTCGATAGGAAAAAGCTTTTCTCCAGGTTGAACCAATGGCTTGCCAAAGAGCCGGTTTCGATATTCTTCACCTGTAAATACGACCGCTAAAGCACAAAGCACGAGAGCGATAACGGCAAGGAATATGGTGAAGGAGATGCGCACAATCGAGAAATGATAGGCAGGTATTGAAAACGAGTAGTTGAGGGGCTTACGCGCGACGAGTGTTCCAGACAATCAACGAGATAAGTAGTGCTGCAGCAGGGATGAAAATGAGCACTAGCTTCGTGATAAAGGCATTGTGAGCAGGCAGGATCGTCATTTTATGTCGGTAGAGTTTTTTAGGTCCGATTCCGATAAGCTCTTCACGACCGATGAGCCAATTGACACTCGATTTGATGAAGTCGGCTTGTTCAGGGCGTGTTTTACGGGTGGCCAGAAAGTCGGTATTGCCGATGACGACCATTTTTGAAACAAGGTTGGCTGTTTCGTCAGATGTAGCTTGTCCACGAAGAATCGCTGCTGAGAGATACAAGGGTTCCGAATAGTCCTCCTCGACATTGAAGGTGGGATTCTGTTCATCGAAGCGAGTTTCACCCCACCAGCCTGTGGTGGCTTTTACGAGGGCAATAGGCTGGATGCGTTTGTTGAGCAGTCGGTCATCGTTTTCGCGTACCTCTAAGCTGCAGCTGACGCCTTCAAATACCGTTGATTTACCGCCCAGCGAGCTATTGATTTCAGCGCCCCTTGAGAAAATGCTCTGAACATTGGAGAGGGTCTGGCCATTTTTTACAGTGATGATTCTGTCATTGCGGGCAGTGATGCCATAACTGCGGAGAAAGATTCGCAGGTTGTCAAGTTGAGCGGTGGGATCGAGTGTGATCAACAATGCCGATTGTTGTCTGTCCCAGTATTCTGTGAGAATTTTCAGTTCGCGTTCATTGAGGTCATAGGCTGGTCCAATGAGTGCTAGTCCCTCGGCGTCTTCAGGTATTGCATCAATATCTGCGAGGCGTATCGGCCGGAGTTCAATGTTTTGTTGCAGAAGCATGCGGGTCAGGATAATCCATGCGGGTTGGCCATCTACCTCCTGAATGTTCATTTTGTCGGCGGCAAGGTAGATCTTACGAGGTGAGCCCTCGATGGCGCTGATGAAGTTCGATGTGATTACATCTTCATCTTGCCATGCGACGATCGTCTGGTTGTCATCCTGTAAGTAGAGGTCGGAGACGCGGACGACACGCAGATGTCCTGAGGTTTTTTGGGCTGTTTGGTTAGCTTTGTCGGCTTTTGAATCGCCAGCGCCAGGAATAGAGATGTTTGACTGACTGGCCTGGTCGTCACCGTTGGTGATCTCTTCATTGACGAGGCCGTCGATAATGATCATGTCTTCGCTATATTTTATCCCATAGATAGCCTCTAGTTCTAGGGTGCGGTCTGTTTGGCGGAGTGGATCGATGAATTCAAGCTTGATGGCGTCGCCAGCGATTCGTTGGTATTCATCAAGCAGGTGGTAAACTCTTGAATAATGTGGCGATGTGCGCCGCATGACAACGATGGCTTGCACCGGAGACTGATGCTCTTGAAGCATCTTACCTTTGAGGAATTTTTCGCTAAAGTCCGATAGGCTGAAGTTTCTTTTCTCCGTGAGGTCGTAGCGTTTATGGTTCGTGCAGCTGAGGTAGTTAGCCGCGACCACTGCGGCAACAAAGAGGCTGATTTGAATGATGACATTAACCGTCCGTCCTAAACGCCGAACAGGGCGCGCAGATGAAGTAGATGTTGCTGTGTCAGGCATAGAGGTGGCAGGGTGAGCGTTAAGATTTCCAGCGGCGGAAATCCAAGGTCAGATGAGTGAGGAACAGAAAAAAGGCGGCCATGCTCAGGTAATACACAATTGGCCGGCTATCAATGACCCCGCGTGTAAATAAGGCCAGGTGTTCTTGGATAGCTACATAGTGAAATACAGACACCGCTTGGAATCCTTCACCTGTGTAATAGGGCACAAACCCTAGGAAGAAAAGTATGACGATGATGGCGATTGTTATGATGCCTGCTACGATCTGGCTTGAGCTTAGCGTGGATGCAAAACAGCCAATGGCGATTAGGAAGCTGCCAATGAGCAGCAGGATTGCGTAGGTGGCAACCAGGTGGCCCATTTCAACAGGTGGAGGGTTGCCTGTTACAAGGGTAAATATTTTCAGATGCAAGAGAATCGGGGACCAGAGCAATGCGTAAAAGCTAAAGGCGGCTACGTATTTAGATAGCACGACCTGACTGCTGGTGACAGGAGCCGTCATGAGGGTTTCGAGGGTGCCTGTTTTTTCCTCTTCAGCGAAAAGCCGCATGGTCAGGAGAGGGAAAATGAATAGAAAATAGAACCAGAAGTTCGGTGCGCTAAACGATAAGAAGAGAAAGTTTTCACTCATCGGTGCGTCTTTCATTTTCTCCATCGCCGTGGTCATGGAGAGACCTTGCATGAGTGAGACAAGGCCCAATATGACCCACCCAAAAGGAGTGAGAAAATAGTTTTTGAATTCCTTGCTGAAGAGTATGTAGAAAACACGCATGAATGGTAACAACTTGTTACACG
>CAWVVN010000032.1:0-19343 GCA_963933605.1 uncultured Verrucomicrobiales bacterium
AACATGCCCATGTCCCCCACGACCATGACGGTGACGGAGTAGCAGATCACGGACCTGGAGAGCACAATGCACCTGTCCCTCATGACCATGATGGCGACGGCATACCAGACCACGGACCAGGCGCTCACCATGATCACGGTGCTGACGTGCACGCCAAAAAAATAGCCGGCCCCAACGGAGGAAAAATCATCACCGCGGTAGAGCCGCATGCTGAGTTTTACGTGACTCCTGAAAACAAGGTGCGCATTACATTTCTCAATGAGCAAAATACAGCAGTGGCCGTAGCGGCTCAAACAGTGAACGTCGTCTGCGGTGATCGCAATAACCCAACCATGCTGAACTTCGTTAAGGACACCGATGGCAATAGCCTCATCTCTGATGGCACTCTGCCTGCAGGAAACAAATTCCCCGTTATTCTTACGTTCAAAACCAGTGCCGATGCGGCTCCCATCAGAGGGAAATTCGCGCTCGATCTAAGCAACTGCCCAAGCTGTGATCACCAGGAATACGCCTGCACCTGTGACCACGGGCACGCTCACTAATTGACACAACACCTCAAGCAAAGCCTCTTGCACGCTAGCGGGAGGCTTTTTTGTGCCCTGAACCTACCAAGTAGAGACTTCCCACTCTTCGGTCAACTCCGTCGGGATCGCCTCGAGAAAACGTGACGGCTTGGTCATGTATTCACCCGTGTAGCTTTTCGGGTTAGTCATCGGATAGGTCAGGTAGAGCTGGTCCTTAGCACGTGTAACAGCCACATAAAATAAGCGCCGCTCTTCCTCAAACATATCGTTATCCCCAGAATCCAGCACCCTGCTGTTGGGAAACATTCCATCAGCCAACCAGACTACAAAAACGACTTTCCACTCGAGCCCTTTTGCTTGGTGGATGGATGACAGCATCACGCTCTCACCCTCATCCTGCTGCTGTTGATTCTTATCCTGTGCCGGGTCACCATCCACCGATGACATCAAGGATAGTTGGGCTAAGAATTCGAGGATATCTTCATACGTCTCGCCATACTGCATCAGCTGCTCGATGTCCTGCTTGCGATGCTCGTAATTATCAAATGTCGCTCGCATATAATCCTCATAAACCCCCTCTAGGATACTGAAGATCATATTAGATGGACGTTCAAGCTTACCCTCTGGGGCAAGCTCATCGAGTGTGTGGCATAGCTGCTCCCAAGAATCTTTCGCCTTAGCGGGCACACGAAAGCTCAGCAGCGTATTTGAAAAAGACTCCGGCACCTCAACACTCCGACCTGCGGCTGAATGCAACCACGCCTGCCACAGATTGTCAGCGGTCTTAGAGCCAATGCCCGGCAACAAGAGCGCCATCCTTTTAAAACTGACTTCATCGCGCCCATTGACCACGAATCTGATCATCGCTGATACGTCCTTGATGTGCGCTTGCTCAAAAAACCTCAGACCACTGGTTATCTGAAAGGGTAAATCCCGACGCGTAAGCTCCATCTGAATTTCCATACTGTGGTAGTGAGCACGGTAGAGAACTGCTATTTCATTCGGCTTAATACCTTCACCAATGAGCTCGTCGATTCGCTCAGCGAGAAACTCAGCCTGCAAAGACGGGTCATCAAGAGCCACTAAAGCTGGAGTCATGGCTCCGCCTTCCCTCGCTGGCTTCAATTCCTTATCATATTGAGATCGATTGGGCCGAATAGCCGCATTGGAAAGCTCGAGCACTTCAGGAACGGACCTGTAGTTGGTCTCTATTTTGAAAACTTGGGCATCGTGATACTTCTCTTTAAAACCAAGAATATTATCAACGTCTGCCCCCCTCCATGAATAAATGGATTGCGCGTCATCCCCTACCACCATCAGGTTTTGATCCTCTCCGACCAGTAAATCAATCAAGTCACACTGGACCTTGTTGGTATCTTGATACTCGTCGACCAAGACATGGCGAAACTTTCTCTGATACAGCTTTCGCAAGTCCTCGTGCTCCTGCAGTAACTTGAGAGTCAGTATAAGAAGGTCATCAAAGTCCATCGAGTTGGTCTCCTTTTTTTTCTTACGGTATGACTGGCTGACCTTTTTGATTTCCTCAAGCCACTCCTCAAGATGGGGGTAGCGGCATTCCAGAATATCTTCGATGGATTCGTAAGTGTTTTCAGCAAGGCTAAAAATAGATGCTAATAGGTCTGCCTTGGGAAAACGCCGCCCACCGGTATCCACATTCAATCCCTTCACCACTTCCGAGAGCAATGACTTCTGATCATCACGATCGAGAATGGAAAACGAACGCGTAAAGCCAAGATCATCAGCATGCTTTCGTAAAATACGATTGCCTATGGAGTGGAAGGTGCCGCTCCACAGCCCCGCAATATCCTTAGGCACAAGCTGCTCAACACGCTCAAGCATCTCACGCGCCGCTTTGTTGGTGAAGGTCAAGAGCAGGATATTACCCGCATCTACGCCCTTATCCAATAGGTAGGCCACACGGTGGGTTAGCGTTCTTGTTTTACCAGAACCTGCCCCTGCAATAACCAAAGCTGGTCCAGGCTTGGCGCTGACCGCTGCATACTGCTGCTCATTGAGCTCAGCAGCGTAATCGATCCCCGACCCACCGGCCGCAGCATCTTGCTTAGATGATATTTTATACTCACGCGCCATTGGCTGTTAATTTAACAGCCCTGCTGTGAATGAGAAGTGACAATATTGCCTGATATCAAGCATGTGCGATGATGACAGCTGATGTCCACGCTCATGCCCGTGAGATAAATGATTTCAGCTGCGCTAATCAACAAGATCACTTATGCGGCAATCTCGTAATGCTCAGCAATATCACGGAGGATACGGTCGCGACGATCTCGAGCACTATCAAGGTCGCGTGTTTTGAGTGAAAAACGCAGACGCTCAGAAGTTGCGTCATTTTTATGCACCGTGAGGTGACACCACCATACACCACGATTGTTCCACAAATGGTGATTCGGGTTTTCTTCGTTCACACGGAGAGCTAATCGGGTTTTTGATTTGGCCATGGTCTTGATGTCCTTTATTTACTGTAATTGGTGACTATTTCTTACTGAAATGAGAGAGATTTAATCAGGAAATGATAAAATGTCTACAGTTGAGCTCCCTATAAATGCTTTATTTTGTGCGCGCAACTCTTTTTTTGTCAGCAGGGCTGCCAACCATGAGTGTCTAGCGCACCTTTGCTACAGTGGTTACAGCAATTTCCATACCAATTTTGGAGCAATTTTGGAGCAATTTCGACATCAATTCCAACTGATGTTGCCACTCGAAACATGAAGCTAAATCGAGTCGAGAGCCTCGCGGACCCTCTCAATGACATCACTGGCATCCTCTGAGCCGACTGAAATACGAATCAAATGACGGTCCAAGCCGCAGCCCTCGGCCCATTCAAGCTCATCATAGTGAGCCAAAAGTGTATACGGGCAGGCTAAGCTGAAATCATTGCCTAGACTTGGACCCTTGGATATACGCAAGGCATCGTAGAACTTCGCCGACTTTTTGCGATTTTTGAGCAGCAGAGAGATCAGGCCACCATAACCACCACCTTTGCGCTTGATGGCGTTGTATAATTTAGGCGTGGTAAACTTTGGATACCAAACTTTACCCACGGCGGGATGCGCCGACAAAAAGTCTGCCAGCATTTCACCGCTCTTATTCGACTTCCGCATACGCCCAGCGAAGCCGCTGATATTGCGTGCAAGAACCCTCGCATCAGATGCATAAAGCCTTGATCCACCCTCACAGTCATCATCAAAAAACTCTTTCAACTCGGAATACATGGCAGAACCAGGAATTAGAGTCACCTGGCCAGCCATCACATCGCCGCGCCCTGATATCCATTTGGTTAAGCTGGTTGTGACAATGTCAGCATAACGATCAACTTGGATATTAGCCACTGAACACGTTGTATCATCGACCACCAAGGGCACACCGCCCTGACGGCAGGCTTTGGAGACAGCCGCAAGATTAACGGTCCTCAATAAGGGGTTACTTGGAGCTTCACAGAATACAGCGGAAAACTCACCTTTTGCAATGCGCCTCAGAGCCTCGTCCAATGATTCCCCGATCGCTTCGTTCAGGAAAACCACACCATTGCCAAAGTGGTTTTGCACCCGCATTGCATCAACATATGGAAATTCCAGCTGCAATGTCTTTCTCCCCGGCAGTAGGTGATTTAGCGCACGGTGGACGGCAAACATGCCCGCCATGCCATTTTCATATAGATAGACATTTTCCGGGCTATAACCACCCAGCTTGGCAAGACGTTTACGCAAGCTCGTGGTGCCAAATTCGCTGTTCCCCTCACCCTGCAGAATATGCTCAGCTTGCCGACTGCTGACAATCTCACCTGTATAACGCCAATATTCCATGGCTACCGGGAAATCATCCTCACTGACAATCAATGCCTGAAGTCCTTCATAGCTGGCAATTCTGGATGCTGAGCGACTCCGTTTTTCCACAAATCGCTGTGCTCGTTGGGCTACGTCCCTTGTCGGAAAAACAACCACCTTCATACCATTGTCGGCCAGTCCTTTTTCAGCCTCGGCAAACAACCTTGCCGTTGCTGGGTGTAATAAAAAACGCGGGTATCCAGCGCGGAGCTTGCGGATGACCTTGTCCCTTTTTTCCTCATAGCCGAGAACAGCATCCCATGTTGGCAGGCACACTGAGCACCCATGCCTAGTCTTAGGTAATGGGATCCCTGTATCAGCTTCTGTCCAAGCCGGATGTGTCTTCAAATCTCTCAAAGTCTGCGCAGGGAAATAAGCCAGACACCGTAGAATGCAAGCCCATTTGAAGGGCTATGCCCAAAGACTCCCTAAAGACTTCCCAAGACATCAACCATGCGGCCACGTTATCCATATTGAGTTTTTACTCACATACTCAGAAAAAAAGCGCCTCAGCTGTCGTTATTCCATTAGTAAATAGGCAGTAATTTCCGCTGGAAATAGCACCAGCTACATGACAGGCTCGTATATCAGGTGTTAAACTCATAGATTGCCGCCTTTTTCTTGTATGCTTTTTCCGCATCGCACCGCCGCTCACTTGCAGTCAAATCTCATCGCCACTCCATCTGCCCATGCCGGCAAAGCAACCATCATCGTCTAATCAATCTCATCTGGCTCCGATTCCTGATGGACTCCAGCGGCAACTTGAGGCGTTCCGTAAAAAACTCTGGCGCATCAAGATTAGCGAAGCCCTCCTCGCTGGGTGTGCAGGCTTAATTACCTCCTTTCTTTTTGTCTTTCTGCTGGACCGGTTTTTTGAAACTCCCACGACCGTCCGGCTCATCATCTTATTAGCGGGAACCTCTCTCTTCGTCGTTTTTGCTCCTTATTGGATTCATCGCTGGGTCTACCGTCACCGTCGTGAAAACCAGCTCGCCAGACTGATCTCGTTGCGTTTCCCCAAACTTGGTGACCGCTTATTGGGAGCTGTCGAGCTCCAGGACCAAAAAGAGGGCAAGGAAACCCTCTCGCCACAACTGCGTGCAGCAGCGATGAACAATGTGGCTGCAGAGGCATCTAAGCTCGACCTCACGGCAGCGCTCCCCACACCTCAGCATCGCAAATGGCTGCTGACGGTGATTAGCTTATTATCTATTTCGACGATTTTGATATTCACTTTTCCTCATGCAGGAATGAATTCACTGAAACGCTGGATCATGCCTCTCTCTAGCACAGAGCGCTTCACCTTCACCCTTCTTGACCTCTCAGCCATCGGCACTCCAGAGCGTGTGCCATACGGTGAAGCTTTCTCACTGACCATACCGCTCGCCAAAGATACCGCCCGCAAGCCAAAAGTGGCACGCGCACGTTACGGCAAAGGCGACTGGATTGAAGCACCCCTTGCCAATGGATCTTATACCTTCGAGTTCATGGGACAGCGAGCTCAAGACACCGTGATGATCGAAGCCCTTGACGCTCATCACGCACTTCCTTTTGAGCCGGTCATGAGACCAGAAACTGAGAGCATCCAAGCGTTGGTCAAATTACCTGAATATCTTCAACGCGCCGACAAGAATGTGGATCTACGCTCAGGCTACATGAACCTCGTCGAGGGCAGCTCCATATCCATCGAGACAACAGCAACAAGAAAACTCAAATCTGCATATGCTGAAATAGTAGTGCTAAGCCAAGATGCTGACTTACTCTCCCCCCCCACACCGGAGGAAGGCCAAGCTACAGAGCCCGCACAGGAGGAAAAAACTCCACAGGAAATACCGCTGCAACTCAATGGCAAGACACTCACAAGTGAGCTTATTCCCATTGCGGCGGAGCCAATGATGCTCACCATCAACTGGCAAGACATCTACAACTTAAGTGCTGCCAACCCATTTCAAATCCGCATTGAACCGCTACAGGATCAAGCCCCATCGAGCTACCTACAGGGCATTGAGCGGCAACACATCATGCTAGCGGAGGAAACAATCGAGTTTCAAGTCATCGCTGAGGATGACTACGGGCTCAAAGCATGCGGCATCTCATGGGATGGCGCATTCAATAAGGCCATGCCAGGAAGCCCAGCGAAGGGCGAACTCACTATCGCTCAGGGCAGCCCCACAAAAACAACTATCAACACCCCATTCTCATTCTCACCGGCGAACCTCTCAATCGAGCCCCAGAAAATAAGCCTGCGTTCATGGACGGAAGATTACAAACCCGGACGCGGACGCGTGTATTCAGAGCCTGTCACCTTGTTTATTCTTAGCCGCCTCGAGCATGCCCAGGTTCTTAAAAATCAATTTGATAGCGCGATTGGTGAACTTGAAGATATCGCGCGCCAGGAACAAAACTTAAACGATGAGAACCTGCGAACCGAACGCAACATGGGCAAGGATCTGCAGACTGAAACATCGAGAAAAAAACTCAAGCGGCAACAGGATAGCGAAGCGACCAATAAGGAACGCATGCAAGAGCTCAGCAAGCGCATGGATAAACTCTTTAAAGACGCCGTTCGGAATGGTGAAATTGAAAAAGAATCACTGAAGAAAATGTCTAATGCACTTCAGGCCATGAAAGAGCTTGCTCAACAAGACTTACCTCAAATTGAGAAAAAACTCGAGAACGCTCAAGACCGACGCAATACCAACCAAAAATCACAAGAGGATCTCAAGGAAGCTATCGAAAAGCAAAACCAGGCAATTGAGAAAATGAAAAAAGCCCTCGAGGACGCCAAAGAGGCCAACAAAATGTTTGAGGCTGGCACCTTCGTCAACAGGCTGAAACGCTCTGCCCGTGCACAAGACAACATTGCCCACAACATTATCGATGTGATCGACCAAATCATTGGCAGTGACTATGACGAGCTCGATCCCGTCGAACAACGAGCCGTTAAAAAATCACACGCCAAACAACGCCAAAATGCAATTGATCTGCATTGGATTCAAGAAGACCTAGCCAGTTATTACTCGCGCACTCAAAAACCTGAACACAAAGAGCTCTATGACACCATGAGAGGATCGATGGTTGATGAAGAACTTGATGAACTTGCCAAGCGAATCATGGCGAACTTCTCCTTTTCATCCATCACCCAATCCAAACGCTGGGCTGACGAAATACGAAAGTGGGTCAAGCAACTCGATGGAGAAAAAAACAGCGGCGGCGGTGGCGGCGGTGGTGGTGGCGGTGGATCACAGGAAGAACAAGATTTCGAATTTATGCTCAAAGTAATGCGCATGATCCAGCAAGAACAAGACATCCGCGCACGCACACGATCCCTTGAGGACCTTCGCCGATCCCTACAAACTCAATCCCCTGAGACAAAATCATGAAGAGTATCGTAATAAAGAGCATAGCTTCCATCGCTGCTTATATGGCAATAACTAGCATCACCTGCTTAGCTAATGAGCCCAGCAATAAAAAAGAAACCGCCACCGAAGCCATTGAGGAAAACGTGCAGCAAGCATTACAGCAACACGGAGAAAAAGCCCAATCACTGGCTATCGAACAAGATGAACTCTCCGCTGACGTTCAAGACCTGATTGATGAACAAACGGATGCTGAGGTGATCGGCATACTGCGCGAAATAGAAGTCATCATGGCGGATGCCACCGACCTTCTCGAACAGAAAAACACAGGAGGCGCAACCATCGCCACAGAGACCGAGGTGATCGAAAAAATCTTCGAAGCTGCAAAGAAAAAACAGCAAAATCAAAAAAAAGATGGCGGATGAAAAGGTAGCCAGAAAAGCATGGGTTCCATGCTAGATATGCTTAAAAACATGATGGACGGCGGGCGAGATGTTGGCGAAGGCCAACAACCGGGCAACAAACCCGGCAATGAGGCCGGTGAGCAACCAGGACAAGGCGGCCAACAACCGGGACAAGGGGGCAAAGGTGGCTCACAGGGAGGTGACAAAGGCGACCCTGACAATACCGCAGAAAACTCAAGCCGCAGGGTGCCCAGAAATTCCGGAACGGCAGGCAGCAGCATGCCCAAAGAATTCCATCAAGCCATGGACGCCTACAATAGAGGCGTCAATGACAAGACCCTCAAACCCTAAGCCAAGAGCCAAACCAAATAGACGAGTCAAATAGACGAGCCACCAATGAAGCCCAAACTCCAACGCCGATCTTGGCCCCCTTCCCTCACCCGCCCACTCATCATTTCAGCTATGGCAAACAACCTATACCTGCAAGGCTTTGCTGCACTGAGCTTCATCTTGATGTCTCTGCTGATGGCGCCATCAGCAAAAGCACAAACATTTCCACGAGCCGTCAACGACACCGTCTCCGTTGAGGTCGAAGCCATCTACAAACGCAGCCTTCGCTACCTGTCCAATACACAATCCGCTGATGGAGCATGGGGAGGAGGCACAGGATCTCGCCCTGGCACCGTGGGTCTCTGCCTCCTAGCTTTCCTGGCGCATGGAGATGACCCCAACCACGGCCCTTACGCAGAAAATATCCGCAAATCGATCAATTACCTGATCACCAAACATCAGGAAGGACCCAATGGCTATATGGGCCCGCAGATGTATGATCATGGCTTCGCCACACTGGCACTCGCTGAGTGTTACGGTATGGTCGATAACAAGCGCATTGCTCCCGCTTTAAAAAAATGTGTGGCCTTGATACTCCAGGCTCAGAAGACCAACCCCCGTCACGGCTGGCGCTACAATCCCGATGCAAAAGATGCGGACAGCACCGTTTCTGGCTGTCAACTCGTTGCGCTTCTAGCTGCGCGTAATGCTGGAATTCCTGTGCCTGATGATGCCATCGAAAAGGGGCTTGGGTTCATGAGGTCTTGCCGAGCTTCCAACGGAGCTTATGGCTACACTTCAAAATCCGGCGGTCGCGTTACGCTGACAGCAATAGGTTCACTGTGCTACGCACTGGCTAAAAAGAAAGATGAAGCTGGCTACGATCGATCAACGGCATACCTGATCAAAAACATCAATAACCAGGAAACGACATGGCCCTTCTACCTTCGCTACTACATGGCCCAAGCCCTCTTCCAAGCTGATGAGGAAAGCTGGGGCAAATGGAACACAAACAATACCCGTTTACTCTCAGTGCTTCAACTTCCAGACGGATCCTTTGCAGGCAAGCATGGTAATGCATACTGCACCGCAACAGCCTGCCTCTCCCTTGCACTCAACTACCGTTTTCTTCCGATTTACGAAAAATGAAGCAACTCATCACAACCTTACTCACTCCATTGGTGATCACTCCATTGCTGATCATTCCTCTGGGCCTCATTTTAGTGAGCGCGGCTCATGGTGACACACTGGAGACCGATCATGGCGACACCATCAGCGGCACCGTCGAATCATTGGAGCATGGAACCATTGTCTTCAAATCCCCCATGTCTCCGCAAGCCCTTCAAATCAAGGCGTCTTCTCTCAAGCATCTCACTTTCCCCCACACAAACAAGTCAGGCCCCAAGCACACCGAGATTCTCACCCTCATCAATGGTGACACCCTACCTTGTCATGTTACCTCTATAGATGAAGACCAGTTATCCCTCACGACAGACTATGCGGGCAGCCTGAACGTCGATCGTTCTAAAATACGTTCTCTGCGCTTCGGCATCATATCAGAAGATATTCTTTTCATTGGCAATGAGCCCCCTGAAACATGGACTCACATGGAGGGCGGCTGGACCATGACAGATGATCAGACTTACGAGGGAAAAGGCCACTTAGCACAACAACTCCCCCTCCCTGACAAGGTCCGTTATCAATATGATCTCAGTTGGCAAAGCACCCCCAATTTTGCATTCCGCTTCTTTGCAGAAAACAATTCGGCAGCCAGCAAACAAAGCACCTATGAGCTTATCTTCAATTCGGGAGGCATGGAAATCAGGCGCTACCCAGACAATACTCAAAGCGCTCTGCGCGTCATAAGCCTGAGCCCTGCCGACATCCAGCAGGGACAAAAACAAAAAAAATCAATCAACATCGATTTACGTGCCGATAAAAGCGAAGGCCTGATTTCACTCTACCTTGACTCAACGTTTATAGGCACATGGGAGGATGAAACTGTTAGCCCCACCAATGGGAATTACACTATATTTCATAACCGAAGCGATCAGAAAACCAACTGCGTTATTAGTAACATCGCCATCACCTCGCGTATTGGTAGCATCAATTCTAGGTTTTATGACAAAGACGCAACATTGGCAAAAACTGACATCCTAACAGACAGCCAAGGCGATAACATCCCAGGCAGGTTGGTTGAAATGCAATCGGATGACGCTAACAAACGCATTGTTGTCTTTGAGGAAAAGCACGCACAAGACTCACGCCAGACAGACTCACTCCAGGTCCCTGAGCATCGCGTAAGCACCCTTTTATTTGCAAAAGAGGAAAACCCAGCTCCCTCAGCGGGATTCAGCCATATGCTTCATCTTAACAACGGTGGCAAGTTACAGATCAGCCAGCCAGAAATCACGGGAGACCAACTCACTGCAACCCACCCGATCCTCGGCCCGCTCAATGTGTCTCGCACGTCTATCGAATCGCTATCTAAAGGTAACACCGAGCCTGCGAAACAATAAGATCACTGCGGCTAAAGCTACAACCATGACCATAACCATGACCATCGGCAAACCATTCATAACGAGAATCCTGATCCTTGCATCAGTGGTGGCAGGCTGTTCATGGCCCTTGTCCGCAGAGGAAGAAATCAACAAACCTCTTCAAGCCAAGATCTTACTCTCCAATGGTGATAGGCTTTCTGGCAGCCCGAAATTCATCAATACACAACAGCTGGCACTTGATTCGGCTTATCTCAACGAACCAGCTACTTTCGATATACCTCAAATCCTTTCTATTCAAATGGACCAAGGAGCCATCACTCCAACGCCGGAGATATTTACCCGGATTCAACTTCAGAATCGCAATCAAGAAACAAACGGTGACACCCTGATCGGCCAACTAAAGGAACTCAACGAAGACAACATCAAACTTGATACCGAATACAGCGAAACACTGACGCTAAAGAGATCCATGGTTCAGTCGCTGAATATTGTTAGCAAAAGGCAAGGCCACTACCGTGGACCAAACAACATCCATGAGTGGCAAACATCAACCAAGCCCCTACCCGCAGTAAACGAATCGTGGCGGCTCAAAAACCACCGCCTTGTATTTGAAGGAGCCAGTGCGGAAAGCATCGGCAAAGACGTAGGCCTAAGGAAAAAATCACAGATAAGTTTTGATCTGACTTGGGAGACACATATGAACTTCCAGCTTCAACTTTATTCCTCTGACGTCAAGAGCCCTACCCCTTCCGCCTGTTACCAATTTAATTTTGACAGCTACGCGGTCGTCATGATGACGCGCACCAAGGGAAAAGAGTCAGACCCCAGCCGGCAACGATTCGCTGAGAGACCCAGTAAAAAAGAGGCCCACTTTGACGTCTGCATCAATCAAGAAACTGGCATTGCCACCATTTACATCAATGGAAAGCAAGCCTGCATCATGCAATCCCCCATTGCAGAACCTGATGATCTAGGAACAGGTTTAACCTTTGTTTCGCATCGCTTGAGGCCCATCTCAATATCCAACATTCATGTCTCTCCATGGAATGGCATCCCGCTGGGTAAGCTTGCACGCAATCAAGCCGACGATGACCTCCCAGCAGAAGCAAAACAACCTCACGACATCATCCTCATGAATGGGGACAGTGTGCCGTGCACTGTAGGCGTCATTCAAGACGGCCGAATGATCGTCAACACCAAGCACACACCCATACGCATCCCCATCGAAAAAATCAAATCCATCAACTGGAAAGACAAGCGTGAAGAGCCCAAAAAATACAAAGGGGATGTCCGAGCTTGGTTTCATCATGGCGGATTCATCACCCTCAAACTCACCTCGATTACTGAGGACAAACTAAGCGGCTACAGCCAGGCGCTGGGCGATGTCAGCATCGATCTGGCAGCCTTTTCAAAAATCGATTTTAATATTTATGATGCAGGTTCCAACGAGCAACGCCAAAAGTATGCCGAAGAATAAGCCTATGCAGAAAACATTATCAGATGATAATCGCTTGATTGTTCATAGAGTATCTCTGATGGTTAGCCCGTGATGCATCATCTCATCCTTGGCACAGCCGGTCATATCGATCACGGCAAGTCATCTTTGGTCAAGTGTCTCACCGGCTCTGATCCAGACCGCTTGCCCGAGGAAAAAGCACGCGGTGTAACCATTGAGCTAGGCTTCGCTCATCTCTCCCTTACCCATGAAGAAGAAGCCTATGAGCTCGGCATCGTCGACGTGCCTGGACATGCCGACTTCGTGAACAACATGGTTGCCGGTGTTGGCGCTCTCGATATCGCACTGTTCATCATCGCAGCCGATGACGGTTGGATGCCTCAATCAGAGGAGCATTTACATATTCTTACCTATCTCGGCATTTCCAACATCATCATTGCTCTCACCAAAGCTGACCTCTGTGAAGATGTGCCCTTCAGCGTGGAAATGCTGCGCGACGAACTTCAAGACACCTCGATTGCTGAAGCTGCCATCATACCCGTCTCCGCCATCACAGGAGAAGGCATCGATCAACTCAAGGCGACAATCACCCAGAACCTTCAGAACTGCCAGCCTCAACAAGACGCGCTCAAACCACGCCTAGCTATTGATCGTATTTTCTCCCCCAAAGGCACCGGCACGGTGGTCACTGGCACCCTCACGGGCGGCAGCATTCATATCGGAGATTCTCTTATTGCTCAACCTGTCGGCATTCCGGCCAAGGTTCGTTACATTCAAAGCCATAGCCAAGTCCTCGAGCGAGCACTGCCAGGCATGCGCACCGCCCTCAACCTTCCTGATCTGCCTATTGACGCCCCAGGAAAACCAGGTGCTAAGCGCGGCCTCACTCTCACGACTCAATCATGTGGCGTGCCCACTGATACCCTCGACATCCATCTGCAACGTCTGGCACGGCCGATCCCAGGCATCAAACCTCGAGCCCTCAAACACATGGAAACGGTCATGATCCATCACGGCTCTGCTCGCTGTAGAGCGCGTGTCATCCTGCATGATCGTAACCATCTTAACCCAGGTGAAGACTGCCTAGCCCAGCTGCGCTTAGAAAACCCTCTCTTTCTGCTCACCGGTGACCGCGTCGTTCTTCGAGACGGTGCTCAGCAGAGCACACTCGCTGGCGGCACCGTGCTCGACGCGCTGCCCACACGACAAGGCTTCCGCACCGAATCCCGGGAAACCTTCCTCCATGCCAGAGCTGCACAGCCCAATGATCCTGCTGTTTATATCCGCACCCGCCTAGTCAGAGACAAAATACTCAAGACGCAGCAGGTATTGTGCAATCACCCCTTTCATCCTGACACCATTCGTGAAACCAGCGAAAAGCTCATCGCTGAGGGCAGTGTCATCCGCCACAATGATCTGCTCATTCATAGCAAGTGGTGGAAAAGCCTGCAGGACCAAGCTGAGAAATCCATACGCGATTGGCACAAACAGCATCAAGACCTACCCAACATGCCCCTCGATAACCTACAAAAGGAAATCGACTGCCCTGAAGAGGTCTTAGAGCTCCTCATCACTACGCTGGGCACCAAAGGCTATCAAGCTAGCGGACAAGGCGTCGCTCACCCGAACCACCGTCTGACACTCCCAGATGAGATCGAAAAGATTGCCCAATCAATCGTCACACAGCTCGATCAAACGGGCCTTAACCCACCCAACAAATCAGACCTCATCACCACACCCGCACAGGACCAGGCGATGAAGTTCCTCATTCGCTCTGGTCAAGTGGTTGAACTAGACCCAAAGATCGTCATTACCTCTGCCGCACTTGATGCCGCGACTCAAAAGGTGAAAACCTTCATCTCAAGCCATGGACAAGCTACAGCCAGTGAACTACGCCAACATCTGGACTCTACGCGTAAAATCGTCATGCCCTTACTTGAGCATTTGGACACTCTCGGAGTGACGCTCAGAAATGAAAATTACCGCACCTTAAAATAGATCCTCTGCCTCAAGACCCTCTTCCTTGGCTTCGAGCTTCATCTACCTCAAGTGAAAGCGTCAACTTTTAGTCACCTTGCACCACCACGCTAATCATCCGGTTGTGCGCAGCACGCCGGTGTTCGAACAGAAAGATCCCCTGCCAAGTCCCGAGCGTCATTCTTCCTCGGATCACGGGAATAACCTCGCTGGTGCGAGTCAGAGCCATTCTGATGTGGGACGGCATATCATCAGAACCTTCATAGGTATGCACAAAATAAGGCGTATCCTCTGGAACCAGATGATCAAAAAACGCCTCTAAGTCTGTCCGCGCCGTCGGATCTGCATTTTCCATGATCACCAGACTGGCACTCGTGTGCTGCACAAACACGGTGACGGTGCCCGTCTCCACCCCAGCCCCTGCCACGGCGCGGGCTACCTGGTCAGTGATCTCGTAGGTCCCCTTCCCCTGAGTTCGTATGGAAAACTCCTCTGAGTAGGCACTCACAATGCTAATCGATTACGATATCTTCGGCCATCCAGTCGGCAATGGGGAACTTCATATCAAGATCCTTCAGCGTATCGACGATGATACGAGCAACGACAAGGTTGCGATACCATTTCCGGTCTGACGGCACGATATACCATGGAGCACACTCGGTTGATGTTTTTTCGATAAGGTCCTCGTAGACCCCTTGAAAGTCATCCCAACGTGCCCGGTCTTTCAAGTCATCTGGATTAAACTTCCAGTGCTTGACCACATTATCTAAACGCGACTGCAATCGTTCTTTCTGTTCGTCTTTAGAGATATGCAGAAAAATTTTAACAATCGTTGTGCCCTCGTCAGCTAACATTCGCTCAAAGTCGACAATATGCTGGCAGCGCGGTTCCCAAACCGACTTCGGGAAAATATTTTTCACTCTTACTGCGAGGATATCTTCATAGTGGCTGCGGTTAAATACCACAATCTGACCATTGCGAGGCACCTTTGCATGAACACGCCATAAGAAGTCACGCGCCAACTCGTCCTCAGATGGCTTTTTGAAAGGCTCCACATGAATGCCCTGTGGATCCACATCAGAAAAAACACTTTTCACCGTGCCGTCCTTTCCACCTGTGTCCATCGCCTGAATGACCACTAGCAAGCGGTGTTTGTTTTCAGCGTAGAGGTGGTTTTGCTGAATCTTGAGGTCCTCCCTGAGCTGCTTCAGAAAGGGCTCGTGCTCATCCTTGTTGCCATCGAAGAGCGATTTGTCATCCGTTTCTCGTTTAGCGAGATTTAATTTTTGCCCCGGCTTGACCAAATACTTTTCTAACGCTCCTTTAACTGGCATAAGTCCAGTATCACCGAGCCAGCTATATCATGGCAAGGGAGAAAGTACTAGATTTGCGTTCCTGTAGTGCCGGCCTCCTCGCGGAACCCAGCCAACATCTGCCTGAAGACTTCACCAGGCTCACCATTACCAATAGGACGATCATCTACTTTAACGACAGGGATAACTTCAGCAGCCGTCCCCGTAAGGAAAACTTCATCCGCGGTATAGACATCGTAACGCGTAACCGTATCTTCAATAAGCTCAATATCAAAGCGATCACAGAGATCAAAGATGACCCCTCTGGTAATCCCATCAAGGGCTCCATCAGTAATCTTTGGAGTGACAACAACACCCTTTTTGACAATGAAAACGGTATCACCTGTGCACTCAGCAACCGTTCCCGCGTCATTGAGCATAAGCCCCTCCATCACGCCTGCCTTAATACATTCGACTTTCGCCATAATATTATTGAGGTAGTTCAATGACTTCACCTGCGGGCTTAAGGTCGCGTGACTTGGGCGGCGAGTAGAGCAGGTAATTAACTCGAGGCCTTTTTCGTAATACTCCGCCGGGTAGAGCTGGATTGAAGCTGCAATACAGAA
Organism: uncultured Verrucomicrobiales bacterium; assembly: GCA_963933605.1. Classification (GTDB taxonomy): domain Bacteria; phylum Verrucomicrobiota; class Verrucomicrobiia; order Verrucomicrobiales; family Akkermansiaceae; genus Oceaniferula. The sequence goes on from CAWVVN010000032.1 coordinate 16,336, forward strand.
CATCGAAGGCCTTTTGCATAGGTAAGGGTTGAGGCCTAGGCCGCCGCTACCGCGAGTTACCACCAAACGGATATAACCATCCGTCAAATTATTAGCACGGATCGTATCACAGACGATGTCACACACCTCCTGCTCGGTCCACGGCATATCAAGTAGGATAGCACGGGCAGACAAAAACAAACGCTCAACGTGTTCCACCAGACGAAAAACACGCCCGTTGTAACAACGAATGCCTTCAAAAATACCATCACCATACAGTAGGCCGTGATCGAATACTGAAATTTTAGCTTCAGATTCATCCAACATTTGGCCGTCCAACCAGATTTTTTGTGAGTCACTCATGCGAAGTTAGTATTTAATGGTTTGCAAGTTAACGATGCGCGCAGCGGTTTAAAGCATGAATTGAGCATCATGAAAACGCAATTTTTCAGGCGATGACAGCATCCTCCGAGATCACCCCGTCTTTGATGACTAATTTTCGATCTCCATTTACCGCTAAAGCCTCGTCATGAGTAACCACCACCAGCGTGGCTCCATCTTCAGCGGACAAAGCCAAAAGCATCTCCATCACCTGCGCGCCATTGCGGGAGTCTAGGTTCCCTGTCGGTTCGTCGGCAAAAATAACCTGAGGGGAATTAACCAAGGCACGAGCAATGGCTACGCGCTGCTGCTCACCACCACTGAGCTCGGCTGGCAAATGATCGATTCGATTCCCCAGGCCCACACGCTCCAGTGACTCTCTTGCTTTATCCACCGAGTCTTTACCGCTGATCATGGCTGGCACCATGACATTTTCCAATGCCGTCAACTCGGGCATCAAGTAATAGTTCTGAAAAATATAGGACATCCACTTGTTCCGCACTCGAGCCTGCTGCCTGCGCGACAGGGCATAAAGATTTTGCCCATCAACCCATACCTTGCCCTGTTCAGGCTGCTCAAGCCCAGCGAGAATATACATCAGTGTCGTCTTGCCAGCTCCACTCGGCCCGCAGAGAAACACTTTCTCACCTCGTTGAATCTGCAAATCAATCCCATGCAGCACCTCGATGCGCTTTTTACCCACCGAGTATCCACGGTGCAGGTTTTCCGCTTTGATCCATGCGAGATTGGCGCTCTGAGCCATCGAATTGTCCATGCACATAAATAGTCTATCTGACTGCAGATACGAATATTTTTCTCAGTTATTATTGGAACAATGAACTGTCTTAGCTATGTCTTAGGACATGCATGTTATCACCTTCAAACCCCTCTACATGGAGCGTGTCTGGGGCGGGCGTGAGCTAGAGAAGATTTTCGAAAGAGAACTCCCAGCTGCCGACACTCCTTATGGCGAAGCGTGGGAGATGAGCGATCGGCCTGCTGAACAATCCATTGTCAACCATGGGCCGCTGAGGGGCACTTCACTCAATGAGCTCTGGCAAAACAGCCGCGAGGAAATTTTCGGATCCGGATTTGAAGACTCTCCCACCTTTCCGCTGCTAATCAAAATATTGGATGCTCGTGATAAGCTCTCCATCCAAGTCCACCCGCCCGCGGAAATCGCCTCAGAGCTCGGAGGAGAAGCCAAAACAGAAATGTGGTACATTGCCGACGCGACGCAGGATGCCAAACTCTATGTGGGACTGAAGTCCGGCATTACTAAAGCCGACTTCCAAGAGGCCATCGAGAAAGGTAGCGTTGATCAGGCCGTTCATAGTATTACGCCCCAGCGTGGAGATTCGATTTTTATTCCTTCGGGGCGGCTACATGCCATTGGCGCCGGCCTTGTCATCTACGAAATCCAACAAAACTCGGACACCACATACCGTGTGTTTGACTGGAATCGGATGGGACTCGATGGCGTGCCGCGTGATCTCCATGTCGAGCAATCAGTGCGTTGCATCGACTTCTCCGATATCGAACCAGCGATGGATGAGCCTAATGGCAACACACTGGCTAGCTGCCCCTACTTTCATGTTGATCGCTTGAATCTCTCTACTGGCACTGCGCTTGGCAACCCCGATCAAGAACGCTTCTCTATTGTCACTGTTGTCAGTGGCGAGCTCGAATCCAGCGACGGCAGAACTCACAAAGAAGGCGACATGTTGCTACTGCCCCGAGCAAGCCAAGCCCTGCGGGCAGCTGCTGATTCAATCGTGCTGCAAACAACCATCCCGCGGTAAGCTTAGCCGCCCAATAACAACAAACTCAGGCAAGGCTCTACGCTTCGCTGAGCGGCACGTTCTGCTTATGAATAAAAAATCATTGCCAATCCAAGGGATTTCATTCATGTTCCCTGCGTCTGGACGATTTGGCAGACGGTTCTCCTCCGGGAATTCTCGGGTAAAGAACTTCTATTTTTCGCCAATTTCCGTCACTCAAGATATCACCTCTCAGGGATAGCGATTTTGCACGCCCCAGCAGTAAGTGAAATCACACAATATCGGCGTAGCCTATTGTCCAATGACAGCCTCTTGTGCTAACAGCACACACATATACAGTATTTTTTATTCGTTGTTTCTCACTCTGATCACAGCTGCTGCTTCATCGCTGCCGGCTCGAACAGGAACTGATACAACCTAGACTATTTCTACGAATCATCCCTACCAACCATCTCTTCGAACCATCTCTATTTATACTATTCATTCTTTGAAGTATTTATCTGCTGAATTATGAGCGACCAAGCCAAACAGGACCCAAGTCCCAAAACACCCTCGCCTAACGAGAACTCCAATTCTCAAGGCCGCAATGACGACAACTCCGGTGAAAAATCCCGCGAGAACTCCGGTGACAAGCCACGTATGGGGCGCGTCAAGGGCCTTGGACCTGTCAAAAAAGGCTCTGGCAACAAACCAAATCGGGAGAAAAGCAGTGACTCAGATAGCCATCAAGGCGAGAAGCCTCGATCCTCCAACAAAAGGCGCAATAACAATAACCGGAACCGAGGTAATAATAACAAAAATAGGCGCGATCGCCGCGACAACCCCCGCGACAACTCCCGCGACAACTCTAAACGGGAACGTAAGCCG
>CAWVVN010000033.1:0-18863 GCA_963933605.1 uncultured Verrucomicrobiales bacterium
AGAATATTCATGGTTTCCATGGTATCAAACATCGAGGAATTGGGTGTGTAAAAGAGATCAGAGGAAAATAAATTGCCGTTTTTCACAGCGATGTTGAGTGTCTCGGCAGCTGTGTTGAGCGCTTTGATAATATCGTAATCTGCGATCGCGGCGTAGTCAAAACCTTGGAAGCGCTGGCGATTCACTCCCGAGTCGGTGCTGGCACCCATGCCAATGAGGATGTCGCGTATTTTGATAGAGGAGCTGACGGCTCCGCAACTGCCCACACGTATGAGGTTTTTCACCCCATATTCAGTGATGAGTTCTTTGGCGTAGATGGAGATGGATGGAATACCCATGCCGCTTCCCATGACGGACACTGGGGTATTTTGGTAATTGCCGGTGAAGGCGAGCATGTTGCGTATGGAATTCACTTTTTTGACATCGGTTAAGAAGTTTTCAGCGATGTATTCTGCGCGCAGTGGGTCCCCGGGGAGTAGGCATGTAGGGGCGAAGTCGCCAGGGTTTGCTTCGATATGTGGAGTCATGAGGTGGTGAGTTGTTTGTATTTAAGGTTCAAAGATCGAGAGACTTACCGTGCTCAAATGCTGATAGCTTGAAGGTGCGAGAGATTGTTTGAGCGATGTCTGAAAATGTTTCTCGGAAGCCATGGTCAGTCGAGGGCATGTCATGTTGGTAGAGTAGAATGGGGACGTGCTCACGGGTATGGTCTGTGCCATGCCAGCTGGGGTCGTTGCCGTGATCAGCCGTCAAGATGAGCAAATCGTCAGCACTCATTTTCTCAAACAATGAGGGCAGTTGGCGATCAAATTCTTCTAATGCCTTGCCATAGCCGATGGTGTCGCGGCGGTGTCCGTAGAGAGCATCAAAATCGACAAAGTTAGTCATCACTATGCTTCGCGTAGTTTGTGCTGTTTGAGTGCGTTCCATAGCGGAAAACGTTTCCTGCCAGAGTGCGGGGTGGCCTGTTGCGCGGATCTCTTCACTCATGCCTGTGTGGGCAAAAATGTCGCCGATCTTTCCCACGCCGATCACCGTGCCGCCGTCAGCAACAAGTTTTTGCAGCACTGTTGGCTGAGGTGGCTGGATGGAGTAATCATGGCGGTTGCCGGTTCGTTCGAAGTTGTCTTGGGTAGTGCCGATGAATGGCCGAGCGATGACCCGGCCGATATTGAGGGGCGTGAGCAATTCTCGGCATTGCTCGCAGAGGCGGTAGAGGTTTTCGAGCCCGAAATGTTGTTCATGGCAGGCAATCTGGAAGACACTGTCGGCAGAAGTGTAGAAGATGGGCTTGCCAGTTTTGATATGTTCTTCGCCCAGTCGAGCAATGATGTCTGTGCCAGATGCGTGACAATTACCCAGGTAGCCTGAAATGCCTGATCGAGTTACGATTTCATCGAGTAAATCCTGAGGAAACGAATGGGTCTTGTCAGGGAAATATCCCCAGTCCCAGAGTGCCGGCACACCGCTCATCTCCCAATGACCACTGGGTGTATCCTTGCCCGATGAAATCTCTTTAGCGCACGCATAGGAGCCGCTTAGCTTGGTGGGGATGGTCATACCTGCAGGAAATTGACCCGTGCTGGTGCGGTAGGCATGAGCTAGGCCAAGCTGGCACATATGGGGTAGCTCCAGCCCCTTGCCTTGGTCGAAGGCCGCTGCGATGTGTCCGAGGGTATCAGCCCCTGCATCGCCAAACTGAGCTGCATCTGCTGAGGCTCCAATTCCTAAAGAATCTAGTATTAAGATGATGATGCGTTGAATGGGCATGCTGGCTGATAGCTGCTAAAGATGTTTAACGGATCACTTCATAGATGATCGGCAGATCCGGCTCTTTAGTCTCTTGGAAACTGATGGCTTGCTTGATACGCTCAGCGGCTTCCTGCCAAGAGCTTTCATCACGTGCATGGATAATGGCTAATGGTTGATCAGATGAGTCTCCTATGGAAATAACGTCCTCTAATCCGACGGCACTATCGATGGTATCCTCAGCGCGTGTTCGGCCGCCACCCAGGGTAACCACGGAGAGACCTAGAGCTCTGGTGTCTATGTGGCTAACGTAACCTGAGCCCTGATGAAGGAGCGGGCGTATGATGGGAGCCTTCGCCAGGCGCTTGTCATAGTTCTCTATCAAATCTGATGGGCCACCCAGCAGGCTGGTCATTCGACTGAAAATTTCAGCAGCTTTACCACTTTCGAGAGCCTCATTGAGCATTGTGGTGGCGTGTTGATTGTCTTTGGCAAGCTCTGCGAGAATGAGCAGCTCCGAACACAGGGCGAAAACGACCTTTTTGAGCCGTGGGGCTTGCGTTTTCCCTGTTAAAAATTCGATAGCCTCGCGGATCTCTAATGCATTGCCCGCATTGTATCCAAGGCACTGGTTCATGTCAGTGAGCATGGAGCTTGTTTTGACTCCGACAGCATTAGCAACTTTGGTAATACTGAGTGCCAGCTCGCGTGCATCATCGTGATTTGTCATGAAGGCACCTGATCCTGTTTTGACATCCATAACGAGGCAATCGAGGCCAGCGGCAAATTTCTTGGAGAGTATAGAAGCCGTGATTAGGGGGATGGACTCAACGGTGGCGGTGATGTCACGCGTGGCGTAGAAGCGCTTGTCGGCGGGGGCGAGGTTGCCCGTTTGTCCGATGATGGCGACCCCGCATTCACGCACTACGTTACGAAATAAGTGATTGTCAGGGGTAGAGTTATACCCGGGGATCGAGTCCAGCTTGTCAAGAGTACCGCCGGTATGCCCTAAACCACGGCCCGAAATCATCGGTACATAACCGCCGCATGCCGCAAGCAACGGACCGAGCATGAGTGAGACGCTGTCACCGACGCCTCCTGTGGAATGCTTGTCAATAAGTGGACCGGGTAAGTTCTGATCTTCCCAATTGAGAATGTCGCCGGTATCCCGCATGGCGATGGTCAGATCGGCGATTTCATCGGCATCCATTCCCTGAAAGAAAATGGCCATCGCAAAGGCTGCGATCTGCCCCTCACTAATCGAACCACTAGCTATGCCATTGGCAAAAAACCTGATTTCCTCGTCATTGAGTGTGAGCCCATCGCGCTTGTGGCGTATGATCTCTTGAGGAAGCATGACTTAAGAAAAAAGTTTGCTGATCATTGGCCAGGCAAGAGAGCCTAGGTAGATGCCGACAATGCCCATGACGCCTGCGAAGGCATTAGGTGCAGGCAGAGGTAGCTTGAGTGCGGTAAAAAGAATGCCAACGGCTAATCCGGTCAGCAGCGAGAGAACTACAACGTTTATCATGTAATCAGCTTACAGCGAGCGAGGCTGCAGGTCGAGTGCGCGCTCTTGTTTTTTACAAGATGGCGATCGAACCGTGAGGCTCTCTATTGCCCCAGTAGGTTGAAGATCGGCTGCGGGTAAATGCCGAGTATGAGAATGGCAGCTGTGAGGAGTATGAGCACGACTTTGGTGATCACAGGAACCGTAATGCTCGTGTTGTTACTGGCAGTGTTCCAATACATGGCTTTGACAACTTTGAGGTAGTAGTAAAAACCAGCAGCTACGCTCACAAATGCGATGCTCAGCAACCACCATGAAATGTCATTGGCGATCGCAGATTTAAAGATGAGGAACTTTCCCCAGAAGCCAGCGGTGAGTGGGATACCAGCCAAGGCGGCCATAGCTATGGTTAGTGCGAAAGCGAGTAGCGGATTGCGTTTACCTAGACCGTCAAAGGCCTCAAGCTCGTCACTGTCTTCCTCAGAACGGATCAGGGCTAGCACAAAGAAGGCGGAAAAGGTCATCAGAAGGTAAGTGCCGAGGTAGAATGAGACGGAGTCATAGTCCTGAGTGGCAACACCGATGAGTAAGAAGCCTGCATGGGCAATGGATGAATAGGCGAGTAGCCGCTTAAAGTTGTTCTGAGATATCGCTGCAAGATTACCATAGAGTAATGTTGCGCCAGCCATAATGAGCAGGATTGAGCTAACCGTGCTGCCGGTGGCATCGGCGGCCAAGAAAGGGCTGAGGATAGTCATCAATACGAGGAAACCCGCTGCTTTTGAGGCGACAGAGAGGAACGCAGTAATGGGGGTGGGGGCTCCTTGGTAGACATCAGCAATCCAAAGCTGCATGGGTACGGCTCCTACTTTGAATCCAAGAGCTAAAAGGATGAGCGCGATACCAAAGAGCAGGTAGTTCAAATGATAAGCTTCGCTTTCTAGAATAGAGCTATAGAGGGTGATGTCAGTGGTCCCCATTGCCCCGTATATCCAGGCAATACCGTAAACGAGAAATCCGGTCGATAGAGCGCCAAGTATGAGATACTTCACTCCGGCTTCAAGTGAACCAACATTGCGGCGCATAAAGGCGACCATCACGTAGAAGGAAATCGTCACAAGCTCGAGAGAAACGAAAATGGATACTAGGTCAGTGGCCGAAGCCATCCACATTAGGCCGGCACAGGCAAATATGGGAAGGCAGTAAAACTCACCAGTGGCTGAGTCATCTTCTCCACCGCTGGTGAACTTAGAGAGCACTTTGCTGAAATCGACCGACATGAGCAGCACGAGAATGGTACTCGTTACCGCGATGATTTTATAGAAGCGGGCAGTTTGATCGTCACTGTAGAAGCGTTCCATCCACTCAGGGACGGGACAACATGACGGGGCTGGGCAGAATAACATGGCCAGAATCACGGCAAGTCCTGTCGCGGCAAGCAGTCCGATTTGTGATTTTTTGCCTTTGGTGAAGGCCTCAAACATCAGCAGGATCAGGCCAAAGCCGACAGTGATGAATTCGATGAAGTGCGGTTGCATAGTGATAATGGAAAAGTCTTGGAGTTCCTCAGGGCTGGATCAGAGGGAGAGAAACTGAAGGATGATTTTTGGATAGATGCCAACGACTAAGAGCGTCGCGGCTAGGATATAAGCAGGAATTTTTTCGCAGTAATGAATGTCTGCAGCGTTTTCTGTGGCCTTAACCAGAGGGCCTTGGAAGGTGTTGCGGAAGGCGCGCAGCATATAAACGGCACTGATGACCACGCCCCAGAGAGCGATGATGGTGGTGATCTGAACCCAGCCCATGCTTTCGCCGGGGGTCCAGTCAGCAAAGCCAGCAAAGAATACCATCACTTCACCGGCAAAGTTAGCCAAGCCAGGAAGTCCAATAGAGGCCATGCCTGCTAAGCCAAAGAGAAAGGCAAGAGCGGGGGCTTTTTTGGCGAGGCCGCCAAGCTGGGAGATTTCGAGAGTGCCCGTTTTTTGCTCCACTAAGGAAGTGAGTGAGAAAAGAAGGGCGATAGAAATGCCGTGGGCAAACATCAGCAGTATGGCTGCCGGCTCTGCGATGCTGTTTGCCGGGTTGGCGGCGAGAGCGGCAATGGCAAGGAAGATGTAACCCATGTGCATCACGGAAGAATTACCTAACATTAAGTCGAGGCGTTTCTGGTTGATGGTGACCAGTCCGACCCAGATGATGTTGCCGAGCAGCAGCACGCAGATCCAGGGCAGCCAGTGCAGCATGCCTTCAGGTGCCACTTTCATGCCGATGACAAGAAGTCCATAGAGACCGAATTTCTTCATCACGCCAGCGTGGAGCATCGCCACAGGAGTGGGTGCGCTAGCATATGCCGGAGCGGCCCAGCTGTGCAGAGGGAAGAGTGAGACCAGAGTGCCAAAACCGATGATCAGTAAGAGGGCGACGGTGTTTTGCTCAGAGGCAGGGATGGCGGCTAAATCACTGAAGGCAAAGCTGCCTGTGTGCATCGTGGCCATCAACAGTCCAGCGAGAAGGACGATTGAACCAAAGGCGAGATAGATCGTTATTTTCCAAGCGGCTTCTTTGCGCTCACCCCGGCCAAGAATGCCAATCATGAGGAAGGTGGGTATCAGGGCCAACTCGTGGAAGGCATAAAAGAAAAAGACATCCGTGGAGAGGAAGGCACCGATGGCGCCCGCAGCGATAAAGAGGGTGCTTGAAAACCAGAGTTTTTCGCGACCCTCAGGGCATTTGCCGCTGTAGACAGCCGCCAAGGTCACGATCACACTAAGGATCAGCATGATGGCACTGATACCAGTAATTCCCAGAGAGAGGTTAATCTTGGGATCAGCTAAGACTTGAAGGCTGAAGCCATCGCAGCAAGCTGGGCATGCGAGCGCATAGGTTGCGACTAGGATATTGGCAAGTGATGCAATGACAGCTGTGAGTCTAGCTGGCAGACCTCCGAGAATGCCGATGGCAGCCAAGAACGGTATGAGAATGAGAGCGAGTAGCATGGTATTGAGGAATAGGTCTTATTTGTCCAATAGGACTTATTATTTTGATGCAAAGACGGTGAAGTAGATGACGAGGAGTGCACCCACGGCCATCAGGAAGGCGTAACCGCTGATACTTCCTGACTGGGCGTATCGGCGGAAGATGTTGCCGATTCCCACAGCGGAGCGGGAAAGGCCGCCAATGATTATGGCGTTGATGATAAAGGCATCAAAGAAGTGGATGATGGCGGCAAGCGCGTCTTGGAAAATCTTGATGATCCAAGCGTAGAGCTCATCGAAGTAGAACTTGTTGCGGAACAAGGGAATGTTGATGGGGTCGGATGTTTTGCCTTTGTAGACGATTAAGGCGGCAATGAATCCTACCGCGAATGCCAGCAGTGAGGCGATGGTAACGACGTTTATTTCGAAACCAAGATGTGGATGGTATCCTTCGGTGGCTGGGATGAGCTTGCCTAGGAATGGCGAGGCAAATGCCATGACGGCGAGTAAGGCTAAAGGTATCCACATGACAGGGGCAACCTCCTTGGCGTGCTCTGCGTGCTCGTTTTTAGCCTTTCCGAAGAAGGCGACAAAGATCAGGCGGAACATGTAGAATGTCGTTAATGCGGCAACAATGACGGCGATGTAGAAAAGAGCTTGGTTGCTCTCATGTGCTGCGTGAAGAATACCTTCCTTAGAGAAGAATCCGGAAGTTCCGGGAACCGCGGTAAGTGCCATGGTTCCGATGATGAAGGTAATGGCGGTGATTTTCATTTTGCCGAATAGTCCGCCCATTTTCCAGATGTCTTGCTCGTGGTGACAGGCGTAAATGACAGCGCCCGAGCCAAGGAAGAGGAGTGCCTTGAACCAGGCGTGGGTGTAGAGGTGGAACATGCCTGCATTGGCATCAACAAGGCCCACAGCCATGACCATGTAACCGAGCTGCGAGAGGGTCGAGTAGGCGAGAATCTTTTTGATGTCGTTTTGCTGGGTGGCCATCAAGGCAGCCAGTAGCGAGGTGATGGCTCCTACCCAGGCGATGACTTGTGGGGCAGAGCCAATGAGCTCTGCGGTATCTGGAGTGATTCCCAACGAAAGGAATAAGCGGGCCATCATATAGACGCCTGCGGCGACCATAGTGGCTGCGTGGATGAGGGCGGAAACAGGGGTGGGGCCCTCCATGGCGTCGGGAAGCCAGACGTGAAGTGGTAGCTGAGCGGATTTACCGACGGCACCGCAGAAGATCAGTAAGACGACCGTGCCTGTCAGGCAGGTGCAGAGCAGTGAGAGCTTACTGCCATCCATGTCGGCAAAAACGACGGTTCCCATAATGCCCCAGAGCATGAGGATGCCGATCATGAAGCCAAAGTCACCGATGCGGTTAGTGAGGAAGGCTTTTTTAGCGGCGTCTGCGGCGGAGTTTTTATGATACCAGTGGCCAATGAGCAGGTAGGAAGAGAGTCCAACCAATTCCCAGAAGATGAACATCATGACGAAGTTAGATGCCAGCACAATACCAGTCATGGAGAACATGAACAGTGAGAGGCAGCCGAAGTAGCGGGCTTTGGCTTCATCGTCCTTCATGTAGCCGAGCGAGAAGACGTGTACTAACATGCCAATGGCGGTGACGACGATCATCATGCCCTTGGAGAGCGAGTCGAGCTGAAGGCCGATATCGAGTTTTAGGCCGGCGATGTTAATCCAGTCGATGGGCGCAGCGCTGACCTCTTTACCTAACAATAGATAGGCGATGACGAAGGTGGACGCCACTGACAGAGTGGAGAGCAGTGCAGATGCTGTGGCATTGCGTTTGAGCCCCAGCTGAATGATAACAGCACTGGCGATGGGAATGATGAGGAGTAACCAGGGATTCATATGGAAAGTCTATATAGGTCTTTTAAGGGCGTAACGGCTAGTGTGGTGCGTTAGCCCTTCAATGAGGTAAGCTCGTCTGTGTGGATAGATTGTCTCGCACGGTAGAGAGAAACGATGATGGCTAAGCCAACAGCCACCTCGGCGGCTGCTACGGTAATGATGAAAAAGACAAGCATTTGGCCGTCATAGTCTGGCAGTCCCTTATCCGTTACATTGAAGCGTGAGAAGGCAACTAGGGTCATTGAGGCTGCTGCGAGCATTAGCTCTAGGCACATGAAGATGACGATGATATTTCGCCGTATGATGACACCACCCAGGCCGATGGCAAAAAGCAGGCCTGATATGATGAGGTATTCGTTGAGTGAAGGAGTGGGCATGAGAGCTACAGTTCTACGTTAAATGATTATCCCTTGTCAGGCTTGGCGCCATCTTTTGGTGCGGATGACTTTTTGGACAAGGCGACACAACCCACGGTGGCAACCAGCAAGAGCACGGCAATGACCTGGAGCGGGAAGTTGTATTCAGTGAAGAGTTTGCGTCCAATGAGATGAACATCGGGGAGGCTGCCACTCATTAATTTTTTGTGGATGACACTCTCTTGATTGTAATCTGCCGCGGCTGCCTCAAGCGTTAATGGGGGGGCTGAGGGGGACTTGTCATCAGTGAGGATGACGCCCGCAAGCTGGATGATTAATGCGACCGGAATAAGAACGCCAGCGGTAATGGCGAGGCCCTTACGTGGGTGGCTTTCCTCTTCTTTGACATCAAGTAGCATGATGATGAAAATAAAGAGCACCATGATCGCTCCAGCGTAGACGAGAATTTGCAAGATGCCCACAAAGTAAGCGTTCAGGCCAATGAAGATGCCGGCCAGCCCAAGAAAACTAAGCACCATGGAGAGCGCGGATGACACGGGGTTGCGCATGAAGATGACCATGAGGCCGCCGGAGAGCATCATGGCTGCAAAGATATAGAAGAAAGGTGATGGCATGGTGATAAAGTCTGTGAATTATTTGATTTCGTTCCACTTGTTGACAAGGCCCTGGCGGACACCGCCGATCTCGTAAAGGCGCTCCTTGTCATTGACCATCTCTGCTCGGGTCAGGCCGGTCATGGCATAGTCTTGACGGAGGTAGATGGCTTGCTCTGGGCAGACCTCCTCGCACATGCCGCAATAGATACAGCGGGTCATGTCGATATCGAACACCTGGGGGCGCTTTTCTACTTTCGCCCATGGGTCATCGGATTCGATCTCAGTGGGGATAATAGCGATAGCCTTGGGTGGGCAGATAAATTCGCACAACTGGCATGAGACGCAGCGCTCACGTCCTTTTTCATCAGTCACGAGAGCAGGGACACCACGGTAGTAGTCAGGAAGTTGGTCATCCCATTTTGTCTCAGGATATTGCATGGTGATTCCCAGGCCTGAGGAGTTGAAGTTTCTCTTAGCACCCGGTGTTTTGCCTAGCACTGCGCGAATAGCATGACCCAAAGTGATGCTCAGGCCCTTGATGACTGCGGGTAAGTAAAGCTGCTCGGCAAAGGTGAGCTGAGGACGTTTGATTTTTATGATAGCCATGTTCTGTGGGCGTAAGAAGTATGCGTGGGAATTAGTTCAGCAGCATAATAATGCCGGCTGTGATAAAGATATTAACTAAGGCGAGCTCGAAAAATACGACCCAGCCAAGCTTCATCAATTGGTCATAGCGGAAACGAGGGACGGTCCAGCGAACCCAGATGAAGAAGATGACAAAGGCGATAACCTTGGTGAGGAAGATGAGAATGTGTAACAGTCCTCCCAAAGCCATGTTGGAGATGGCGGCATCGAGGCCGAATCCTAAAGACCAGCCACCGAAGAACAAGGTGACGATAATGGCAGAGCCAACGATCATCGCGGCATACTCTCCCAGGAAGAAGAGGGCGAATTTCATCGATGAATATTCTGTGTGGTAACCGCCGACAAGCTCGGTTTCACATTCGGGCAAGTCAAAGGGCATGCGGTTGGTTTCTGCAAAAATGGAGGTGGTGAAAATAATGAATGAGATCGTCAGAGGGATCATCAGTAGCCACTGTTCCTTGCAGTTTTGCCAGTAAGCGGCATCAAAGACGCTGCCGTGTTCATTCCAGAGGGGGAGTAGTGTCCAGCCGTTTTCAGCCTGTGAATGAACAATGTCGGACAAGTTGAGTTGTCCAAAGACCATCAGGACCGGGATGAGTGAAAGGCCGAGAGAGATCTCATAGGAAATCATCTGGGCGCATGATCTCACACCTCCAAGGAAGGAATACTTATTGTTGGAAGCCCACCCAGCGAAGGTGATGCCATAGACACTCAAGGAGGCGATGGCGAAGACGAATAATGGCCCGGCATCAATGTCAGCGATAACTAGCTTAACAGGCTGATCAAAGACGGTGATGCTGCTGCCAAAGGGAATGATGCAGATGCAGAGAAAGGCAGGGGCAGCGGTGAGTGCTGGCGCGATCCAGAAAAAGAATTTACGCACGTGTGCGGGAACTAGGTCTTCTTTGAGGAATGCCTTGAGGCCATCGGCAAGAGGCTGAAGTAGTCCAGCGAAGGGAATGTCCTTTTTTGCTCCAAAGAGGGTGAGGGGAATACCCACTCGGTTAGGGCCCACTCGATCCTGAATGATAGAGGAGACACGGCGCTCTGCATACGTTGAGTATGCAATGATAGGCAGCGTGAAGACAAAGGTGAAGACGACGATCTTTACCGCTGTGGTGAGGATGAGGAAGAGAATTGCAGGATCCATGGTATGGAATGATCAGTTATTTTTATTTAACCTACGATTTCGCCTTGTGCGATACGCTGGGTTTCACGATCAAGAAGTGGGATAGTTACGTTGGTATCAATGATGACTTCTCCTAGTTCGCTGATGTTGGCTAGGTTTTTGCCTTCAAGTTGTGGGATGTTGTTTGAAATGATCTCAGAGAGCTGGTCAATACTCAGTGGCGCTTGCTCTGGAGTTTCTCCCGTAATGGCGAGGATGAGCTCACTGATGATTTCCCAGTCGTCACGAGCATCTGCAGGAGGAATGCAAGCGGCGTTGAGTTTTTGCAGGCGACCCGTTACATTGATCATGCTGCCACGTTTTTCCGCTGAGCTTGCTCCGGGGAAAACGATGTCGCTGGCCTGGGCTGTTGCGTTAGTGGTATTAAAGATGGAGATGAGAAGCTCAAGGCCATCAATGTCTTCAGCTGAGAAACCAGCATCAAGCAGGTCTTCGGATGCTGCGATCACGGCCTTAATCGAACCGTTGCTAATACCGTCCTTGATGGCAGCTAATTTTTCGGTCGGGTCGTCCAGCCCTAGGACAAGGCCGGCTCCTGTGGTGTTGGGATTACGGTCTTCAGAAATCAACATCTTATCAGATTCCTGAGTGTGTGGGATGATGCTTATTAAGTCGGTGCCAAGTTCGGCTGCAAGTGTGCGCATCATGAAGAGTTCTTCATTGGTTTGCTTACCGGATGCAATGATGGCGATCTCGTTACCTTCAAATTGTTTGATGGCTTCTGCTGCTGCTGAGATCGAGTTGCTCCAGCAAGTTTCCTCATGAACTCCGTCGGCTTTGATGAGTGGCGCGCTTAAGCGGTTGTCATCGCTTGGACAGGTATAGCTGAGGCGATGACTGTCTGGCATCCAGCAAGAGTTTACATCGTCGTTCTGGCGCGGGGTGACGCGGAAGATCTTATTGCCGCGAGTCCAGATGATGATGTTAGTGCCTGTGCCGCAGTTAGTATCAATGCTTGGTGTTTCCTTGAGGAACCATGTGCGCATTTGGAAACGGAAATCATTAGAAGTGAGCGCTCCTACAGGGCAGAGATCAACCGTGTTGAGCCCGTAGTTGTTATCAAGCTCACGTCCTGGGTAGACACCAACGGTGGTGTGGGTGCCACGCTCTGAGAATCCAAGAACAGGCTCTTGGGCAACCTCGTCCATGAAACGTATGCAGCGTGAGCACATGATGCAGCGCTCATCGTCGAGACGAATGCGGGGCCCGATCTTCACGTTCTTGGGCTTTTTGACCTTATCTTCCTTGAAGCGCGAGCTTCCCTTGCCGTGCTGAACAGAAAACTCTTGTAGGCCGCACTCTCCAGCCTGATCACAAATAGGGCAGTCCAATGGGTGGTTGATGAGGAGGAATTCCATCACTCCTTCACGGCATTTCTCAACGAGATCACCTTGAGTTCTGATTCCCATGTTTTCACCAACGGTGTTGGCGCAGGCAATCACTGGACGTGGCATCCAGCTGATTTTCTGGAAGCCATTTTCATCATAGGATGGCTCTTCGCCAGGATTGGGGCGAGGTGGCATGCCCATCTGAACGAGGCACATGCGGCAGTTGCCGGGTGAGGAAAGCTTAGGGTGGTAGCAGTAGTGGGGGACTTCTTTTTCGGCCAGTTTACAGGCTTCAATCATCCGCGTGCCGCGTGGCACTTGAATCCAATGCCCGTCAACCTGTATATTAACCATGCCTTTTTCAGCAGCGGTATCCTTGGGAAGCTTGGTGGTAGTAGAATCGCTCATTTTAATAGAGTGCTGGTTAGTTTCGGGTAACTTAGCTTAGAGGTTAATGAACGAGAGTTGTCGCTTAGCTTCTTCAGAGAGGTATTCGTTTTTCTCTGAGGTTTCAGCTTCAAGCTCGTCACGGAACTTTGAAATGATGGCTTCCACCGGCCAGGAGGCTGCTTCACCGAAAGCACATACGGTGCGGCCATCAATTTGATAGGCGACATCTTCGAGTGTTTGCACGTCCTCAGGGGTGGCTTGACCATTGACGATGCGGTCAGAGATCTTGCGCATCCACATTGAGCCTTCTCGGCATGGTGTGCATTGCCCGCAAGACTCGTGAGCGTAAAAATGGTTGATGTTGTTGAGCACCCAAGAGATTTTGCGTGAGTCATCCATGACGATAACACCACCGGACCCAGCCATCGAGCCGCACGCTGCAATCGTATCAAAATCCATAGGGATGTCGTAAAAGGAAAGCTCTCTCTGTGAGCCGTCTGGGTTTTTGATTTGGTAAGTCTCCTCACAGCGCATGATCTTCGCTGATGAGCCACCTGGGATGACGGCTTTAAAACTTCGGCCGTCTTTGGGGCCCCCGCAGACGTCGTTGAGCAGTTCGCCCATGGTTATTTTGCCGACTTCGACTTCATAATAACCAGGTTTTTTAACGTCTCCTGATACGCAGAGTATACGAGTGCCTGTGTTGCGCGGTGTGCCAAGCTTGGCGTATTCGTCGCCACCCATGCCGATGATGTGTTTGACATGGCAGAGAGACTCTACGTTGTTGACGATTGTCGGTGACATGTAGAGACCCAGTGCTGCTGGGAAATAGGGAGGTTTAATGCGTGGGTATGGTCGCTTGCCCTCGAGAGATTCAATCAATCCGGTTTCCTCTCCGCAAATATAAGCACCAGCACCGCGGTGAAGGTATATTTCGAGATTAAACCCTGAACCCAGGATATCATCGCCGAGTAAGTTTTTCTCGCGAGCATCCTCGATGGCTTTTTCAAGAATTTCTGATGCTTCAGGAAACTCCTCACGGATGTAGATGTAGGCCGTGTTGGCTCCGACTGCGAAGGATGAGATGATCATGCCCTCGATGAGTTGGTGAGGGTCTTGGTGTACGATGTAGCGGTCCTTGAAGGTGCCTGGCTCAGATTCGTCACAGTTGCAGATCAGGTAAACCGGCTTGGTGTTGTTTGGCGGTATGAAACCCCATTTCACGCCAGTGGGGAATCCTGCTCCACCTCGGCCTCGGAGCCCAGCGGTCTTCACCTCGTTGGTAATGGCTTGAGGCTCCATGGTGAACGCTTTTTTCAGCTGCTCATAGCCTCCATCCTTGATGTAGCAATCGATGGAATTATCCCAACCAACGCGGTCGATATTCTTAAAAATTAAGCGGTGTTCACGCGCGTCTGGTTCTTTACCTGGGAGATATGTGATGTTGCTCATGCTTGGGTGATCTCGGTGAGGGTTTACGAATTAGCGGCAGGGCTGGCAGCTTTGCCATACTTGTTGAGTAGTTCTTGTGCGCCGTCTGGATTGACAGCCTCATGGAAGTCGTCGTTAACTAAGCATACGGGGCCAGTGCCACAGGAGGCAAGGCACTCAGCAAACTCCACAGACCATTGTCCGCATGGGGAGACGGCGATGGGGTTGTGGTGAGAGTCGCTTTTAGAGCGGTCGATGCCGGTGAGCTCACAGAGACGTTCCATGAGTTCTGCGGATCCAGCCATAGCACAAGAGAGTGTGCGGCAGACACGCATGTGGTATTTTCCCGGCGCGTGTTCGCGTAGTCCGGGGTAAAAGGAAACAACCTCGTGAACCTGCATTGGCTCAAGATCTAGTTTGGCGGCAACCCACTCAGTGGCTTCGGTATTAATAAAGCCAAAGTTGTGCTGGACGATGTGTAGCAGCGGCAGCACGGCTGAGCGCTTTTTGTCCTCCGGATATTGGCTGATGCGTTTATTGGCCTCTGCGTCAATCTCAGGAGTGAGAGCAAAGGGTGGGAATGTGGTGTTGTCCATTTTTGAGGCTGGAATAACAGAGTGTTTAAAGTGGAGCTTAGGCTGAATGATTCGTTTTGAACTTACTATCGATCACATTCCCCCATAACGAAGTCGAGCGAACCGAGGATGGCCGGCACGTCAGAAATCATGTGTCCGGGCATGAGGTGAGAGAGGATCGAGAGGTTGACGAAGGAAGGAGACCTGATCTTCATGCGATGAGGCACGCCTCCACCTTTGGAGTTGATGTAAAATCCTAGCTCGCCTTTGGGGTTCTCTGCACCGAAGTAGATCTCGCCAGCGGGGGCTTCTATGCCTTGAGTGGCGACGATGAAGTGGTGAATGAGTTCCTCCATGCTGGTGAGAACCTTATCCTTGGCTGGCAGCATGTTCTTGGAATCTGCAACGTTGACAGAACCACCAGGTAAAGTAGCGATGACTTGTCTTATGATGCGTATTGACTGGCGCATTTCCTCCATGCGGCAGAGGTAACGATCGTAACAGTCACCATTTTCACCAATGGGGATATCGAAATCATAATTCTCGTAACCGAGGTAGGGGTTGTCTTTACGCAGGTCGCGCGTTACGCCAGATCCGCGAAGGTTAGGGCCAGTCATGCCCCAAGTGATAGCGTCATCAGCGGAGATAGTGCCGATGTCTATCATGCGCTTGAGGTAAATTTTATTACGATCGAGAAGCTTGGAAATCTCATCGATCGTCTGCGAGCACTCGTCGAGGAATGTTTCGAGATTGCCGATGAAGCCATCTGGCAAGTCACGGACTTGGCCGCCTACACGGGTGTAGGAAGTGGTGAAACGAGCCCCGGTGAGCTGTTCACAGAGATTGTAGGTTTTTTCTCGTTCGGTGAAGGTGTAAAGGAAGACGGTCATTGCACCGACGTCCATGGCGCAGACACCAACTCCGAGCATGTGAGAGGCAATGCGGGCGAGTTCACAACAGATGACACGAATTGCTTGGCCTCGTGGAGGAAGCTCCCAGCCCATCAGTTTTTCCACAGCACATGTGTATGCTACATTGTTGGCAAGAGGTGCGAGGTAATCCAATCGGTCCGTGTAGGGCACGAATTGGTTATAATGCATGTTTTCTGCGATCTTCTCATCACCGCGGTGCAGGTAACCAATATCAGGGTCGCACTTGGTGACAATCTCGCCATCCAACTCTAGGATAAGGCGTAATACTCCGTGCGTAGCTGGGTGTGATGGCCCCATGTTGAGTACCATTTTTTCACCGAGTATATCATCGGTTTCTGCCTGATAATCAGAGTCGAGCCCAGCCTGTGTTTTGGCTGCGGTGTCGGGTGCTTGGTATGGAGTCGAATTCATGACAATTTGCCAAGCGGAATGAGCGCCAAAATGGGGCAATAAGCAAGCACTTTGTGAAATATTTCACAAGCGCATGTGATGGCTGAATATGAGTTTTAGCACGCACATATGGCGCCCACTCCAAATAAGGCGATATCATTTGCTAGTGATTCCGCAAAATATTGTCTGTGGGAGAATTTTGACTCACAAATAAGCTAGAATTCGATCAGCGTGATCGCCTAATTTGCAAGTTGTCGAGAAAACACTTGAAAGTATCTGAATTTTCAGTAATTACTGAAATTGATGAATAACTCAGATGTTTCAGCGGATCTTACTTTGGATGAAGTGAGGGATAATTTTATTTCACAATGGGGGGCTTTTGGAAGCCACTGGGGTATTAATAGAACGATGGCTCAGATCCATGCCTTGCTGATGACTGGTCTGGAGGCTCTCAGCACGGACGAGGTGATGGCAAAGCTCTCTGTCAGTCGTGGTAATGCCCACACCAACTTGAAGGAGCTGGTATCATGGGGGCTCGTGCGCATTGTGGTCAAAAAAGGTGACCGCAAGGAATATTTCGATGCTGAGAGAGATGTCTGGAAGATATTTACGATTATCCTCAGGGAGCGCCAGCGTCGTGAAATTGATCCCGCACTCGACCTATTGCGCAACTGCCAAGAAGAGACAAAGGGTCTCGAGGGAGCTGAGGCAGAAGCCTTTCGCAATCAAGTGAAGGAGCTGGAGAACTTTGTAAGTTTTGCCCGAAATTTGGGCAGTAAAGTCGACAAACTCTCTTACGGGCCGGCGATGAAGCTAGCCGCTAAATTTTTAGGTTAAGCGCAAATAGGTAATCAACCAAATAACCAACATTCATTATCAATCTTATGAAAATTACTCAGTATAACAAATGCATAGACATTTTCTATGACAGCCGGTGTGATATCTGTTCGTCTTTTATCAAGTGGCTTCGTCAGCAGCCCTGCTCATGCAATGTAAACTTTGTGTCCTACCAATCAGGGCGTGCCGAAGAATGGTTTCAAAGCATGGCCATCGGTGAATTAGAACGGCAACTTGTGGTTCGAAATGACAGTGGTGGCATGTATCGTGGAGCTGCAGCGTGGGTTCAATGTATGCTGGCGTGCCTCAGTTATGCAGATCTGGGAGAGAGGTTGAGTTCACCTTTATTAATGCCGGTTGCTCAAAAGGTCTGCCATTTGGCGGCATATAATGAGCGGTCCTTAAGGGAAATCTTCTCTCTGCAAAGCGATGAAGAGATTCTTGCTGAGCTTGGGCGGGCTTCTCTGCCTAAATGTCAGGTGGATGAAATGAACGAGATGTTGACCATCGTGGCGGGGATTCCTGACGGCATCATCTAGATCGTTTTGATAGCTTGATTATTACCAGCAATCCACTATTTAGTACCACAGCTTCAATCCAATTACTCTATGAAAAAATTAATCATCGCAGGTGCCAATGGCTTTATTGGCCGTCATCTAACGCGTCATTTTTGTAGTGAAGGCTGGGAGGTTGTTGGCCTTGCGCGTCGCAAAAAGGGCTTAGATCCCAACTGCAGACATGTGCTCTGGGATGGCAAGTCGATAGGTGATTGGGCATCTGAGTTGAATGGTGCCACTGCCGTGGTGAATTTGGCGGGCAGGTCGATTAACTGCAGACACAATAAGAAGAACAAACAAGAGATCATTGATTCCCGAGTCCAGAGCACCACGATCCTTGGTGAGGCAATCGCTGCTTGCTCTCATCCTCCCGGAGTATGGCTCAATGCCAGTACAGCATCCATTTATGCAGACGCAGAAAATAAACCTCAGGGTGAAGGGATGAAAATGGGGGAAGGTTTCTTTGTCGATGTCGCCAAGGCATGGGAGGGAGCCATTATGACAGCTCGGGTTTCAGAAGGTGTTCGTCGAGTTGCTCTGCGCACATCTTTGGTAATGGCCAAAGAGCGGGGAACGGTCTTTGATTATCTGCTTAAGCTATCGAAGCTTTTTCTTGGTGGGCCTGTTGCGGGAGGAAAACAAATGGTCAGTTGGGTGCATGTAGAGGATTACTGTCGAGCTGTCGAATGGCTTATCGAGCACCCTGAAATCAGAGGTGTCATCAATGTTACCGCGCCGGATCCACTAACAAATGCAGACATGATGCAGCGTTTCCGGAAGTTGGCTAAGCGACCATTCGGTCTTCCTGCTGCGGTATGGATGGCGGAAGTAGGTGCTATTATTTTGAGTACTGAGCCAGAACTCATCCTCAAAAGTAATTGGGTGCTACCGAGGAGGTTGCAGCAGAATGGATTTGTTTTTAGATATCCCGAGATGGATCTGAGCAAGTGGTAACGAGCGGACTTTTTTAGAAGTCGCTCTCAAAAAATCGCTGGAAGTTTTTGGGCACGCTTGAGACATCAAGGAACGCGGAAGCTTCATCATGGATCTTACTGATGTTGGCTGGGTGATTGAGTTGGTTCTCTAGCGGGTGGTCGATGCCGTTGTCCGGTGGCAACATGTCCGGTGCGTCGGTTTCAATGAGCAGGCGATCTGAGGGCACAGAGCTGAAGGCGTCGCGCACGTTTTGTTTGCGCTCATGAAGGAAATATCCGGAGAAGGAAAAATAGGCACCAAGTTCGGCAAGGCGGGGGATGAGTTCTGCAGAGCCAGAGTAGGAATGTAGTAAGAAGCCGCGTTGGGGTAGTGGTCGAGATTCTAGTATTTCCATGAGAAGTCCCCAGGCCTTGAGGCAATGAATACTCAGTGGCAGGTTGCGTTGGCTGGCGAGGTCGAGCTGGGCGGTGAATACTTCGCGTTGGAGCTCTATGTCGTAGCCTTTGATCCAACGGTCGAGGCCGCATTCACCGATGCAGGCATGGGGAACGGTGTCGAGGTAAGAGGTGAG
>CAWVVN010000034.1:0-18833 GCA_963933605.1 uncultured Verrucomicrobiales bacterium
GCAGGTTTGGGTGCAGCAGCAGGTTTGGGTGCAGCAGCAGGTTTGGGTGCAGTAGCAGGTTTGCTTGAAGCTCCCAAGATGACTTGAGGTGTGGCCTTGTCTTGATCTTCCTCCTCGAGCCCTTGCTGAGCTTCTTGGTGTTTGTCAGTAAGTGTTTTTTCCAATGACTTGGCGGCGGCCTCGGTAACCTTGGTATTCCACAGATACACTTTTTTCAGCGAGCTCATGGGCTCCAGATTCTTAATGCCGGTATCAGTGACCTCTGTGCTGTGAAGGTTCAAAATCTGAAGTTGATTGAGTTTTTGAATTTCAGGCAAGGATGCATCGGTGATGCTGGTCTGGTTGAGCTTGAGTGATTTCAGGCTGGCAAATTCACCGAGGTTAAAGGCAGCAGCATCGGTGATGGCAGTGGCACTGAGATCGAGCTCAGTGATATCAGCAGCAGCATCCTTAAGAATCTCGAGGCTTTCATCATTGAAATCCTTGCGGTAGCTGACAGCGGAGAAAGAGAGGTTGGTGCTGTCCTTGGAGATATAGTTGAGCGAGCCAGCATACTTTTCGTTGACCGATTTCAAGGATGAAGCAAGGCGGGCGCGCTTGGCCTTCATGGAAGCAATGCGCTCTTGTTTGGCTTTTTCCTTAGCTGCTTTTTCGCGAGCGATCTGCTCTGGTGTTTTAAGCGTATTAAGAGCGGCTGTGATTTCTTCGGGCACTTCAATGGCACTGAGAGTGTCTGATTCAGGGGCTCCAATTTCAACCCACCATTTGAGGATTTGGATTTCTTCTTCGGTGAGCTGTTTTTTGCCCTCGGGTGGCATGTGCAGATCGTCCTCAAGAGGGAGGTGGAGGTAGGCGACCATCGCGCTATTCTTGGTATCGCCGGGAATCAAGCAGTCAGTCTCTTCGCCACCGTCGAGCAGAGCAGCGTAGCTGTCCATGCGCAGACCGCTTTTCTGTTTGGTCTCACCGTGGCAGGTAATGCACTTTTGCTCTAAAATAGGATGAACAATATTGGTGTAGAGGATGGGGTCAACGATCACTTTTGCCGTGGCTGCTTCTTCATCGAGCTTCCATGGGGCTTTGTCGAGTGGGTCGCCGTGGGTGATTTGACCACCGTGATGGCCTGCGCTCATCATCATGGCAGTCGTAAGGAATAGGCCGACGATGTAGGAGGGTTTCGCAAATTTACCCATGAGACCAATGTCAGAGGTGTACTTAACAAGGAAAGTGGCAATGAGAAGGATGCTGAAGATGATGCCATCACGCTTGTGTTCCTCAATGAGCTCGCCGGAGAAGTCTCCTGTCAGGTAGAGGCAGTAACCGAAGGCGACGGCAAAGACACCAGTGGCTGAGGCGAAAAATAAGCCCAGTGTGGTGTTGGGGGTGTATTTCCCGAAGGTGATCAAGCGCAGCACTTCCATGAATAGGACGAGCATTAAGGCACCAATAGGAAGGTGCAAAAAGAGGGTGTGAAATTCACCGAGAAAGCCGATCCATTTACCAATCGTGGTGGTAGTGCTCTCGCTAGCCATTCCTATTTCCCCGAGGGTAGGCATGATGGCAACAAGCAGGATGGCAAGGAAACCAAGAATTAGGACAGGCACAAAGAATTTTTTCTGGGCAGAGCAACCGCAGGCTCCACAGCTTGCAGATGTTGATTTGGCAGTATCTTGACCCTTTTTGCCGGCCTTTTTCCCGTTGTCCTTGCTGGGTTTTTGATCGTTGTCGCCTGCGTTTTTATCCATGATATTCCATTTACGTTCTACTCAGTGTGAGTCTTGCGAAAAATCTACACAAATACAGCAAGAGTTGTAGTGTTAAATTAGTTTTGCGCAGAAAAGAAAATTAGCCGCGGCTAATTTTAACTTGACGGTCTTTGACTTCTGTTTTAAGAGGGTTTATGGCAAAAAAGATAGTGGTCATTATCGTGGTCATCGGAGCTCTGATCGGTGGCTTGTCTTGGATGCTGCAGAAAGAGCAAGGCATGTCGCCCAGCTCAGCCAATGAAGAGGGCAAACTGAGGGTCGTGACCACCACCACCATGGTGACCGATATGGTCAAGATCATCGGCGGAGAGCGTATTTTGGTTCAGGGTTTGATGGGGCCTGGTGTGGACCCGCATAGTTATCAAGTGACATTTAGAGATACGGCGGCACTGCAAGGTGCGGATATCATTTTTTATAGCGGCCATCATTTGGAGGGAAAGATGCAGGATGTTTTGGAGAAAAGAGCAAAAAAGCATGGCGGCGTGTTTGCTGTCACTGACGGCATTGCCAAGGCTGATTTGTTGCAACCAGAAGAAGAATTTCAAGGCTACTACGATCCCCATATCTGGGGGGACCCAACGCTTTGGGCACGGTGCCTCAGCGTTGTCGTTGATGCCTTATCGGAGGCGGATCCAAAAGGGGCTGACCAATACAAAGAGAGGGCAGGGATCTATCGCGAGGAGCTTCTTGCTTTGCATGATTGGGCACAGGCAAGGATCGGCGAGATTCCGCTAGAGCAGAGAGTGCTGGTCACTAGCCATGATGCCTTTCATTATTTCGGTAAAGCTTTTGCGATTCAGGTTAAGGGCTTGCAGGGGGTGTCGACCAATTCAGAATCGGGCTTGAAAGACAGGTCCGACCTTGTCGACTTCATCCAGCGGCGTGCATTGAAGACTATTTTCCCTGAGTCGAGCGTGAATGCGAAGGGCATCAGGGCTGTTGCGGCTGAAGCGGGTGTTCAGGTCAGTGAGCACGAGCTGTTTTCTGATGCGATGGGCGAGCCCGGTGATGCGGTGACACTGCATGGGGAAACTTATGATAAAGGGACCTACATCGGCATGATCAAACATAATGTGAATACCCTGGTGGACGGCTTGAAGTGATCGCCGCTTAGTGGTATCAACGAGATGGTCAATTTGATGAGAGAACAATAGCATTAGCTACAGCAACAGCAATGAGTGACGAACAACAACCTGCACTGGAAACCCACGACCTTACGGTAACTTATCATAAGCGACCTGCACTCTATGGTATTGATGTGGCCGTGCCGGCTGGCAGCCTGGTGGGTATTGTCGGGCCTAACGGCGCGGGCAAATCCACCTTTATTAAAGCGGTGATGGGCGTTGTGCCCTCATCTGGTGGCTGGGTCAAAGTATTCGGCAAGCCGTTACGGGAAAATCTGCATCGTGTCGGCTATGTTCCCCAGCGAGAGAGTGTCGACTGGGATTTCCCCGTCACGGTAATGGATGTTGCTCTGATGGGAACTTATGGCGGATTGGGTTTATTTCGCAGACCGGGCAAGGCTGAAAAGAGGCGTGCCTCTGAAGCACTCGAGAAGGTGGGCATGCTGCCCTATTCAAATAGGCAGATTGGTAATCTGAGTGGTGGTCAGCAACAGCGGGTGTTTCTAGCCCGGGCGCTGGCTCAAGATAGTGATCTCTATTTGATGGATGAGCCCTTTGTTGGAGTCGATGCGGCGACAGAAGCAGCCATTGTGACACTACTTCGGGAAATGCGTGAGCGTGGCAAAACGGTACTGGTGGTTCATCACGATCTGCAATCCGCGGGTGATTACTTTGATCGCCTGCTGCTGCTCAATATGCGGCTTGTTGCCTTTGGCGAAGTCAAGGATGTCTACACACCCGAGCTGCTGCAAAAGACCTATGGCGGGCGCCTGACCATTCTTAGTGAGGTCGCAGATCGAGCTGCGAAACTATAAAGATCAGCATGATTCAAGAGATGTCAGTTTTAGCCTCTGCCGTTGATTTCCTCATACCGGCAAGCGGTAGTGGTAAAGCGATGATGGCGGCAGTATTGCTGGGCGCTGGGTGCGGTTTACTGGGTTGTTTTGTTGTTCTGAGGCGAGTTGCTTTAATGGGTGATGCGGTCTCTCACGCGGTTCTTCCCGGGGTGGTGGCAGGTTTGATCTACAGCTCGGAGCGCAGCCCGGGGGTGATTTTTTTATTCGCTGCCACAGCGGGTTTATTGGGGGCCGGTTTGGTGCGCTTAATGATGATGAGTACGCGCTTGAAGTCGGACGCGGCACTGGGGATTGTATTGGCGACATTTTTTGCCTTTGGCATCATGTGGCAGTCCAGAAATCAGCAGGATACCGTTGGGGTCATGAATTTCCTTTTTGGTAATGTCGGCTCGATTGATGCCAGTGATTTGCGAATGATGCTGATGACCACCTTGGTTTTGGTGGTGACGATGTTTTTTCTGCGGCGCCCCTTGTTAGTGATGAGTTTTGACGAGGGTTTTTCTAAGGGGCTTGGCTACCCTGTGAAATTACTCAATGGGGTGTTTTACTTTTTGCTGACCTTTTCGGTGGTGGTGGCATTGCAAGCGGTGGGTGTAGTCCTGGTTTCTGCCATGCTGATCACGCCAGCGGCCGCGGCCTATCTTCTTACCGATCGCTTTGATCGCATGTTGCTGCTGTCCGTGTTATTTGGCGTGCTTTCCGGGCTTGCCGGCGGCGTTGTCTCGGCTGAGGTCAATGGGCTGCCCACGGGTCCGGTAATCGCCTTGTCAGCCACTGCGCTGTTTGCGGTGGTTTACCTCGCAGCCCCTCGGCATGGAGTATTGTCGAAGGTATTGCGCACCTTCAGGCGCCGGATGCGTGTCAGGAGGGAAAACACGCTGAAAGCCATTTATCAAATTCATGAAGGCGAGGGCTTTGCCCACGAAGAGGTGAGTGTCTTAATGCTAGCTCGCAAGAGGGCACTGACTGAGGATGTAGTGAGGAGGGATTGCAAGGCTCTGCTGAGCCGTGGCTTTATTGATATGGCTGAGGATGGTGTCTCTTTGCACTTAAGCCGCTTGGGCTGGAAGCGGGCGATGGAACTTGTGCGTAATCACCGTCTGTGGGAGCTCTATCTGACCAATGAAGCCGACTATGCCGAAGACCATGTGCATGAGGATGCAGAGAAGATAGAGCATATCCTGGAACCCGGCATCGTTCGCCAACTTGAGCAGCATCTTGATTTCCCCGAGCTTGATCCGCACGGCAAACCTATCCCGCAGCCAACTCATCTGGTTGCCCAGCCTCTTGCCACCCTTTGATGAATATAATCGAATACATCACCTTGCCATGGGACGTGCTCGGCATTGGAGCTCTTTGGCTGATTTTGATGGCCTTTTTTGTCGCCTTGCCGTGCTCGCAGATGGGCTCGTTTTTGATTTTGCGTCGCATGGCACTCACCGGTGATGCGATCAGTCACAGTGTGTTCCCGGGTGTCGTCATCGCCTTTTATATCACCGGGGATCTGTCCTCACCTTGGCTCATTGTCGGCGCGGGTCTGGCAGGTTTGGTATCCACGGTGATTATCGAGCTGATTCACAAGTGGACCAGAGTGAAGCAGGATGCTGCCACGGGTATCTCATTCACGGCTCTCTTTGCCCTCGGGGTTTTATTGATGGAGTTGTTACTGGGTAAAAATGTAGACCTCGACCTGGAGTGTGTTTTGCATGGCCGCTTGGGGCTTTTGCTGGAGGATGATCGGGTGGCGCTCTTTGGGCTGATGGTGCCCGCGCCTGTCTTGGTCATGGCTGGGGTGGCTTTGGTTACCATGGTGCTATTGTTCTTTTTCTGCCGGGTGATGATGTTGAGTTCATTTGATGCTGATCTCGCCGCATCTTATGGTTACCGACCTGCTGTGATTCATTATGGCATGATGTTTGTGGTGTCCTTTATTGTTGTTGCCGCATTTCAGGCGGTCGGGGCCATTTTAGTGATCGCATTACTGATCTTGCCAGGGGCTGCAGCCTACCTCTGTAGTTATCGCCTCAAGGTAATGCTGCTCATTGCAGCACTGCATGCTTTGCTTTCGGCAGTAGGCGGCTTATATCTGCACGTTTGGTTTAACTCCAACATGGCAGCCTCAGTTGTGGTGAGTGGCGGTGTATTATTTGTGCTGGCATGGCTGCTTGGGCCGGTGGATGGAGTTCTCTGGAAATGGTTCAAAGAGGAAGCTCCCACCCCCGAGGAATCAAGCGATTAGGTTGGAAATAGGCTATCTTGACACATTCCGCTTGCTCCCAATAGCTGCTGAGGGTAGTTCAGTGACCCCGCATTCAAGGGATATTACCAATAACACATTATGGCTATTCAACGCGCTCTGCTCTCTGTTTCCGATAAGTCCGGTCTGGTCGACTTCGCTAAAGGACTGGATAAACACGGTATCGAACTGCTCTCTACGGGAGGCACGTCGAAGGCACTTCGGGAAGCAGGCCTCACGGTCATCGATGTTTCCGAGTTCACCGGTGCTCCTGAGCTCTTTGAGGGACGCGTTAAGACACTACACCCCAAAGTGCACGGCGGCCTCTTGCATAAGCGTGATGATGAGGAGCACCTCAAGCAGGCGAAAGAGCATGACATCCCGCCGATCGATCTGGTGGTTGTTAATTTGTATCCCTTTGAAGAAACTGTAGCCAAGGAAGATGTCACCCTCGAGGAAGCCATTGAGAATATTGATATCGGTGGCCCCTCCATGCTGCGCAGCGCGGCAAAAAACTACAAGTCAGTCACCGTGGTGACAGACCCCGAGGATTATGATCGGGTACTTGCTGAGATGGATGAACACGATGGTGACACCTCTCACAAGCTGCGTGAGGAGTTGGCTCTGAAAGTGTTTTTGCGCACCTCTACCTACGACACCGCGATCACCAATTATCTCTCTCAGGCGGGAGAAGGAACACGCTCTCAGTTTGTCATCAGTCTGCCACTCGATCAGGAGCTGCGCTATGGTGATAATCCGCACCAGCCAACCGCGCTGTATGGTGATTTTGGTAACGTCTTTACTCAACTACAGGGCAAGGAGCTCAGCTACACCAATGTTATTGATATTGAAGCGGCATCCGAACTGATCACTGACTTCGTTCGCCCAACGGTGGGAATTCTTAAGCACACCAACCCATGTGGTCTTGGTCAGCATGATGATGATTTACGCAAGGCCTGGCAGCTCGCTTATGAGACCGACACACAGGCACCGTTTGGTGGTGTGATCGTTGTCAACCGCCCCCTCACGGAAGGACTCGCTCGCATCATCTCCTCGATTTTCACGGATGTGATCATAGCGCCTGACTTTGAGCCTGAGGCTCGTGCCATTCTGCAAAAGAAGAAGAACTTACGTTTGATTAAGGTTGATAGCGACGCTTGGGAAGCGGTCAGAAAAGCCCCTGTTATTCGTTCCGCTCCGGGAGGTCTGATGGTGATGGGGCGTGACCACACTGCCTTAGGTCTCGATAATATCGAAGAGCGTGTTGTCACCAAACGTCCGCCAACGCAGGATGAAATCAGAGCAATGCGCTTCGGCTGGAGGGTCGTCAAACACGTTAAATCCAATGCCATTGTTTATTCAGGTATGGATCGCACACTTGGCATTGGTGCAGGACAAATGAGTCGTGTTGATTCCTCCCGCATTGCTGTGTGGAAAGCGAATGAAGCTGGATTGTCTCTGAAGGGCAGCATCATGGCATCCGACGCGATGCTTCCATTTGCTGATGGACTTAATGCTGCGATCGAAGCCGGCGCTACAGCATGTATCCAGCCTGGAGGCTCTATCCGTGATGAGGAGGTGATCGCCGCCGCTGACGCAGCAGGCATCGCTATGGTCTTTACCGGCCATCGTCACTTCAAGCACTAGCCTGATACACGACGGTTGCTTCAAGCTGGGCAAGCAGCCTGGCTCGAGCTAGCACGACCTGGCATGTCACGTCGAGCTCTGCCTATGAGAAATAGGCATTGACGGACTTCGTTTATGCGCGGAGGTTACGAGGGTTATCCCATGACCCGTATGATGAAAATTCTCTGTATAAGCGTGCCGCCACTTGTTGTTCTGACACTGTATTTTTCTCAGACTAACGGTGCTCAAGGAGCATCTGAAGTCTCAGCAAAACCAGAGTATGTGGCCGAGGCACCACTGCCAAAGGGCTGGCCTAAACCCGGCCCATACAATGAAGTCTCTTTGAAGCGTTTTCCCGCATACCGCGTAGCGTATACCGATGCTTTCAGTAGTGGTTTTGCATTTTGGCGTTTGTTTCGCCACATCAAGCGCGAGGGCATTCCGATGACTTCACCCGTTGAGATGGGCATGAAGGAGAAAGGAAGTAAGGGCGAGAAATTGGGCATGAAGTCGATGGGCTTTCTCTACCAAGATGAGGAGGTCGGCAAGCTCGGCAAGGATGGTAAAAAAATTGAAGTGCGAGACGTGCCGGCGATGCAAGCTTTCAGCTACACGTGGCAGGGGGACAAGAATGGAACGACGATGCAGAAGGCAAAGTGGGCACTTGATGAGGCAGTCCAAAAGGCGGGGCTAAGGAGTGAAGATTACCGGGTGATGGGCTACAATGGCCCCCGAACTCCCGATGCTAAAAAGACCTGGGAAATGTTATTGGTGTTGCCGGCTAACGCGCAACTCCAACCGCCTGTAGAGAAACCTTAGTAGGCACATACCCATGGAAATTTCTCTGGTTTATCCGCATCAGCTTTACAAAGAGCACCCAGCTTTAGATGAAAAACGTCCTGTGTTTCTCATCGAGGAACCCCTGCTTTATGGCAGTGATAGCAAGTGGCCGATTGAGCATCATGCACGCAGACAGGCCTTACTTCGGGAGGCCGGCGTGCTCTATGTTGATGGATTAGTGGCTTCTGGCTACAAGGCTGAAATCATTGAGATTCCATCCGGCCAAGCGCATAGCTGCGACTTGCTTGATGAACTCCCTGGTAAGGTTAGCATCATTCATGTAGCCAAGGTGGTCGATGACTTGATCAGCCGGCGCTTGCAGCAATGGTGTGATCAGAAGGGCATCGATTTGCTGTGGTATGAAACACCCAACTTCCTCACGCCTGAGGACTGGTGGCGTGGATACCTAGAGGGCAAAAAGAAACCCTTCATGGCGCATTTCTATCAAGCGCAGAGAAAGCGCATGGGCATCTTGCTTGATGAGAAAGGGAAACCCGAGGGCGGATCCTGGAGTTATGATGAGCTCAATCGCAAAAAACTTCCCAAGACCTATATCGAGCCCAAGCTGCCTGAGGTCAAAGCATTCAGCGCGGAAACAAAGGCCTGGGTGAAAGAGCATTTCCCGAATGCTTGGGGTGAGTGCAGCATGGGCTTACCCAGAACTCATGAGGAGGCAGAGGCATGGCTTGAGGTCTTCTTGCAGGAACGTTTTGAGCTCTTTGGTGACTACGAGGATGCCATTTCTACGCGCTACGCTACCCAGCAGCACTCCTTGTTAACGCCGATGCTCAACATAGGATTATTAGATCCGGGCTATGTGGTGCAGCGTGCCATCGATTACGCCAAAGAACACGATGTGCCGCTCAATTCCCTCGAGGGTTTTGTCCGGCAGGTGATTGGTTGGCGTGAGTTTATGCGCTGCATGTATGAGCTGCATGGACGAGAGATGCGGGTGTCTAATTTCTGGGGGTTTACCCATGAGCTGCCAAAGTGTTTCTACACAGGGCGCAGTGGTTTGCCGCCTGTGGATCGTGCGATCAAAGAGTTACTCAAAACCGGCTACTGCCATCATATCGATCGGCTGATGGTGTTGGGCGTTATTTTTCAACTTTGTCATGTCAAGCCGACCGCGGTTTACCGTTGGTTCATGGAGATGTTCATTGATGCCTATGATTGGGTCATGGTGCCGAATGTCTACGGTATGAGTCAGTTCGCTGATGGTGGAAAGTTTGTCACCAAACCCTATGTCTGTGGATCAAACTACATTCGCAAAATGTCAGATTATCCCAAAGGAGACTGGTGTGATATCTGGGATGGATTGTTCTGGGACTTTATTGACTCTAATCGCGACTTCTACAAAAAACAACCGAGGCTCGGAATGATGACCATGCAGCTCGATAAGATGGCGCCTGAGAAGCTGCAAGCTCACAGAGATAATGCTGCGGCTTATCGTGAAAAGATCCATTCGGGATGGCAGTCTGAGCAGGGTGATGAACCAATCGAGCTTGCGCTATGAGGCATAAAAAATCCATGCAGATCAAAAACCTGACAGCAATCGTGGTTCTTTTATGGGCCTCACTGAATCTGCTGAGCGCTCAAGAAGGCAGCGAGCCATTGGATGAAACAACAACAACGAATATGCTCATCGATTTTACGGACAAAAAGGCAGGCCATCAAATGAATGTCGTTAACGATGGTGTCATGGGAGGGCTTTCTCAAGGGACCATCGAAATGACGCAGAACGACAGCTTGCTTTTCAAGGGGAATATCTCGCTGCAAAACAACGGAGGTTTTTCTTCTTTTAGAATCGCAGGCAAGCTCTGGGACCTCAGTGCTTGGAAGGGGGTTGAGATTCTCGTGAAAGGAGACGGAAGAGCGTATGGCTTGCGAGCGACCACGGATGAGAGATTCCTTCGTTCCTCAGTGTCCTTTACTGCCGATTTTAAGACAGAGGAAGATCAGTGGGTTAAGCTGCGGATACCTTTCTCGGCGATGAAAGCGAGCTGGCGTGGTAGGAAACTCGATCGCAACTTCGACCCTGCTCAAATCAAGGGGCTCGGCATCATTCTGGCTGACAAGCAGGCAGGAAAGTTTGCCTTAGAGATCAAATCTATTTCTGCGTGGAAATAGAGATCGGCTGGTATCTAGAAGGTGCGGACACCGCCCATGCCACCGTCAGCGTGGATGATCTGACCGGTGATGAATTTAGATTCATCGGATACAAGGAACTGAGCTAATGCAGCAATGTCGTCAGCTTCCCCGATTGTCTTGAGAGGATGTCGATCAGCCGAAGCCTGGCGTTTAGCATCACTGTTGATGAGGTTCTCAGCAAGTGGCGTATCGGTCAGAGATGGAGCAATCGCATTGACACGAATCGATGGAGAAAGCTCGGCGGCAAGGGAACGGGTCAGTCCTTCAATCGCACCCTTGGCCATGGCGATGGACGCATGGAATGGCAAGCCAGTCTGAACGGCTACGGTGGAGAAAAGCACCACAGAAGCACGTGGTGATTTTTTAAGCGCGGGTAGGCATTGCTGAATGACTTGAGCGGCTCCGAGGGCATTGAGTTTAAACTCTGTGAGCATATCATCTTCGCTCAGGCGGTGAAAAGGTTTGAGAGTGATAGACCCTGGCGCATAAACGATGCCATCGAGTTGATCGGGGAGGTTCAGCGCAGTGGGGTTCGCGGCATCGAAGATCTGATGCTGCGCGCCATTGCAATGACTGCTGGCAGTGCGGCTAGCGGTGAGTGTTTGGATGCCGCTGCTTTGAAGTCTGTCTGCCAGGCACTTTGATATGCCATGTGATCCGCCGATGATGAGAACTGTTTTCATAAGGTTGAATGGGTGTGCTAAGTAGCTTTAAAGTTTCTGAGGCTTATCTTAAGCCTGCTTTGTCGCTGAATAGTCGGGTAATGTGGTCGTAATAGTAGCATTAAGGCTGCCTACGAGGTGATACAAACCAAAGTAAGTGCGGTTAAGATAAAGAGCATGAGCATTGCCACGTGACGTGCTTAGCTTGGTGAGCTCTTGGTCGAGGCGTGCGTCTTCACCTAACTGGGCGAGCTCATCGAAATAGCTTCGATCACTGAAGTCGAACGTGCCATGCTTGAAGGGACGTGAGAGCAGCTCAACGGAATCCCTGAACAGATCAGCTAGCTTGTCTTGCTCATGGGGTTTGTCAGTATCGAGTAACAAGCCGATCTTACATAGGGCGTTACGAAATGTGCTTTCATCGTTGAGCACATCAGGATCCATTAGGGCGAAGTAGTCTTTGTAAAAATCATCTTCGAGAGACTTTGTGCAGCCAAAATCGAGCACCCAGAGCTCGTCGTCATGAATCTTGAAGTTTCCAGGGTGTGGGTCAGCATGAAACAAACGCAGCTCGTGAATCTGATGGTGGTAGAAATCCCACAAGGCCTGAGCGAGTTTTTGCTTCAGCTCCTGAGGGGCATCAGATTCAGCAAACGTATCGAGATGCACACCGTGGATCCACTCCATCGTCAGAATACGTTTGCTGCTCAGCGCAGGGAAATATTCAGGGAAACGGGTGTGAGCGAGGTGCTTGGACTTGGCTGCGAGATCTTGGGATCGCTCAAGCTCAAGGTGGTAATTGGTTTCTTCAAGCAGGCGTTCCTCGACTTCCTTCATGTAGGGTTCGATCGCCTTAGAGTCTAACTGAAAGATCCTAGTGGCGATGGGTTTGACGATCGCGAGATCAGATTTGAGACTGTCCGCTACACCTGGATACTGAATTTTGACCGCGTATTTTTCGCCCTTGATTTCAGCCTGGTGAACCTGGCCAATGGAAGCTCCGGAGGCAGCCTTGGTGGTGAAGTGATCAAAGATCTCAGTGGGTCGTTTGCCCAACTCCTTCATAAAGGTGTTTACCACCAGAGGGTAGGTGAGGGGAGGGGCGTTGTACTGCGCTTGGGCAAATTGATCAGCGTATTGGTCGGGCACCATGTTGCGATCCATGCTCAGCATTTGCGCGAGTTTCAGTGGGCCTCCCTTAAGCTTGCTGAAGGTGTCATAAGTCTGGCGTGCCGTAGCTTCATGAAAGGCCGTCTTGTCATCGTTGCCAGTGATCGTTTTCCTCGCTTTATATTTGAGGTAATTCACTCCAACTTGAATGCCAGTTTGCGCAAGCTTGCTGGCACGCCCAATTTTATTTTTTGGGATTTTGGTCTGCTCTTTCATCAAGCTTAGGATCCTGGAAGGGTGAAGCGACGCATCAGGAACCTGCCAAGATCAAACGCTGAATCCAAGGTGCCCGAGCGGGCCATGTCAGCGCTAAATCGAACACTCTTTTCAATCAGAGCATCGGTATCTTGAAACTCAGCAGATTGATCCTTGCGGTGGAATTCGATAATGCTTCTGAACTGCTCGAAGAGCAGCTCGGGGTATTTTTCACTGACCTTGTTACGGTTCGCGATGGATCCATCCTCGATACCTTGCTCAATAATCTCCTTGGCAAATTCAATAAAGCGATGGCGCATCGGTTTGAGTGTCTTACTGCATCCTGGACGAGGGAAAAACTCAACCAAGCGTGACCTGTTTTTCTGGGAGTGGACAAAAAACGTGAAGAAAAAAGCGAGCATCTTCTGGTCACCTGGGTAGTTGGTATAGTCCTCATCTTCATGCAGCACCTTGATGGTCTCCTCTACTAAGCGATCCCAATAACCAGACTCGAGAGCATCAAAACTGGCAGCGTGTTTGTAGAACTCGGCCTCCTCCATGCCGATCTCTTCGGTGAAGGCGTAAACACTATTTGGTCTATGACCTTTGGTGAGCAGCACATGCCAATACTGCTTCTCGAGCTCTTCCCTTGGGTTCTTTTTTGAAGTCGACTTAGCCATTGCACCCTTACTTAGAACCGAGTCAGAACTCAGTCAAATGGTAATTGCGTTATAATCTGCTTGCTTGAAGTGTTCATTAGATTACCCTGTTCGCATGAATACTCTTAAGAAGCTGGAGATATTGGCGGACGCGGCCAAGTATGATGCCTCCTGTGCCAGCTCGGGTGCAGCGCGGAAGGATTCCACGGGGGGTAAAGGGGTTGGATCCACTGGTGGAACGGGTATTTGTCACTCCTATGCTCCTGATGGCCGCTGCATCTCCTTGCTTAAGGTTTTGCTGACCAATGTCTGCCTGTATGATTGCCACTACTGTATTAACCGCCGCTCCAGTAATGTGCAGAGGGCGAGGTTCACGCCAGAAGAGGTCGTGGAGCTGACCTTGTCATTTTACAAACGAAACTACATCGAGGGTTTGTTTCTGAGCTCGGGCATTATACGCAGCGCTGACTACACCATGGAGCTGGTCATCAGAGTGGCGAAGCTACTGAGGGAGGAGCACCACTTCCGCGGCTACATTCACTTGAAAACCATTCCTGAGGCCTCTCCGGAACTGATTGCAGAAGCTGGCAAGTATGCCGACCGCCTGAGTATTAATGTCGAGCTTCCCAAGCAAGAAAGCCTCAAGAAACTTGCTCCTGAGAAAAACGTCCAGCGCACACGTGAAGCGATGAGCACCATCAACGCCCGCATTACCGAAAACAAGGCCGATCGTAAAGAACTCAGAAAGCGTAGGTCGACTGCCAAAAAGCCGATCTTTGCCACTGGCCAAAGTACCCAGATGATTGTCGGTGCAGATGATTCCAATGACGGTGACTTCCTTGCCAGAGCAGGGGACCTCTATGGGAATTTCAAACTCAATCGAGTTTATTACTCTGCCTTTAGCCCAATTCCTGAACCCTCAGTGATCCTGCCGCTACAAGCACCGCCGCTGGTACGTGAACACCGGCTGTATCAAGCGGATTGGTTGATGCGGTTTTATCACTATGGTGTGGATGAGTTAACCACTGCGGATGCGCCCAACCTCGATCTTGATATTGATCCCAAGCTCTCATGGGCGCTGCGCAACAGGCATACATTTCCTATTGATATCAACCGCTCACCCCTGGAGATGCTCTACCGTATTCCTGGACTTGGAGTCAGAAATGCCAAAAGGATCGTGCGCCTACGGCGTCACCACGGTGTTAGTCTTGAGGACTTGATCAAGCTCAGGGTGAATTTGAAAAAGACCATGCCCTTTATGATTTGTGTTAATCATCATCCGGCTCGCTTAGAGCTATCAAGTAGTGATCTGCGCGCAAAGTTCGCGCCGCCGCCGAAGCAGCTAGAGATGGATTTTTCAGCAGCGCCGATCGTTCCAGCTGCAGAAAAAAACATGGTCAAGCAAGCTGGGGTAGAAGCCTTGCATGGCGAATTCTAGAGCTCAAAAAGCAACGATGAAAACCGTATCTATTGAGCCTCATTTCCAAGCATGGCGTAAAGCTGCTCGCGCGCTATTGGCCGAGCAGTGTCATCCATCAGATGTCCTCTGGAGTAGCCAAGGCGGAGAAGACAATGGCCTTTTGTTTGCTGATGAATTACCTGCATTGCCAGCGGGAGCACCGCGCTTGAAGGTGCCGAAGAGCTTTGTGCGCCTCGCCGAGACCGTATCCGCTCACCGCTCAGGCAAGCAGTGGGCACTGCTCTATGAGATACTCTGGGAGATGACCTGCGGTAATGACCGCCGCATTCTCAGTAACCAAACAGACATTCGGTTGCGTAGCCTTGAGCGCATGCGTGCCACCGTCAGTAGAGACATTCATAAGATGCGTGCCTTTGTGCGCTTCCGTGAAGTCAAGACTGAGGATGATGCTGGGGGAAATACCGGGGAGGGTGCCGTTGAGAATTTCGTAGCCTGGTTTGAGCCAGACCATCTGATCGTGCGCCTGAACACAGCCTTTTTTCGCAAACGTTTTGCGGGCATGCATTGGTCCATCCTGACTCCTGATGAGTGTGTGCACTGGGATGGTAGCAATATCACCTACACCGAGGGAGTGGAGAAATCAGTGGCTCCTGATAGCGATGAGCTTGAGGAGCTTTGGCTCGGCTACTACCGGAGTATCTTTAACCCAGCGCGTCTAAAGATCAAAATGATGCAGACCGAGATGCCCAAGAAGTACTGGAAAAACCTACCCGAGGCGGAAATCATCGAAGAGCTGATCGCTGGTAGTGGCGATCAGGTGCAATCCATGATGGAGCAGCAGCAGCGGCCACTCAAGCGGGAGCCGCGTAATGCTTACCTTGCACGACTCAAAGAGATGGACGAAGGATGAGGAATTTGGAATGTTGGGATTTATTTGCCGAGTTCTCCAAGTTCCCCAAGTTCTCTGAGCAAGGCGCGGTTTAAGCGGATGCCGGCCTCGAAGTTCTCAACATAATAATTCTCGTTGGGTGCGTGGATTTGGCAGTCGGGAAGGGCGAGCCCTAACATCAGTGCCTCAACACCAAAGATTTCCTTCATGTCTTGAATGATCGGGATGGAGCCTCCCTCACGGATGAGCACGGGTTCCTTGCCGAAGGCTGCCCTCAGTGCGGCTTGCCCTGCTTTGCCGTTTTCAGAGTTGGGGTCTGCGTAGAAGGGTTTGCCGTCATGACCCACCTCGACCTCGACGGTGACGCCCTCGGGAGCGTGCTTTTCTAAGTGCGCTTGCACTTTTTCCATGATGTCCTTGGGGTCTTGATCTGGCACCAGGCGGAAGGAAAACTTGGCCATGGCCTCGGCGGGCAGCACGGTTTTTGATCCCTCACCTTGATAACCACCAGCGATGCCGTTGACCTCAGCGGTGGGGCGTGCCCAGAGCCGCTCTGCAGAGCTATAGCCGGGCTCTCCAAAGAGAGCGGGGGAGCCGGTGATGGCAAGCATGTCCTGCTCAGTCATGCCGGGAACATCCGCCCACATGTCACGTTCCCATTGTTCCAGCGGTCGAACCTCATCGTAAAAGCCTTCGATGGCGATATTGCCCTCGGCGTCGTGCAGGGATGCTACTAGTCTGGCGACGGCGGTGGCTGGATTGGCGACGGCGCCTCCATAGACACCGGAGTGAAGGTCGCCGGAAGGCCCTTTCACCGTCACCTCACAGCAGGCGATACCACGCAGGCCGTAACCCATGGTGGGGACTCCCTGTGCGACCATGCCGGTATCGGAGACAGCGATGACATCGCACTTGAGCTCGTCCTTATGTTGTTGCAGAAAAGGCATCAGGTTCGGGCTGCCGATTTCCTCTTCGCCTTCAAAGAGGAAGATCAGGTTTACAGGCAGCACGCCGTCCTCGTGAATTGTTTCCTCCACCCCAAGAATGTGAGCGAGCATCTGGCCCTTGTTATCGGTGGCGCCGCGTGCCCATATTCTGCCGTCACGGATTTCCGGTTCAAAGGGTGGTGAGTCCCAGAGCTCTACGGGATCCACTGGTTGCACATCATAGTGGCCATAGATGAGGCAGGTCTTTTTGCCCGCCACATGTTTGTTACGCGCGATCACAATGGGGTGCTGCGCAGTTTCATGCAGCTCAGTATCCAGACCGATGTGATTGAGCTTCTCGATGAGCCACTCTGCACAGGCACGCACATCGCCGCTGTGATTGGAGTCCGTTGAGATACTGGCAAAACGTAAAAAAGAGAACAAATCTTCAAGCTGTTTGGTCATGACCTATGTTTTGAACTCAGCGTGTCAGGGGGGCAAGCCTCAAATAGGAATCATCATCTTGCTGGGCAAAGATTCATGAATTCGTGGTTTTAAAAGTACCCAATTAGGTGCAGGATCAGCTTTGATGTCACGTCGGTATCCGCTCATCTTTAATCCTAGTGCTCGCAGCCAGCGAGGGCGGAGAACACTGCGTTTCCTGATGACGCATGCCCAGTTGTTCGTGCTCTATGCCAGCCGCAGTGCTGAGGATGCTAAGGAGCTAGCGACAAAGCTTGCCGCTGATGGTGAGCCCATTGTGGTGGCAGCTGGCGGAGACGGCACGCTCAATGCCGTTGTCCAGGGGCTGACGGGCACGGGCACCGCGCTTGGTGTTTTGCCAGCGGGCACGATGAATGTCTTTGCCCGCGAGCTTGGCTTGCCGCATAACAGCCTGAAGAAATCGCTCGAGGTGCTGCAGGCTGGATTTATCAAGGAGGTCGATCTATTTGAAGCCAATGGCAGACCCTTTATGCAGATGGCTGGCATCGGCTTTGACGCCCAGGTCATCGAGGAGACCACCTGGGAGCAGAAAAAGATCCTCGGACCGATGGCCTACATTATGACCGCGATGAAGGTACTGGGTGACAAGCCGCCCAAGCTGCGCATCATCTGCGATGACGGCCATGAGGAAGAAGGGTTTTGTGCGCTTGCGGGCAATGGCTCACTCTACGGTGGCCAGGTGAAACTTTTCCGAAAAGCGGACCACGCTGACGAGATGCTCGACATGCTGGTGTTCACCGAGGCCGGCTACAAACTCATCCGTGACTCCGTTAAGGGTCTTGCTACAGGTGCCATTGACGCTGGCAATTCCTCGGTAAAGTACCTGCAGTCCAAAAGCTATGAAATCCACTGTGACCGGGAAGTGCCCATGGAGGTAG
Organism: uncultured Verrucomicrobiales bacterium; assembly: GCA_963933605.1. Taxonomy (GTDB): domain Bacteria; phylum Verrucomicrobiota; class Verrucomicrobiia; order Verrucomicrobiales; family Akkermansiaceae; genus Oceaniferula. Next base: position 17,904 of record CAWVVN010000034.1, read on the forward strand.
ATGGTGAATATATTGGCCGGGTTGAGAACATTTCACTGACTCCCGCCCTCAGGAAATTGAGAGTGGTTGCACCTGAGAACCCCAAGGATGGTATTTTCACCACCGTGGTGAAAACCCTGGTAAAGATACCGCGCCGGGGAGACGAGACTGCATAGACAGAGGAAGCTTGAGTAAAGATGAGTGATTCAAACAGTGATCAGCCAGCAGCTGAGGAGCATGCAAGGGAAGAGCGGCAAGCTGCGGATGGAGTGATTCAGAAACGGTCCCGCCTGATGGTCTGGCTGAGGAGAGCCTTGCTCACTGGCTTTATGCTCTTTGTGCTTTTTGTGGGTTTCATCTGGTATGCCAACTTCGCCGCCACCAGTGCGGGAAAGGGCATCTTGTTTGATGATGTCAATGATGTGCCGGTGCAGCGTGCTGGGCTTGTGTTTGGCTGCTCGCATAAGCTGGGCACACGGGATAACCTCTACTTCAAGTATCGTATCCAAGCAGCCGCAGAGCTCTGGCATGCCGGCAAGGTGGATTTCCTGATCGTCTCGGGTGATAACCGGGAGAAGTATTACAACGAGCCGGTCACCATGAGGAAAGCACTGGTCAAGGCCGGGGTTCCCTATGACAAGATTGTCTGTGACTACGCCGGCCTGCGCACGCTAGACTCCGTAGTGCGCGCTAATAAGATCTTCGGGCTCAGTGAGCTCACCCTAGTTAGCCAGAAGTTTCAGAATGAACGAGCGGCCTATATTGCCAAAGCCAACGGCATTACCGTCTATGGCTACAACGCACGTGATGTCGAAGGCTACGCCGCACGGAAGACCGAAGACCGCGAGGTACTCGCCCGGGTGAAGATGTGGCTGGATGTCAACATCACCAACCAACAGCCCAAGCACCTCGGTAATAAAGAGCCCATCCTGTAGGGATCTCAAGCTCTGC
>CAWVVN010000035.1:0-17083 GCA_963933605.1 uncultured Verrucomicrobiales bacterium
AAAGATGGGCTAAAGATGGGCTAAAGATGGAAGACGGCTATTCAGGAAGTCTTACTTGGCACAAGCCCCCTGACACGATCTCCCTCGCCGCATGCCCCGAAACGTCGGCGATCCGCAATCGAACAATAAGAAAATGGAAGAATGGTAGCAGGACGGAGATTTGAACTCCGGACCTAAGGCTTATGAATCCTCCGCTCTACCCCTGAGCTATCCTGCCATATCCATTCGTGCCAAAACTTAAGTAGTGGCGGGGTGGAATTAAATCCACATGCACACTTTGTCGAACAAAAAATAGCATTAAAAACGCGGTTTTGTCACTCTAAGGTTGCCAAATACGTGTAATCCGCTAGTTAAACGCCGCCGCAGTGACAATTTACCGCGACGAAATTTACTCCCCTTTTGGTATTTCCATCACTAGGGGGGGACAAAAACTAAACTAAGAACCTAAAGCAATGTCAGACCTTTCTCTTTACAGAAACATCGGTATTTTCGCCCACGTGGATGCTGGTAAAACCACCACCACAGAACGTATCCTCAAACTTACGGGTAAATCCCACAAAATCGGTGAAGTTCACGATGGTGAAGCCACCACCGACTTCATGGAACAAGAGCAAGAGCGTGGTATTACCATTCAGTCTGCCGCCACCAGTTGTTTCTGGGAAGGCAGTGACCAACAGTGGAAAAATGCCAAATACCGTTTCAACATCATTGATACTCCCGGTCACGTTGACTTCACCGTGGAAGTTTACCGTTCCCTCAAGGTTCTTGATGGCGGCGTAGGTGTATTCTGTGGATCTGGTGGTGTTGAGCCCCAGTCTGAGACGAACTGGCGCTACGCAAACGACTCCGCTGTTGCCCGTGTGATCTTCATTAACAAGCTCGACCGCACAGGCGCTGACTTCATCCGCGTTTGCGACCAAATCAAAACCATCCTCGCCGCCAAGCCTCTTATCATGGTCCTCCCTATCGGTATCGAGGACGACATGGTGGGCGTCGTTGACCTCCTCACCCGCAAAGCCTGGGTCTGGGATGATTCCGGTGAGCCTGAAAACTATGAAATCACAGACGTTCCAGCCGACATGGTGGACGACGTGGAAATGTATCGCGCCGAACTCATCGAAACTGCCGTTGAGCAGGATGACGACATCATGATGGCATACCTCGATGGCACCGAGCCCAGTATCGAAGACATCAAGAAGTGTGTGCGTAAGGGCACCATCGCCCTGGACTTCTTCCCCACTTACTGTGGTTCGGCTTTTAAAAACAAAGGTATTCAGGTTCTCCTCGACGCCGTTGTTGACTATCTCCCCTCACCTACTGAAGTTCCGCCTCAGCCTGAGGTTGACCCAGAAGGTAACGAGACTGGCAATTTCGCCATCGTCACTCCTGATGGCCCACTCCGTGCACTTGCATTCAAGATCATGGACGATCAGTATGGCGCCCTTACTTTCACTCGTATTTACTCCGGTAAACTCGCAAAAGGAACCACCATCCTCAACACCTTCACCGGTAAGACCGAACGTGTCGGCCGTATTGTTGAAATGAGTGCTGATGATCGAATCGAACTCGATGGTGCCCAAGCAGGTGACATCGTAGCCCTTGTGGGACTCAAGAACGTCCAGACCGGTCACACCCTCTGCGACAAAGACAATCCTGCCACTCTTGAGCCCATGGTATTCCCGGATCCGGTGATCTCCATCGCTGTTGCCCCCGTTGACAAGGCCAACGCTGAGAAGCTCGGCACTGCCATCGGTAAGATGGTCAAGGAGGATCCCACATTCATCGTTGAAACCGACCTCGACTCAGGCGAAACCATCCTCAAAGGAATGGGCGAGCTTCACCTCGACATTAAGGTAGATATCCTCAAGCGTACCCACGGTTGTGAAGTTATTGTCGGCAAGCCACAGGTTGCCTACCGCGAGACCATCACCAAGCGCATTGAAGACTCCTACACGCATAAAAAGCAGTCAGGTGGTTCAGGTCAGTATGGTAAGATCGACTACATCATTGAGCCCCTAGATCCCGAAGAAGGCGTTGACTTCGAATTTGAATCCAAGGTTGTCGGCGGTAACGTTCCTAAGGAATTCTGGCCATCTGTTGAAAAAGGATTCAAGTTCTCCAAGGATAAAGGTGTCCTCGCTGGCTTCCCCTGCTTGAACTTCAAAGTCACCCTCGTTGACGGAGCTCAGCACGCAGTGGACTCCTCCGCTATCGCGTTCGAGATCGCCGCTAAAGCAGCTTACCGCACATCCATGCCAAAAGCTGGGCCGCAAATCCTTGAGCCCATCATGAAACTCGATGTCTTCACCCCAGAAGACAATGTTGGTGACGTCATCGGTGACCTCAACCGTCGTCGTGGCATGATCAAGGAGCAGGAGCGCACACCTACCGGTATCCGCGTAAAGGCTGACGCCCCACTGAGCGACATGTTCGGTTACATCGGTGACCTTCGCACCATGACTTCTGGTCGTGGGCAGTTCTCCATGGAGTTCTCGCACTACTCAGCTTGTCCTAAGAACGTTGCTGAGGAGGTCATTGCTGACTCCAAGAAGCGCGAAGAGGAAAAGAAGAATAAGTAAACTTCATACTCAATCATTCAATCAAACGCCGGCTCGAAAGAGTCGGCGTTTTTTGTCATAACCGCTGATTATTTCGATTATACTGGCAGCAAGTCATGAGATCAAATGCTGATCGATCATATTCATAATGGTAACGTCCTCTCCCTCGCTGAATTTACGTGCAAACAAAAACTCACCATTCAGGTTTTTCAACTCCGCGTAGTCTCCTTCGCCGAAGATGCAAGGAGACGAACCACCTTCAATCCAAGTCGTATATGTAAGACATGGTAAAATTTCATTTTCCGGAATTAATTTATACGCTAAAGACTGAAAAATGATTTCGTCCGGTACGTGCACGTGATCAAAAAACGCCAAGTATTCTGGATTGTCGTCCAAAAATAAAATCATTTTTTGGAGCGTGTTGATTGTCAAAGCCCACCAGGCATCTCCCCCATAGGGAGAATAGACATTAGATATATCCCTTTTTTTAAAGATCTGATAAGGCAGCTGTCCACTGACAAGCAATTTGCCGGCCCTACGCACGTTCCCTAAAAAATGTTTATAAAATGTAGGATCCCAGATTGATGGCAGTGATACATATGCGTATTTTTTATCGTTCAGCTGATAATAATAATGATTTAATCTATCCCAACCCCCATTCTCAATTTCCCAAATTTGCCGAGGAAATGGCTCACAAGTGATATAGTTTTTTGTTTTATTGCGCTGAAAAAAATCAGCAATGCCTGCATTGCTAACAATTGGATAATCCTGCCCACTTATAAATACACAACGACCATCACGCTTATCCTCCAGGACATAACGCATACAACAAAGAGTCGCCAAGACGATCCCAATACCTCCCCATCTGCATTTTACGCGATCATCATTACTCACAAAACGAACATTCTCAAAATCACACAGAGCATCGAAAAAAGGTTTGATATCAACCTTCTTATCAATGTGTATGTAAAAGTAAACTTGTTGACTAGCCAGCCGGCTAATCAACCGCCTCAATTGACATGGGCTTTCGTAGGCTGCGATAATGTAGCTGATATTCATGACGGGTGTTAAATTTACTAGCTTTTAGGTATTTGCAAAAATACATCTTATAAGTCGACTCGACGACCTAAATCAAGGCAAACCTCAGGGCAGGACACCATAAGAAAATTACAACTGAAAAAACCGCCAATCCCAATTTAATGTTAGATTAAACCTTCAGAGATCAAGGAAACAGGCACTCGTCTTACAAATTAAAAATCTTACCAAACACTCGTGAATCACGACCGCTAGCAATGAGTTGCTCACGACGTTCTGCAGGAATCCCCTCTAGGGGCAGCTCTTGATAACTAAGCTGGCTTTGAAAGAACCCCGCAGCGCGATTGGTAAGAGCAAAAACAGATGTGGCATCTTGCTCTAGGGCCAACTGCTCAGCATGCTGCACAAGTTCAGCGCCATAGCCTAGCGCTTCATGGCTCTGTTTAACATACAAACAAGCAAGCTCGACAGCCTGGCAGCCCGGGTAACTAAGAAGTGCTACCGAACCCACGACATTACCATCGATCTCCATCACGGAGTAATCCGCAAGATGGGTTTCAATATCTGCATAGTCTCGGGGAACGAGACAGGTGTTACGAACCGATCGCCCGATCATGCCCAGCAGCTCGACAATATCTTCCTCTCGCAGTGGACGGATAACACGGTAACTGTCTGCATAAACCATGGTGCCGGCACCTTCGTTGGAAAACAACTCACTAAGTAATGCTGCCGGGTCTGTGCCGTCGAGGATATGAACACGGGAAACACCCAACCTACAAGCTTCTGCGGCTGCCAGTAGTATTGCAGGCTGACCATCCCCCATGGATTCAAGATCCGCGGCACGCACAGCACCTTGAGCCAGCTGCGCCTGTTCACATGGCTTGAGAAGAATAAGTTTGGATGCCGCGATTGCCTGAGCAAATACCGCTATTTCACGAGAGAGTGCATCCTGGGCGGCAAGATCAATAATGATAGCCTGGCCACGCCCCAAGGCCTCACAGACATCTTCTGGAGTCGTATTTAAGTCTGCTACAGCATGGTGACATTTTAGTTCAGCCTCGACGGCACGATCCAAAATTTCATCGTGTTTGTGGATTGTGCTACCAATGACAAGCTGCACACCGATGTTTTGCAAACTCACCAAATTGAGCATCATTTCAGCCAGTGCTGGCACAGGAGAATCGACAATGACTACGAATACCTTACCACGGAATTGTGGTACGTATTGTAAAAGGCCTCTGACATCTCCCCAAGACATAAAATGATAACATTAAAATCGTAAATGCACTCTGCTTAGTGCGAGTGAAGAGCTGCCCGGTGAGCTTGCTCAGGAACAAGAGTCTTCCATGTTTCGTCACCGGCGGCAATCATTCTCTGAATATCGCGTCCAGTATACTTGAGCAGCTGCTCGTCTCCACAAGGAATGGCATGAATCATACCATTTTCACGAAAGTACCTGTAGAGATATTGAAGGTTCTCAGGGGTCTGGAAATTTTCAGCGGTTACCAACTCGCCAGCTTTTCGATTTCCCCACGGATAGACATAAAGCGAGAGCCCGTTTTTAAAGAGTCTGCCAAAAGACTCGAGGATCCCTCCAGCTAAGCCCTCTGACCACTTTGCTTTGAATAGCTCATTGAGCAGTCCTATACTGAGCACAATGCCAATAGGGCTTGTTGTGTATCGACTCAAATAACTGGCAATACGGTGAAACTCAGGGCAACGGGAAACAAGCACCGTCTTTCCGAGTGCCTGAAGAGCGTCTGCCCTGTCAAGGAAAGCGAGATGGTCAACCTTGCCTGCGTCATCACCATCTCCTTTGCGCAATAGGTTGTTCATGGAAATCTCACAAAGCTCGACCGCGTTGCCTTGTTGCTCAACATCCAGAACCTTACAGAACTCATCACGAGTCTGACAAAGCATGTCGAGGTGCAGGTTGGTTACTGGGTTAAAACTACCACGAAGTAGAATGATCGGCCTGTTGTAGAGCGCCTCGGCAGGCTGAACCACCTCACCATTCGGTAAAAACATCGCCGCTGCGGTGAGGCCGCTGTTCACCAACTGGAGGTGACAAAGTCGGTTATCAATCATTTTAAAGCCCTCACCACTGAACTTCAACATATCCACTTCAACGCGATCATTCGTCAAGCCGTCCATGAGGGACTCGACGAAGAGAGACAGTTGATCTCGGTGATAAAAAGCAGCGTAAATGAGATTCACGCCAATGATGCCCAGTGCCTCCATTTGGTCAAAATTCTCCTCATCAAGCAAACGTACGTGAATGAGTATCTGGCACGGATCCTCTTGGGGGCGGAGCTGGAGCCGAATTCCCAACCAGCCATGACATTCACCTGTGTCTTGGTAGCCACGGGCACGCACGGTATTAGAAAAACTAAAAAAGGCAGAGTCAGAGCCGCGCTTCTCTTTCAAGCGCTCGACCAACAAATTGTATTCATACTCGAGCATCGCGTTGAGACGATCGCGGGAAACGTAGCGCTTGGACTTGCCGTAGATGGCATCGCTCATTGTCATGTCATAAGCGGATATGGTTTTAGCCAAGGTCCCGGCAGTACCAGATGCCCTGAAAAACCAATTGGCTACCTCTTGGCCAGCACCAATCTCAGCGAAGGTGCCGTATTTCTCTTCGTCAAGGTTGATGCGAAGAGCTTTATCATAGGTAGAAGGTATTTCCTTGGTGTCCATAGTGCTTTGAAGGTTTTTCATTACGCCAACTTGATCAGTGAGCACTGGGTGACTCTGCTTCGTGGTTTGATGCAGCAGGGCGAACCCATCCAGATTGCATGTGTTCGACGATAGACACCTGATTGCCAACTGGGCTATTTTGAGGATACCTTATTTTGAGGGTCGCAGAGACTTCTTTTTCCCTGACGAGATCTGTAATAAATCGATGAAATTGGGGCAATTCTGAATCAATATATCCGTAAATTGATTTGTCAGAATCTGGATGTGAAAGCCGAACAGCAAACCACTTGGTGCTATCATTGAACACTCTGTTGTAATAGTTCACACGTTTGCACAGCACCCTGACTTCAACTGGATCAGTCGGCCGAAGATCGAACAGCTCTTGCCAGTTAACTGATGTCCATGCCACCCAGCTTTCCCAATCAACTTTGTAACCAGCTGCCGTCTTCACCAGCGCTATTTTTTTGATGTCAAAATTGTCGAGCTGCACATCCATGGTAATGGTATCACCGTTAATGATGATACTATTATTATGGCCCACCACTCTCACTCCTGGAGTGACCCAAGGATCTCTATCATACCATGCCCGCATACGGGGAGTGGAAACCTCCGGAGTTCGAATAAGCCCCTCCACATCGGCTTCCGTTTTAGCCTCAAGGAACTCAACGACTACTTTTTTTGACTCCTTCATCATGCGGCTCTCCTCAGCCTGCCGAGTATCGATTGAACTAATATCTTTTTGTGGCTCAGCTACCGTATCTGATGCATCATAATGAATGTCGTCATCGATGGACTGAACCATCAACCAAATACTCACCACCACAATGCTCACGCCCAGTAGTGAGCCGCTAAGAATCCACGTGAGCGCGCTGATCGGCTCTGATGCTGCGACAGGGCGGTCTTGCTCCCATGCTGGCAATCCCGGGTAAGCATCGTCCTGCTCGCAAGAATCATCTACTAGCTGCTTAGGCTGCAAGCTCGCATCAAGATACTCTAGATCATCGGCTATATCACTACCAGCATCCCCAGGTGCTTCCTTGAACATCATGTCGCCAATGTCCTTTTTAAGCCCATGCCTGGAAACCGATGCCTTGCTAGACGTCTGCGCTCTGGCATTGGCTACCATCCTGCGCTGATCAACACTCGGAATTTGCAATAGGTGAGCACAGGCAGGGCAAACCACCCCTGCCCCGTTGTGATTCATTGGCACGCGAAACACAAATCGGCAAACTGGGCATACTAGCCCTTCCCAATTTTGTTTTGCGTTACCTGCCTCGGGCATAAAAAAACAATGTTCTAGTGAGAATGAAAACTCAAGTCAGCAGTTGCGCTAAATGGACATACAAAAGCTAATCAAGCTTAGCTTAATCTTCATGGATCTCGATACGCTGAGGACGATCTAGCACAATCCCTGCTGCACTGTCTTCAATATCGAGCTGATCAAAGTTCATCATGAGCCTATTCTGATAAGCTGTCCGTAGTTCTCTAGGAGCAAAATCTGGCTGCTCGGTTCCATAGGGGTCACCACCGAGTAAAACTGGCTGCTTAGGTTGGATAGGAATAACAGGAGAATGACTAACTTGTTTTTTATCGGAATCAAAGCTATCATGATTTGCAATAGCTGGGTCAACCACTCCGTGCACGTCGCAGTAGCCCGTAGGCTGAGATTCTGCGGTGAACAGTTCCTCAACCGTGGTTGATTGATACGACTCGGCACCCGTGAGCACGTTTCGTTGGTATTTCTGGCAATAGCGTGTCCCTCGCAAACCTGTGACAGAGCAAACCTCTAGGCGCGAAACTGAGTTAGGCTGAGTCATCTCTCGACCTGAAAAATCTGGCAAGGCTGCATTCATCGCCTTCACCCAAACAGGTAACAATGTCTCCCTGCTGAATGCCCCCGTGTAAATAGCTTTTCTCGAGCCATGCACAAACCCCATCCACAAACCGCAGGTAACACGACTGTTGTATCCGATGAACCAATTATCAGCAAAATCATAGGTGGTTCCGGTTTTACCAGCAAGGGATGCATCACTGGTCAATTCTGCAATGCCTGAGTTACCCGTGCCTTCAGTCAAGGAACTCTGAAGCATGCTATTCATGATATAGGCAGTTTCACGGCTAATAACACGTTTGTCGCCATCACTGCTCACATCAATTGCCTTGTAACGAACAATCCCTTTAGGTCCAACAACCCGGTCAATAAAAGAAGCGGGCTTAGGTGCATAACCAGCCCTCGCAAAGGTTGCGTAAGCATTTACCATCTCAGGCAGCGAAACATCATCGGCGCCGACGAGCATCCGTGCTAGCAGCTTTGTTTCGGGGAGAGAGAGCCCAAACTTACGAGCTGTCTGCATCACACGAGCCAAGCCGACTTCTTTTCCTAAGCGAACAGATGCTGCAATTTTGGAAACTTCCATAGCACGACGCATGCTGATGTCGCCCTCATACTTGGGTTGCAAGGTCTCCATGCCCCACTCTCCTAGAATACCCTCACGCCCATCAACCATCACCGCACGATTGTCCATGGGGCGATCTATTAGTCTTGTGACAGGTGACATTCCATTTTCTAGCGCCGCAGTGTAGATGAATGGGAAAAACGCGGTGCCTGAGGGCTTACTGCCCAACTCTACAAAGTCATACTGACTATGCGTGAAATCCCTACCGCCAATATAGGCTAATACAGAGCCGCTCTCATTATCGATCATGTAGCCTGCACCCTGAAGGTAATTGGGCTTACCGTCTCGTTTTCGATATGAATCATAAAGCGGCTGCTCATAGAGTTCATGCGATTCTGCAATGGAGAGCTGCCTCAAAAGACTTTTTTCCATCGCCTGCTGAACATCGAGGTCGATGGTGGTATAGATTTTAAATCCTCCCTCAGTGAGCGCATCTTCGCCAAGCCGAGAACGTACAGCATTAGCAATTCTCTCATAGAGATGGGAGGTGCCTCGGCGGATTGGGTTTGGTCTTACAACAACAGGAGTATTTCGGTATATCTTACCCTCCTTAGAAGAGATGAAACCCTCGTCTACCATCCTCTGCAACACCTGATCCCTCGCCTTTTTGTTTTCCTTTATATTATTGAGCGGGGAAATTCTGGTAGGGTTTTTGATGCAGCCCACAAGTGACGCGCACTCCATCGCAGAAAGATCACGTGGCTCCTTTCCAAAGTAACCAAGAGACGCCGATCGGATGCCGTAGAAGCCACTGCCGAAAGGAATGCGATTGAGGTAAAACTCGAGGATTTCCTCTTTACTGTATGATTTTTCAATACGCAAAGCGAGGAAAGCCTCAACCGCCTTGCGCTCCAAGCCGCCCTCACCTCGCTTGTCCGCTTCTTGTTTGAGATGAAATGCGTTGCGTGCCAACTGCTGGGTAAGAGTACTGGCCCCTTGGGTCTGGCGCCCAGCTTTTAGGTTTATGTAGAGAGCACGGATCACCCCAATTCGGTCAACCCCGTCATGCTGGAAGAACCGCTGATCTTCGCCTGCAACCAGTGCATTAATCATCACCTTCGGCACATCCTTGATGCTGATCTTATCGCGATTCTCAACAAAAATACGACCCAGTTCACGACCCTTGCGATCTAGGATGAGGCTCTTCACCTCAACATTGTCTATCTCATTGAGATTGTAAATTTCCGCCCGATCCCGAAATTTCTTCGTTTGCTGATCAAAAACCAAATAGGCCGAGAGCCCAAGGATCAAGCCGATGACAAAAAGATACAGCAGCCATTTTAGCTTGAAGAATCGCTTTTTACGGCGCTTGTTGCCCGTGCTAGCACGAGCTCTGCCATTACTTACATCCATTACTGATATCGATTACTGATATGCTTTTCAACCATTGCTTAAACATGTTTGATGGCAGCGGCAACACCAGCGATCCCGCTCTCCAACAACCTCCCATACCCATACCCTCAGAAGCAACCAATGGCAACCCCAGCTTTCACAAACGGCAATAACCCGCTGAGGGATAAAATAGCTCATCTGATCAGGCAGAACGGGCCTCTCCCATTCCGCGATTATATGGCAATGGCACTCTTTGATGAAGATCATGGATACTATACCTCGGGCTCTCAAACAGTGGGTAAAGACGGTGATTTCATTACTAGCGTGAGCGTCGGTCGCTGCTTTGGCTTGATTCTAGCGCGCCGACTTATTGCATTCTGGCAGCAAGTGAACATGCCCAGCTCCTTTTCCATTATTGAGCCCGGCGCACACAACGGCGCGCTCTGTGCTGATATTTTGCGGGAAATTCAAACACAGTCACCTGAATTTTTTGATGCTGTGCACTACCACTTAGTGGAAGCCAGTGACCACATGCAACAAGAGCAGCAAAGGAAACTCTCAGATCACTTCAACGGAAAGTTTTCATCTCACCGTTCGCTCTCGGATATTGAAGCCGATCATGGTGCTGTGATATCTAATGAACTCATCGATGCCTTTCCGGTTGACTTGATCAAATTCACAGACGGAAAATGGCAGCAGCTTTATGTCGAGGAGTGCAATGGCGAACTGAAATTCAGTGAAAAAGCAATTCATGGCACCGAACTGGCAAATTTCTGCCAATCATTAGGGGACGCATTTCCAAATGAATACCTCACCGAGTTCAGCCCAGGGATACCAGACTTGGCCCAACAAGCTTCAGCAGCGCTCAAGTCAGGACTGATGATAACAATCGATTACGGCTACCGTGCGGAGGATTATTACCACCCCAGTCGCAGCAGCGGCACATTGCAAACATACTATCAGCATCAAAAGTCAGATAATCCTTTGGAATGCCCTGGCGAGCTTGATATCACCTGCCACGTTGATTTTTGCCGCATCACAGAGGCATTGGAAGCCGCAGGCTTTTCAAAACCCACCTTATCCTCTCAAGCAAGCTACCTCACTGCACACGCCAGAGACTGGCTCATCGATATTGAGGCCAGGTTCGATGAACTCGAAGAAGCTCCTGCACTGTTGCGCCAGTTTCAAACCCTGACTCATCCTGCGATGCTTGGTAGCAAGTTCATGGTTCTGGAGATGATGAAATGAGCCGAGTTTGATGAGCATCATCTTGTTATGACGATAAATAAATTCGCTATGCTTTGACAATTGCGGGCTCTGAGATTACATGCGCAGCATGGCGAAAAAACGTATTCTCGTATCGGACCCAATCTCAGACAAGGGTGTTGAACTACTGAGTAATCACCCAGATTTGGAAGTGGATGTAAACACCGGCCTAAGCCCGGAGGAGCTCATCAAGATTATTCCAGCATACCATGGTCTGATTATCCGCTCCCAAACGAAGGTCACAGCTGATGTTCTTGCTGCCGCCACCGAGCTCAAGGCCGTTGGCCGAGCTGGTGTGGGCGTTGACAACGTTGATCGTGATTCAGCCACCAACCACGGTGTTATCGTTATGAACACGCCGACGGGTAATACCATCTCCACAGCTGAGCTTGCTTTCACTCTCATGCTTTCTGCTGCGCGTAACATCGGCCCTGCCCATGCTGAAGTCCTCAAAGGTAACTTCAAAGCTGCCCGTAAGGCCTATGCCGGAATTGAGCTCAATGAAAAGCGCCTCGCCGTCATTGGCATGGGACGCATTGGAGCAGAGTTTACCAAGCGCGCTCAAGCGTTTGGCATGCAAGTTGTCGCTTACGATCCCTTCCTCACCCAAGCGCGGGCTGACCAACTGAAAGTCGAGCTCGCTGCCAGCCCAGACGAGGCACTCACAGGCGCTGACGTTGTGACACTGCACGTGCCACTCACCGACGACACGCGCCACATCATTAATACCGAACGACTTGCGCTCATGAATAAGGGCGCCCTAATCATCAACTGCGCTCGCGGCGGACTCATTGATGAGCCAGCCCTCAAGGCCGCTATCGACTCAGGTCATGTAGCTGGCTGTGGACTTGACGTCTTTGAAGATGAACCCCCTGCAGCCGATCATCTTCTTTTTGGTCAGGAAAAACACATTGTGTTCACACCACACCTCGGAGCCTCTACCAATGAAGCTCAAGAAAATGTTGGCATCCAAGTTGCAGAACAATTGCGTGATTTCCTCACCACAGGAGAAATTCGCAATGCCATCAACATGCCTTCACTCGACGCAGGAGCCCTTCAACAAATCGGCCCTTACCTCGATCTCGCCAACTCCCTTGGCAAATTCCTTGCCAAATTAGGACCCGCCAATCCCGACTCTCTGCGCATCTCCTATCACGGAGAAATAGGCGAGAAAGACACCGCCCTGATCTCTCGCACGGCACTTACCGGATACCTTGAGGCTGCGCGTCCTGAGGGCCAGGTCAACATTGTCAATTCTCCGGCAGTTGCCCATGATATGGGCCTGGAACTGGTTGACTCAGTCATCAATGCCAAAACCGAATACAGCGAGTTAATTATCGCAGAGCTTACCAAAGACGGCAAAAAATTCCGTGTTTCCGGCACTATTATCGGTAAATCACCACGAATCGTTGAAATCGACCGCCTCTTTGTCGATACCAACATCAAGGGTCATTTCCTCATTGTTCGCAATGATGACCGTCCTGGCATTGTGGGGCTTGTCGGTAGCTCACTGGGTGAGGCTGGGCTGAATATCGCCAACCTATCACTCGCACGCAACAAAACCGCGGGAGATGCTCTCAATGTCATTGAATTGGATACAGCTCCAGGGCCAGAAATCATCCAGTCTCTCAGTGATGCTCCGGGAATAATATCAGTGACTGCAGTGAAAATATAAAAACCCCCTTATTTTTCCCTGAAATAGACTTTACACAGAACCGAATCCGAGTATTTTGCGCCTCCCTAGTCGCTCTGAGAGCAGTGAATCTTTCACCACCTCTCGTCCGACAGACAGCAGAGTCCAAACACAGATATCGGATTCAACCCTGCAACCCAAACAAGCTCTGTAACCCATTTCCATTATGAAAGTTCTCTCATCTCTTTTGTCCATGAAGAAGCGCCACGAAGACTGCCAAGTCGTAAAGCGCAAAGGCACCCTCTACGTCATCTGTAAGAGCAACCCTAAGTTCAAGGCACGCCAAGGCGCGACCAAAGGAACTCGCCTCAGCAAAAAAGGCGTGAAGTAAAACCATCAAGGTTTTAGCTTAACACATTTCAACCTCGCTCCGAGAATTCGGCGCGGGGTTTTTATTTTTTGGAGACCGCACTGGCTCTCTGAGCGCGCCTTCGAGCCGTCAGAACATACCAGGTCCAAATAATCGCTGCTAGAAACAATGCAGCCAAGACAAACACCCACCAAGGAATAGGGATGGGCGCCGTCAAGGTCATGATGATGGGTGATGTGCTGCTATCAATCAACTTATGAGTCCACTTGAGGGTTCGCCCCTCATTGAGCACCTCATGGGCATTACTGCTCTCAACGGCATCGGGCAGGTGCACTGTGTAGCGAAATGTTGAATCCCCCAGCATAGATGCCCCATTGGACCCAAGATACTCATCTAATAATGGCTCTAATTGAACCTCTCGGATTAGCTTTACACTGAGCCCCTCAATATTGACCACCATGCGTCCAATAATCGCATGCAAAATTTTGTCACCCTTACTCATTTGAAGGTCTGAATCATGTTCAGCGAGGACCCCTTCCAGAGCCATGACATCATCAGTCTCAATTTCAAAAGTGATGACTCGGTCCCCCTTGTGCTTTTCAATCTTATTGGTAAGCAGCTTGAGATTTTTTGCGCTGCCCACCTCTTTCTCAATACTCGACCTCAGGTCTTCAGCATCTTGAACTGATAGCAGTAACGTAGGCACACGATAGATCGCCAACACCCGAGCACCTCCGTCTGCACGGAGAAATATTTCCTCATCGCCATCAATGCAGCTACTAAAAAGCAGTAAAGCCACACAGAGCAAAGCATTCAAAAGATATTTCATCGCTGATGATACGCTGAACCAATCCTTACGCTCTGCAACCACGAAAAGCTCTGACCCCGTCAAAGCCATCGAGGCAGTAGCTTATCGTAGGCGCGTCAACTCACAGCTATGGGCCGAAAAACCGGCGCCAAAGGCACACATCCAAACATGCTCAACATCTGATGCCCCTGATACGTCTGATTCAACTTGCTCAAGAAATCGTTCTAATGCCACTAAAACACTAGGGCTACTCAAATTGCCATAATCACGCATCACACTGCGAGCCAAACTCAGCTCGCCCGCCGGCAATGCCTTTTCAAGTGCCTCAATCACATCTCGCCCGCCTCCGTGCGTCACCCATGCCTGCGGCTCTTGTCGGCGTTTTTGATAAAGTTCTTTGACCGTCTTACCTGCCAGCTCAGGCACACTTCGGTCGAGCTGATTTCTCAACCTTCCCCCAGCATTGGTAAACCTAATTTTTTCCCGTTCCTCCGGAATGTGCAAACTGGCAAAATCCTGAACCTTCCAGCTACCTCCGCTTCCGGACCACACGGCCGCGGCTGCGCCATCACCGAACAAGCAGGTTGAAATCAAAACTCCAAAATCATCTTCCACGTAGAAGGCCGCCGAGCAAACCTCAACAGCGACCGTGAGAATCACAGCGTCTGGATTGCGCGCTATCACGCCATCCGCTGCACGCATTAACGGAACTGCTGCACCACAGCCTAGCCCCGTCATGTCTTGCAAAAAAACATCTGCTCGCAAGCCCAACCGCTCAGCCAAGTGGCTACTCACCCCTGGGCAAAGATAGCCCGTACAGGAAGAAACAAAAACCGCGTCGACTTCATCCAAACGATGACCGCTTTTCGCTAAAGCCTTTCGAACGGCATCGGCGGCAAGGTCCGGAGCCTCCTGCTCGTAGGCCTCATTAAGCTCTTGAGCACCTCTGCGCCATGCTTCTTCCAATGAATCCAAGGCAAAGTGTCGCTTTTGAATGCCACTCTCTCCTGCCAACACTTTTTCTAGCACCATCCTCGAGCGACCCGTCAGACCCTGCCAAAAATCGGCACCTTTCATTGCCTCTAAGCACTCCAGCTGAGTAAAACGATTACTCGGAAATGCACTGCCTACCGCTATTAAATTCATCAGGATCGTAATTGCTTAAATAAAAAACCAAAGGGCAACAACCCGCTAACCGCAGACCACTTGAGTAACCCTCGCCCAGTACTATTAAAAAGCAAGGGATGCAAACTACCAGCTAATCTCATCCTCTTGCCAAAATAATCTTCACAGCTCGATGCGTAAGCCAAGCAAGCTGCATCCCATTCCAGCTCACCTTTTGCGAATCTCTCCAGCCATGGGCCTGCTAACCAAGAGGACTCAATCGCCATACTCATACCGTTGCCGGTAAATGGAGGAATCAAGAGCGAGGCGTCACCAATACAAAAAGCTCCTGCTTTTTCCTGAACGCCAAGAGAAAATCCAGCTGTCGCAGATAACGAATCTCCATCGATATCCCAGCCACGGAATTTCTCGTGTAATTCATTAAGCCCATTCACCTTCAGGTAGCTTGCGATCATATTCTTTTTGTCCACGCCCTTGTTTATTCTGAATAAGCCACAGCAGTTAACTCGGCCATCCTCTATGCCAGAAAGACCCAGGTATCCCCGTCTACCCACATGCATCTCAAGACCCTCAATATCGACATCTCGTGCGTGCACCTTAAGGCCTATCCACTTACCGCCTCGCTTGCGCTTACCCACGGCCCATACTCGCCCATCAGCATCCTCTCTATGAGCCCGCTTGCCTGTGATTAATTCTCCGCCTGCCGCCTCAAATAAAGACGCAAGATCATCATCCATACGAAAACGCGACAAACCAATGGCTTCTTCAGGAAGATGATCTTGCAGCACTAAATCATCCCCCATCCACCACGCCAGTTTTTGATGACGCCTCGCTTGGGCAAAAACATCACTGATACCCATTTCATCTAGGACATCACTGCTAACTCCACACACAAACTCCCCGCACACTTTGTGCCGTGGGTAAGCTCCTGCCTCTAAAATCCTGACCGGCACGCCTCGCCTGCGTAAATAAATACCCAAGCTCAGACCACTCAAACCTCCTCCAACAATTTCAATCTTCCTCATCGTATTCCCCTTACTCTGATTGCTCCAAATACCCCCTTCTGATCAGACCATGTCAGTGCTCCGCCCAGTTCATGGCTTAGTTCACGGCCAAGCTCACCCTGCCTAAAGCCGGCACGAATACTCACCATCATGTCATGGCGAGTCACATCATTCACAAAAGGCAATAAACAGCGGCTCATCATCAAGCTCACGCCGCCTCGATAGGGTTCTGCCGCTAAAACTCCACGCACTCCGTGAATTTTAGCCCCTAACTTTTGCAGCTCGGATGAAACCAAATGGTGTAGGAAAAGATTAGCTACGACCACCGTGGTCTCATCATAACGCTCATAATCAAAAACATCACCGGACCACCAAGTAATACGATCATCCAAATTCTTGGGACGAGGCACTAGGTCAACACATGTCACCTCTAGATCCGGCAATTCCTCAATGATCGCAGCCCCGAGAGATCCGTCTCCGGCACCCAGATCAACCACACGCCTTACCCCCTGCATATTTTTTAATTCTCTGACAACCCACGACTCCCCCCTCATGAACCAGTTTACCAGTCGCAAATCTCGCCGGCTACGCACTGCCCGTTTGTCGGCTGGGTCCAGCTCATCAAGTATTTCAGGTGCTACCAAACGATTCACTATCACCACTATTCATGAACTTTATCGATAAGCAACGTGTAATCCTCAACAATACGCTCAAGCATAAAAACACCCCCTCAACATCCTTGCCCATCTCGGCGAGCTACGTTCAGCGGTAAAGGCCCCACTCTGGCCCCACTCTG
>CAWVVN010000036.1:0-16765 GCA_963933605.1 uncultured Verrucomicrobiales bacterium
GCTTAGTCGGGTCTTCTCCTGAGTCCGGCCGATCAGGCTTCCGGCGCCAAAAACGGGTCACATCAAAGCCAAAATAACGCAGACAGGCGATCAAAACAGCGGCTGCCGTAGCCTCATCCAAATTCCCGACAATAGGAAAATTATCGGGAATCAGCTCGATAACACCCCAGGTCGGATTCAGCAGGTAAAAGCCACAAAAGAGGGCGATCAGAGCCACGAACAATCCTTTCATTGTTCAATCATAACCGGCTTACCACAGGGCGCAACCTCTGAAAGAGGCCTACCCAAAGACGGCAAACCATCAAACAAAGCTGAAACCAGCAAGGCAACATAAAGCCCAGTGCCAGAGTCAGATCCAAGAACTAGATTCCAGAGCAAGCTTACCGCGATCTTAAGAGGCTCAAGGATGATTAGAAATCAATCCCCTTGAGCCATGATGAGCGCAGGCGCTAGCTACTAATAACCTGAACGGGCTTTACTTCTTAGCGCTTTTTTTGGCTGCCTTCTTCGCTGTTTTTGCTGTCTTTTTCGCCGCTTTTTTAGCCGGCACTTTGACAGAGCTTACATCGATTAAGTCGGAAGCACCATTTGAGGCTAATTTGTCCTCTACAATCTCTTCCTCTAAATCCATTTCATCTTCCATCCCACTGGAGCCAAGAATAAAGGCAAGATCATCCATCGCCAGACTCGTCGCAAAGCCCTCATCACCGAGAACGTTCGTAACAAGCTGGGTCTTCTGATGCTGAAGGATACGGATTTTCTCCTCAACGGTTTCGCGAGTGAGTAGGCGGTAGGCGATCACCTTGTTTTTCTGGCCAATCCGGTGAGTACGGTCAATGGCTTGGTTTTCAACCGCGGGGTTCCACCATGGATCGTAAAGAATCACGTAAGATGCCGATGTCAGGTTGAGACCTGCACCACCCGCTTTAAGCGAGAGCATGAATACGGATGCATCTTTGGTGGTCTGGAAACTTTCGATGACACCCTTACGGTCCTTCGTTTGTCCGGTCAGGTAATGGAACGGGCGACTCTCCACTTCAAGACGTGCCTTGATGATATCGAGCATCGATACAAACTGAGAGAACACCAACACCTTGTGACCCTCCTCACGGAGCTGATCGAGCAGGTAGAACAGGGCCGTCATCTTGGCACTTTCTTCCTTGAGGAACTTAGGATCAATCAAGCCAGGGTGACAACAGATCTGGCGAAGACGCATCAGCCCCTGAAGAATAGCGAAGGAGTTCTTTTTGACCGCTTCGTCAGAATCAAATCCTAACAAGGCTTTCTGAATCCTCTTCAGTTCTGCCTTATACAATTCAGCCTGCACGCCTTCCATCTCAGCAAAGACTTCTTCCTCGGTCCGAGGCGGAAGATCCTTGGCGACCTGAAGCTTGGTCCGGCGTAATAGGAACGGACGCAATCGCGAGGCAAGGCGGCTTTGTGCACCGGGATCCTTACGTTTATCAAAGCGTTTCTTAAAGTAGGCGCGGCTACCAAGAACACCTGGCATGGCAAAAGCCATGAGGGACCACATGTCCATCAAGCGGTTCTCGATCGGTGTGCCCGTGAGCACCAGACGGTTTTTGCAGTTAAGGTCGCGGGCCGCCTTGGCTGCCTTAGAGTCAGGGTTTTTAATCTGCTGACCTTCGTCGAGGATACTGGTTAACCACTTTACCTTCGCGAGTTCTTCTCCACAAAGGCGAAGCTGAGCGTAGTTAAGCACAAAGACATCAACCTCTGTCTCAAGCACTTTTAAATCAAGATCATCACGGGTGCGTAGAATCTTAACCCGCAATTCTGGGGCAAACTTTTCGCACTCTGAATGCCAGACATCGATCACGGACTTAGGACATACCACAAGGGACGGAGCCACTTTGTCCATGCCGCCCTTAATTTTGGCCTCCTCTTCACGAAGCCACAGCAGATAGGTGATCGATTGGATGGTTTTACCCAGCCCCATGTCATCGGCCAACAATCCGCCAAAGTTGTTAGTGGCGAGGTAAGCAAGGAAGTGAAATCCTTCGACCTGATACGGACGCAGTGTTGCCTTCAGGGCCTTAGGCACTGGCGGCTTGACCTCGATTTGAATTTCACGTGCACGGTCTTTAATACGCTTCCACGCTTTGGGATCAAACACTTCAGCAGCTTTCGGATCTGCCAACTGAAGGGCGTGCATACGGTGGGTCTCCCCAGTTAGGTCAAACGGATCAAGTCCCAAACGGGTCACGGCATCACGCTGATCGGCATCGAGTTTAATCTCTAAGCGCATCCAGCCGCCATCATCCATGCGGACATATCCACCACGCGCGGCAACCAAGGAGCGAATCTGGGCATTACTCAGAGTAACACCCTCTACATCGATCACAATACGTAGGTCAAACCAGTCAATCTCTTGATTGACCACCTCGAAGCGGATGGCAGCGGTTACAGGGTCAGCAAGAAGCGTTTGCAACTTACCGTCCATCTGGGAGACTAATGACTCGGGCAGTGCCTTGGCCCACTCGGAAAACCTCTCGGGGAACTGCTTGGTGATTCTCGATTTAAAGGCGTCGAGTTTCTCATCATAGGTGAGTCCCATCTGAGCTAACAAGCCGGGCACAGGGTAAAGATCTTCACGCGCAAAGCGCAGTAAGCGCTTACCCTTCACAGGCTGCTGCTCGACAAGCTCCCACTCATCTTTGATACGCTTTTCCTCGCGGCGCTCTTGTTTCTCGAGTGCTCTGACGTCGATGACGAGGTGCTCGGTTTCCGCTGCAGTCAAACCTTGCTCGAGCTTCATCTTGAAGCGTGGGTATAGATCGAGATCGGTAACGCGCTTGCGCAATGACTGCGGTAAGCTAGAGCCAATTTTTCTTAGAAATTCTACACCTTCAAGACTATCGATGACATCTTTGGGGATATGATAGCGTGGCTGGATATCCGTCTCGCTAAGCCAGCGAGGAGGACCAGAAAATACCGTTTCATCAGATTGATAGAGCACCTCACGCCCAGGCAACAAGCGCACTGAGTGTGTTACATGTTCGCCTTCAAACGTTACCAACTGCAGCGCAAAAGAGGCTGGCATGTATGGGTCATCCTCACAGATCCACCGCAAAGGCTTGTCGACGACCTTGAATTCACGTTCATCGAGGTTAACGACGTAACCATTAAGCGCAGGCTGCCTGAAAATCCGATTCATGAACTGACACGATGCCTCGTGATCAAGATCAATGCGGGCATCACCTTCTACCTGGTAGAAACCAAGAAACTGATCCCAAATCAACTGACTAGGTGCATCCATACGCAATGCGGCATCCGCGAACAGTGTCACGAAGCGGTCAATATCTGTCTTTTCACGAAGTGGTAGCCACTCACCATTTTGGTTTCCTTCTCGATACTCTACCCGTGCTTCGTTGATCGTTGAAAGCAGACGGAAGGCCGCATAGACGGGCTTGTCCATGGGAGGGCGTTCATTGACACTCTCGATGCGGTCATACCAAGCAGCGACTTCTCGCTCCCGCTCCCACTCGTGCATCTTCTTTTGAACCGCCTCTAGATCTGTAATCGCATTAAGGAATTCAGCATAGGGTAGCTTTTTCTTGTAAAAGGCATAAGCAATGTAGTTCCAGAATTCGAGAATATCTCCGGGAGGCATCGGCCATAGCTCTAGTGGATCATAGCTAACAATTTCCCAGCGTGGGTTAAGTCGAACCAGGTCGTGATCATGGATTTCACCCTCGATCACATAGCGACGGTAGCGCTTTTCTAACTTATTGACGAATTCAGCTTCCTTATCATCGAGCTCGCGCTCTAGCTTTTCTTCAATGACATCGATGATTGGCGTGTCATCGAACTCGTTCGGGCTTTCCGGTAAATCTTCACCACGGTGCATCCGCTCCATCATGGTGGCATACATGCATGCACCGGCTATGACTTCATCCTCGGCCGTGCAGCTTCCAAACCAGCGGTTGCCTTGAAGACGTAGGCTTGTGCGGAAAGTTCCGGTGGAGTCTTCCACCCGACCCTGAATAAAGAGGTGATTACCAAAAATCTGCGTAACCGCGCCATCGTCTTGCAATGCCTCTCCTCGGACGCGGGATTTTTCTGGAAAACTATTAAGAAAATTGAGTGTTGCTCTGTCTGGATTCATTCCGTTTAAAACCTGATTAAAAATAGGGCTGGGTAAGGGGTGAGGTGCATGATGTTAGCTACAGCGGAAAAAGCCCCATTGAAGATAACAAACATTGTGGATTAGATGTCCAAAAACTAAGAGCGTGTCTACTTCAGGAATTTTTCCTGTCGTCAAACTGCCCCGCACTTGGGGGGGATAGTTTATAACTCGTTTTTCACTATGCGCAATAAAAAGCGTCATCGAAATACACTTTATCTTCTCGATGAACTTATTCACGGTTAATCGCATGGCGCCTGAGCGATCAATAATACGCTCGGATCTCGCTCACGCCCTCCATTTCATACGCTAAATGCTAACGCGTTTGATCAACCAGCCAAGACAGGTAGCCCGCCGAACCATCTGCCACCGGAAGCGCGATGATTTCCGGTTCATCGCAAGGGTGCAGGCTGGACAACTCTCTGCTCAGCCCAAGGAACGCATTGCGGCTTGTCTTGATCACTAGCATAAACTCCTCTTCCTGGCATAGCTTCCCTTCCCATCGGTAGATTGACTCCATAGCCGGCAGGATATTAATGCACGCTGCGTATTGCCTTTCCACCAAATGTGTGCCAACTTGTCGCGCCTTCTCCCTGTTGGGAAAGCTGCATAATACCACGAGAGCTTCAGTCATCGCCCGCATCTTAATCAACCCAGCCATTTTCCGCAACGAAATCCCGCCGACTATGAAATCCGGTTTCCTCGACAAACTCATCACTCGCCTTGACCAGGTCGAGCCTGAGGACGTGCAGCGGCTCATCATGCGCCTTGTCAGAGAGAAAGGCTTCCTCGAGAATGTCTTCGAGGCCTTACAGGAAGGAGTGATGATCCTCGATCCAGACGGCCTGATCACCTACGTCAACAAGGCCTGCCTACGCATTTTCGGAATCGACCCTATCACCAGCATTGGCCAACCCCTCTCCGCTACCGTCCGAGGTTTTGAATGGGACAAACTCGCTGATCCGGGTCGTATCGTTAGCCGCGACATGGAAATCCTCTATCCGGAACAACGCTATCTCAACTTTTACCTCTCCCCCATTCAGGGTGAAGTAGAGAGCGAGGAACACATGCTTGGCTATGTTTTGCTAGTGCGTGATATTACCCGCTCACGCCAAAAGGCTGAAGAAAATGTAGAGAGTGAAAAGCTCAACGCCCTGACTCTCCTTGCTGCTGGGGTTGCCCATGAGATCGGCAACCCACTCAACGCGCTCGATATCCATCTACAATTACTTGAGCGCAAAATCAAAAAACTTGGGGGTGAGCAACAGCAGAGCCTAAGCCAGCACTTAGAAACAGCCCATGGTGAAATTCGCCGGCTCGACACGATTCTCAAACAATTCCTGCAAGCCATCCGGCCAACGCAGCCTGAACGTGAATCGTTGCAGATACACGACTTACTGCGTGACACCCTCACGCTGATTGAGCCAGAGCTCGAAGAGCGTAACGTCAAGGTCAGCCTTGATCTTGCATCGAGTGCGCCCCTACTGCCTCTCGATGGAGGCCAGATTAAACAAGCCCTCTATAATCTGCTAAAAAACGCCTTTCAGTCTCTGCCTGCCAGTGGTGGCCACATCGAGATTTTGTCTCGTGTCAATGATTACGAGCTCACCCTCACCATTCGCGACCACGGCTCCGGGATTCCCCCCGAGATCATGGGCTCCCTATTTGAACCCTACCAGAGCACCAAGAAATCAGGCTCAGGACTGGGTTTGTTGATTGTTCGCCGCATCGTTCGCGAGCATGGAGGCGAAATCGAAATCGAAAGCACGGCCGGCGAAGGCACCACGGTGAACATTTCCATTCCCCGCAAAGACCGCAATGTCAGGCTGCTGGAAAACAAACAAGAGAGCTCCGTTATCGACGTTGAATCATCTACCCACACCTAAAAGCATGGCCATGACAACCCTACTCATCGTTGACGATGAAAAATCAACCCGTGACGGACTTCGAATGGCTCTCGAAGATGAATTTGACTGCTACCTTGCCTCCAGCATCAAGGAAGCCATGTCTATATTGAAGAGCGCTCCCATTGATCTCATGCTCACCGACCTCAGACTTGCAGGAGACAGCGGCATGGATCTACTCGATCAGGCGCTGGCAATTGCCCAGCCACCAGTCGCGGTGATGATGACGGCTTATGGCTCAGTAGATACTGCCGTCGAGGCTATGCGCCGTGGAGCATGGAACTTCGTCACCAAACCCCTCAACCTCGACGAGGTCGAGCTGCTCCTCAAAAGAGCCTTGCGAAGCAGATCGCTTGAAAAAGACAAGCTGCGCCTTGAGCACGAAGTTCAAGAACTGCGTGTAAAAGCGGGCAACAGTAAGCATGGGCTTGAAAGCTTGATCGGCAAATCTGCCGCGATGCAAAATGTCAGCGAGCTTGTCACCCAGGTTGCTCCAACCCGTGCCACCATCCTCATCGAGGGAGAAAGCGGCACCGGCAAGGAGCTGGTAGCACACGCCATCCACCAATTGAGTGGCAGACCCTTGGAGAAAATGCTTGTGGTCAACTGTGCAGCCTTATCCCCTCAGCTCCTCGAAAGCGAGCTCTTCGGTCATGAAAAAGGAGCTTTTACGGGCGCATCACAAAAACGGATTGGTCGTTTTGAGCAAGCTAATGGCGGCACTATTTTTCTTGATGAAATCGGCGAAATTGATCAGGCCACACAGGTTAAACTACTCCGTGTCCTGAGCGAACGGACCATCGAACGCGTCGGCTCAAATCAGCCCGTCAAGGTTGACGTCAGAGTCATCACAGCGAGCAACAAAAACCTCAGAGAGCTCGTCAGCAAGGGAGAGTTTCGCGAGGATTTATTTTTCCGCCTCAATGTGGTCCGGGTGTTGATGCCCACACTGCGAGAGCGAGAGGAAGACATCGTCATTCTTGCCCAGGCATTCCTGCGCGAATTTTCATCAGAGAATAACAAAAAACTCAAACCCCTAAGTGATGACGCACTCGCCATGCTACGCGCATATTCATGGCCGGGCAACGTGCGTGAGTTACGCACCGCGATAGAACATGGGGTGGTGATGAGCAACGAGGATGTCATTAGTAGCCAGCACCTCCCCTACTTTTTAAACTCCGCCGAGCCCCTTCCCGTGGCCAGAGATGATCAAAGTGCTCCTGCCGCCGAGCAAAAGGCTCAAAAGGAGGAAATCCCGCTTGCTTCAGACGAGGAATTCAATTTGCATGTATTGGAGTTACGCTCAATCCGTCGGGCATTAAAACAAACCACCAATAACCGCACTGAAGCTGCACGCCTTCTTGGCATCAGCCGCCGCACGCTCCAGAGAAAATTAAAAGACCTCGAGCACTCAGGCTAGCTTAGCTGCAGTAATAACCCCCTCCCCTTTTCATCAACCAACACATGAGCACTTCCCCTTCAAAAGATAGAAGTTCATCAGATACTGCGAGCATCATACGCCGCTCTATCTTTTTTGTGCTGCTCTTAGGCTTAGCGGTAACCTCTATTTTCTTCACCTTCAGGGGGCTGTCCTCGCCTCGGGGAATGGAACAGGCACAGGTGGCCAGAGAAATAGCTCGCGGTAATGGCTTTTCGACCAAAGTCATACGTCCCATCACCCTCTGGCAAATGGAGGAAAAAAATCAAGACGAGGAGGCAATCGTCAGCTTGAAAAAATTCCCCGAGACCTACCATGCGCCGATCAACCCATGCGTCTACGCTGCGGTCCTGAAAGCGGTTGATGGTGGTAATCAAGAGCGTTGGAAGATGCCGCAAAAATCAAACATCTATCAACTCGACCGGATTATCGCAGCGACATGTGTCATCTTTTTCATCATTGCCATCGGCATCAATTATCTCCTGATCTCTCGGATTTTTGATACTACCATTGCCTCTGTGGTCGCCATCCTGATGCTTTTCTGTGAGCTCATGTGGAAGTTCTCCCAGTCCGGCATGCCTCAGATGCTCATGCTTATGCTTTTCTCATGTGCCATGTTTTTCTTGTGGCTCGGAATGGAGAACGCCTCCAACAACAGACGAGTAATCACCCCGGTGATCGTGGCCGGCTTGTTTATGTGCCTGCTGATACTCACCCACTGGATCACCATATGGATATATTTCGGCTTTGTGATTTTTGCCGCTATTTACTTCAAACCAAGAGGCATCATCGCCGGTGCGCTCATCGGCATGCTTTTCGTATTAGTATTACCCATTGCCTACCTGATCTACAGCAGCCCAACGGGAAGCCTTTTTGGCACGGCTTATTATGCCATCCACAACGGCTTAGGCTCATCCCAAGATGACATTATGCGGTCTCTCTCACCGGCAGATCATGAGTTGGGGCTCAAAAGCCTGCTTATCAACATCATGGCAACCACGCTGGGCCAAATTTCAAATCTGCACGCGTATCTGGGAGCCATCTTAGCCGCACCGCTATTCTTTATTGCGCTACTACACCCCTTCAAGCGCCAAGCACTGGCAATGTTTCGCTGGCCGTTGTTGCTCATGTGGGCGCTCGCCGGCATCGGCATGTCGATCTATGGCCTCAAGGATGAGAGCATGGACTCCAACCAAATCCACATTCTCTTTGCTCCCCTCATGTCTGCATACGGTCTCGCCATGATTTCCATCTTGTGGGCTCGGCTCGGGATCGCGCAGCGCATCGATTCACTGCGTCACGCTCATTTGATAATAATCGTCGCCATCAGTGCCGGTCCGATGTTGCTATCCATCCCCCAAGACGTGCGGCTCGGTCTTCGCGCAGAGGGCATTGGCGGTTTTCCTCATTGGCCCCCCTACTATCCCAAAGCAATCAATCATACACTTGCAGAGAACACGACGGCGAAGGATGTCGTCATCTCTGATGTGCCATGGGCCGTGGCATGGTATGCTGATCGCATCTGTGTCTGGCTACCTCAGAACCTCGATCAGATTGAAAAAATAGAATCACTCGCCATCGAGCAACACACGCCTGTCAGCGGCATTCTCATCACTCCTTATTCTTTCAACAGTGAGGGTATTATGTCGATTGCGACGCCGAAAGGCAGTTATGGTGAGCTCTACCCTCTTGTTTTTAACGTATGGGGACGAATGGCTCTTGCCAAACCGTTCATGGATACTCATCAAGCTTTCAAGCCGCTCTCACGTCGCTACCAGCATGAACACCCGCTTATTAGTTATGGTTTCATGACCTATTACTCCAAACGCCCCGTCACTCAGTCATTTGATTAGATTCATCCCATGCCACCCGACAAAAAAACCAAAAAAAAGGACAGCCCAGCTAAGTCACCCAGTTTCGAGGAGGCTCTTGAAGAACTTGATGCCATGGTTGAAACCATGGAATCGGGCCAATTACCCTTAGAAAAGCTGATCTCAAGTTACGAACGTGGCGCTGAGCTCATCAGCCACTGCGAATCTGTTTTAGGGAATGCGCGGAAACGGCTTGATCTTATCACGCTTAAACCCAAGGCTGCCGCGGGCCAAAGCTCAACAGATTCTACAGACAACTTTAACCAAGAGGATGCCCAAGACGGCACCTCATCCTCAAACGATCATAATGACGACGAAATCAGGCTCTTTTGAGCTCCCTAAGCTTCTATCCAACATCAAAGGCCCAGAGGACGTTAAGGCATTGCCTGATGACCAACTCGAGGACCTCTGCGAGGAAATAAGACACACCTTAATCCATTCACTGGCAAGGACCGGCGGACATTTGGGCCCCAACCTTGGTGTTGTTGAGCTAACGGTGGCACTACACCGTGTCTTTGATAGTCCCGAGGACAAATTTCTCTTTGATGTTTCGCACCAGGGCTACGTTCACAAAATGCTTACCGGCAGGGCGGACACAATCGACACCATCCGCACACCTGGTGGACTCAACGGTTTCTTGCTACGCACAGAATCAAAACATGATTGTTATGGCGCTGGACACGCTGGCACAGCACTCTCTGCAGCACTCGGCATGGCCTCTGCCCGCGATCTCAAGGGCGATGACAACAACGTGGTTGCTGTCGCTGGAGATGCCGCTTTCACCTGCGGACCGACACTTGAGGCACTCAACAACATTGAGCACACCACCAAACGACTCATTGTTGTGCTCAACGACAACGAATGGTCCATTGACCGCAATGTCGGCGCTCTGGCCAAGTATTTCAACGCCCTGCAGACGCACCCCATGTTTTCATCCGTGCGTCACAAAGCGGCTGAGTTTGTCGGCAAAATCGGTGGCGACACGGTACGTAAATTCGCCCATAAAGTTGAGCGCAACACCAAAAACCTACTGCTACCTAGCGTCCTTTTTGAAAAGTTCGGTCTTCATTATTACGGCCCGATTGACGGCCATGATTTGCCCCTGCTGATCCGCACTTTTGAACATCTCAAAACGCAGGATCAACCTGTCATTCTGCACATCATCACCGAGAAAGGCCGCGGCTATAAACCAGCCCTTGATAACCCCGGTAAGTTTCACGGTCTGGGCACCTACAAAATTGAAGACGGCTCGACAGCAGCTGCCGACAACCCGACCTACTCCGAACTCTATGGTCGTGCCGTCACCGATTTTGCCAAAAAAGACAAATCCATAACCGCCATCACCGCTGCCATGCCCGGCGGCACCAAGCTGGATATCTTCAAGAAGGAAATTCCAGAGCGTTACTTCGATGTTGGTATCGCCGAGGAGCATGCCGCGCTATTCGCCTGTGGTCATGCCACCCAGGGACTGAGGCCTTTCCTCACCATTTACTCGACCTTCATGCAGCGCGCCATCGACATGATTATTCACGATATCGCTTTGCAAAACCTTCCTGTAAGAATGTGCATGGACCGAGGTGGCCTTTCCGGTGATGATGGCCCGACCCACCACGGACTGTTTGACATCGCCTACCTACGTGCCATTCCGGGCCTCATTCACATGCAGGCCAAGGACGAAGATGAGTTCATCGATATGCTCTGGACCATGGCCAATTACGATGATGGCCCCACCGCTATTCGCTATCCAAGGGGTGCCGGCATCGGAACAAAGCCCAAAGCTCAGCCTGCACTACTCGAGATTGGCAAAGGCGAAGTCATCCAAGACGGAGACGATATCGCGATCATCAGCCTCGGCCACATGTATGAGGTCGCCCTTGAAGCTAAGGAGAAACTCGAGGCCCTGGGCCACTCCGTCGCCCTGATCAATCCACGTTTCATCAAACCACTCGATGCTGAACTCATCCGCACTTACGCGCAGAAATGCAAGGTCGTGATCACCATGGAAGACCATGTCCTGCACAACGGCTTTGGTGCCAGCGTGCTTGAGCTCCTCAGCGACTCTTCGATCACCACCCCAGTCGAGCGCATCGGCTGGCCAGATCAGTTTATCGAGCACGGCAAGGTAGACCAGCTACGCGAACAACACGGCATGACGGCTGACAACGCGGTCAAGCTCGTCACTGGACACCTCAACCTTATTTCCTAGGGATCTTCAACTCAGGATATCCTTAACCACCTTGGCTGGGTTCACCCCAGTGAGGCGGTTGTCGAGGCCCTGGAATTTGAACGATAGGCGCTCGTGGTTGATGCCCAGCTGATGGAGGATGGTAGCGTGCAGGTCTCGCACATGCACTGCCTGATCAGGGGTCGTAATGTTGAATGACATCTCATCGGTCTCACCGTAGGTCATGCCACCTTTGACACCACCGCCGGCCATCCAGATGGAGAAGCACTTCGGGTGGTGATCACGTCCGTAGTTATTCTCTGTCAAAGGGCCCTGGCAATAGACCGTGCGGCCAAACTCACCACCCCATACCACCAAGGTATCTTCTAGCATGCCTCGCTGTTTCAGATCCTGAATCAACGCGTAGGCGCCTTGGTCGATATCCTTACACTGCTCAGGAAGGTCACGCATCATGCCACCATGCTGGTCCCAGCCACGGTGGAAAATCTGAACAAATCGAGTGCCACGCTCGACCAAACGACGCGCCATCAGACACGAGTTGGCAAACGAACCGCTCTTCTTGGACTCCGGACCGTAAAGATCAAAGGTATGTTCTGACTCGCTGTCGAGATCGGTCAGCTCAGGCACGCTGGCCTGCATTCGAAATGCCATCTCATACTGCTGAATACGGGTCTGAATTTCAGGATCACCGACGCGCTCGTAGGACTTCCTGTTCATGTCATTGAGGCCGTCTAACATCGAGCGTCTCATCTCGCGGGAAATCCCGGGTGAGTTTTTCAGATACAACACAGGATCTCCCTTGCCGCGCATCGATACACCAGCATGTTCACCAGGAAGGAACCCACTGCCCCACATGCCTGCAGAAATGGCCTGCACGTTGGCAAAGGGACTGGTGTGATAAGCATTCAGCACCACGAAGGTTGGCAGATCCTTGTTCATGCTGCCAAGACCGTAGGATAACCAGGAACCCATCGACGCCTTACCGCGGATCATCGAGCCGGTATACATCAAGTAGTTAGCCGGCTCGTGGTTGATCGCATCCGTATGCATCGACTTGATGACACAAATATCGTCTGCCATTTTCGCGGTGTAGGGAAGCAGCTCGCTCACCCAGGTTCCCGACTCCCCGTGCTGATTGAATTTAAAACGGGTCGGAGCCACGGGAAAACCTTTTTGCTTCGATGTCATCGTAGTCAGTCGAACCCCTGATTTTTTCAGGAAGTCACTGAGGTCTTCCTTGTAACGTTTTTCCAGATCGGGTTTGTAGTCAAAGGTATCAAGCTGACTAGGAGCCCCGATCATCGACATGTAAATCACGCGCTTCGCCTTGGGGGCAAAATGGGGTGCCTGCATACCGCCCACTACGCCGTGATCGCCAGCAGCCAGTAGCTCCTTGGGCAAGAGAGATGCCAGTGCTGCAGTGCCGAGACCGGTGACATTTTTACGGAAGAACTGCCGGCGGTTGACGATGCCGTTGAGGTCAAAGAGATCATTCATCATGTTTATTTAGTGAGCGTTTCGTCGAGGTTGAGAATTTGAGAAGCTACCAGCGTCCAGGCAGCCAGTTCGGTGGCCGGCAATGATGCATCGGCAGGTTTTTCACCCACCCCTATCAGCTTGGCCGCGTCCTCAGGAGCTGCGTTGAATTGTTCCAGGGCCTGATCCAGTGTTCGGGTCGCAAGCTGTTTTTCATCCGTTTCTAGCTCACGGGCCAGCAGCCGTATAGTAATGTAGTCGAGCCGTGCGGAGGTATCAGCCGAATCTTTAAGCGCCTTGGACGCAAGGACCCGGACCGCTTCGACAAACTGCACGTCATTCATGGTGACAAATGCCGCCAGTGGTGTGTTGGTCAGCTCGCGCCGAACACAGAACACCTCCCTGGGAGGGGCGTTGAGCAGCTCCATCGATGGTGGACCGGCGGTGCGTTTCCAGATGGTATAAATGGACCTTCGGTAAAGATTCTGCCCAGAATCAGGTTTATATTTCCTGGTATTGGAGCCTTTCATGGCAACCGTTTCCCATACCCCATCAGGCTGGTAGGGTCTTACGGGTGGGCCTCCCACCTCGGCAACCAACAGACCCGAGGCCCTCAGTGCCAAATCACGCAACTGCTCACCGTGCATGCGGAAACGTGGAGCTCTGGAAAGATAGATATTGCCTGGGTCGATATGCTTCTTTTCGGCCGTCAAGATAGCCGACTGGCGATAGGTCGATGAGGTGATCATCAGGCGCAGCATGTGCTGTATATCCCAGCCACTGGCTACAAACTCAGCCGCCAACCAGTCAAGTAATTCAGGATGACTGGGACGCGCGCCCATGATACCGAAGTCTTCCGTGGTTTCGACAATGCCACGGCCAAAGATGTAATGCCAATGACGGTTGATCGTGACCCGCGCTGTCAGCGGATTTTCCGAGTTCACCAGCCACTTGCCAAGCTCCAGCCTGTTTTCGATGACCTTGGCCTCTTTACTTGCGAGTGCCGCCGGCACTCCGGGGAACACCTTTTCAAGTTTGGAGGCGTAGTTACCCCGATCAAGGATATGCGCAAAGGGTTTGCTCTTGGGCTTCTCCTCCATAATCAGCGAATAGGATCCCCTCTGCGTGATCGCAGCAGTTTCCTTATTGAGCTCCGCAATTCGCTTTTGCTCAGGCATGAGTTTGGCTGGCCTGTGCACATCAAAATGATTTCTTAATGCTGCCAGCAGCGGCTTGCTCTTAGGTGCATACTGCAGCCCTCTGACCATGCTTTTGTGGGCAAGATCCTGCACTTCATTCTGTTTCAACGGCCTGCTGATCACTTGCAAGTCCTGGGCGGCAACCACACCCGTCAACCGAGCATCATTGCCCGCTCGGCTTCCCAAGCTCATGGGCACAAGTGACTGAATGTCCTTGCCGAGTTTATTGTGGGAGTAATCCAGTGGCGCCGGTTTGCCATCGAGATACACCGTCAGGCTCGCTTTCTGGTTAGACGGGTCATAAACCACCATCACATGGTGCCATTGTTTCGGAGTCAGTGGCTTTTTGGTATAGGCCTTCACCGCAATATCCGGCCAGCGCTCAATCACATGGGCGCCGATCTGCCCGTTCTGGATATAGAAATCCCAGCCTTGGTAATTATCCCCCGCATCCAAGCGGGCGAGAATGGCACCCCCAGGCTTGCCTTCGATGTAGATAAATCCTCCGTAGGAAAAGCCCTGCTTACCATCAAAGTTACCGTAATCACCAATCTCCACCGCCGGGCGGTTACCCACTTGCAGGGCGTGGCCAAACATGCCAGGCAATGTCCGGACTTCCGAATTTAGCGTAAGTGGCAGCCCCATTGCTGTTCCCGTGATGATATTGTTCGTTGGGTTGATCAATGGCAGGTGAACTTCCAAGCCGGGTGTTGGCAACTCGTCACCAGGAGGAGTGGGGGTTTTTAACTGGGCCAGCCAAGCCTGATACTCGGTATCCCGCATCTTGTCCTGCTTCACCTTACCCGCTTCAACCACCTTTTGAAGCGACGCTATCTCCTGGTTAATCGCATCATAACGGGGCCGGTCAGCCGGGCGTGCCACAAACAAACTTGGCGCATGTTTACTGTTATTACCGTCAAGTGCCGACATCGTGGTATTGCGGAAAAATGCCGTGATCTGATAAAACTCCTTCTGCGAAATGGCATCAAATTTATGATCGTGGCACTCGGCACAGGCCACCGTAAGCCCCTGCCAGACACCAAAGGTTGTGCTGGCCCTGTCGGTTGCATACATCGCAAAGACCTCCTCAGCGATCGAGCCCCCCTCACCCGTCGTTGGCAGGCAACGGTTGAAGCCGGTAGCTACTTTCTGGTCCAGAGTCGGCGTGGGCAATAAATCCCCGCCAAGCTGCTCGATGGTAAACTGATCAAAGGGCATGTTGTTGTTGAATGCCTGCACCACCCAGTCCCGGTAAGGCCAGATCTCACGATAGTTATCGTTATGAATGCCGTGGGTATCCGCGTAGCGGGCGGCATCAAGCCAGAGCCTCGCCTGCTCTTCTCCGTAGCCCGAAGACTTGAACAGTTTGTCAAGCACCCCATTGATCGCCTTGAGAGGATCCTGCGCGTGAGCTGCCACAAAATCCTGCACCTCCTTGGCTCCGGGAGGAAGTCCGGTGAGATCAAAATAAATGCGGCGCAGCAAACGGTGTGCTGCCTGCTCTGGGTTCGGCTCAAGCCCCTTGGCTTCCATTCCAGCTAAAATAAAGGCATCAATCGGGTTAGTCGCCCATGTTGTCCATTTCTTGTCAGCGGCTTCCGGAGCTGTCGTCTTTTCCGGTTTGATAAAAGACCAGTGCTGCTGGTATTCTGCACCTTGTTCGATCCATTTTTCAATTAAGGCAATCTCACGTGCCGACATGCTATGGTGACTCTCAGGTGGAGGCATGACCACTTCTGGGTCATCTGAATGGATTAACTCCACCAGATAAGAATCAGTAGGTTTGCCCTTAATGATGACCGGTTTGCCATTCTCGCGGTTTTCAAAGGCAAACTCTTCGATATCGAGGCGAAGGGGTGCTTTTTTCGGCTGACGTGTTCCCGAATCAGGACCGTGGCAGTGATAGCACTTCTCAGATAGCACCGGCTGGATGTGCGTATTAAAAGTAACCGTATCCGGCAATGGCGAGCTTTCCTCTGATGCTCCTTTTTCTACTGGCTCGGGCGAGTCAGCAGCCTCCGTTGGCAGCTCTGAATCGAGATCCGCCCCCTCTTTCTTGCTACAGGAAGCCAAGCTCAAAGACACCGCAAATAAACCAAGGGACAGGATACGCGAAGCGCTGCCAAATTGAGGGGCATTAGCGAGCGGAAAGTTGAGCTTGATAGGCATGACTGAAAAGGTGATGAAAAAAAAATAAGATCACGGCAAATATAACCGAGCTTAGAACGATGACAAGCTAGCAAATCTTTCAAAAAAGCCAAGCTTATCACTCGCGTTGAGCTGAGCTGAGCTGAGCATACATCTACCACGCAGGCCTTGCATGACATCAATTCATTTTTGTTACCGAATGACCAAAGCGCCTAGGTATTCGGCCTTTTTTTCTGGCTCGTTTGCTGTTGCAACGAGAACGATTGAAGACGACATGATCGAAGTTAGCATACTGTGTTATAAGAGGACTCGAACTCTCGTTTTTAACGAAAAATGTAAGCCGTGCCGTTATTAATGAAGCTCTTTCGAGAAATTCGCTGCCTAGAAAAGAGGGTCA
>CAWVVN010000037.1:0-16000 GCA_963933605.1 uncultured Verrucomicrobiales bacterium
CAAATATTATAAAGTATGACCCATGCGGTCTTTTTTGGTCTTCAAATATTTTTCGTTATGTGGGTTGGAGGGAATGCGCAGGGCAACTTGCTCGGTAATCTCAAGCTTGTAACCTTCTAGGCCAATAATCTTCTTGGGGTTGTTAGTGAGCAGTTTCATTTTTCTTACGCCTAGGTCATAGAGTATTTGAGCACCCATGCCATAGTCTCGCAGGTCAGATCCGTAGCCTAGCTTTTCGTTGGCTTCGATGGTGTCTAATCCTTGTTCTTGTAATTTGTAGGCATGAATTTTTGCAGGCAAACCAATGCCGCGACCTTCTTGACGTAGATAGAGTAACACGCCTCCTTCTTCGGCGATCTGTTTCATGGCTGTGTCCAGTTGGCTGCCACAGTCGCAGCGCTTTGAGTGGAAAACGTCTCCTGTGAGGCACTCCGAATGCACGCGTACCAGTGTTGGTTTATCAGCTGAGATCTCGCCTCGTGTGAATGCGAGGTGATGGCCCTCTGTGCTGTCATCCGAATGATCGACATAGTAGAGGTGGCAGTTGAATTCGCCGTAATCTGTCGGCATGGAAATCGTTTCAGCGTGACGAACAAGTTTTTCAGAGCGTCTGCGATATTCAATCAGGTCGGCAATGCTGCATGCCTTTAGCTTATGCTTAAGCTGATATTCACCGAGATGACCTGAGCGTCCCATAGACCCGTCTTCGTTCATGATCTCGCAGATCACACCAGCTTCTGGAAATCCAGCAAGACGAGCAAGGTCAATGGATGCTTCCGTATGGCCTGCACGTCGTAGAACGCCTCCAGGCACGGCCTGAAGTGGGAAGATGTGACCTGGTTGAACAAGAGCATGGGACTTGGCGTCCTCTGAGGCAAGAAGCCTGATGGTTTCCGCCCTGTCAGCCGCGGAGATGCCTGTTGAGATGCCCTCTGCAGCATCCACCGAGACCGTAAAAGCTGTTTTTTGTGATTCAGTGTTGCGAGGAGTCATTGGAGGAAGGTCCAGCTCCTGAGCTCGTGCAGCAGTGATAGGTGCGCAAATAAGGCCACGCCCATGGTTTGCCATAAAGGCAATCATCTCGGGGGTGACGGCAGCTCCGGCAGCAACAAGGTCTGCCTCGTTTTCTCGACCAGGGTCATCAACGACAATGACCATCTTGCCTGCTGCGATTTCAGCGATGATTTCATCGATAGGGTGTAATGTGAGTGCGGACATATTGGTTGTATACTAGTCTTTGTTTGATTCTTGAAGGGCTTGAGGCAAATGATCAGATTTAATGTGAAGATCACGCTGGGGGAAGGGGATTTGAATGTCGTGTTCTCGGAAAGCTTTCCAGACAGCTAGGAGTACTTCAGAGCGAACATTGCTGACACCTTGAGGTGCATCGTCGATCCAGAAGCGTATTTGTAGATTGATGGATGAATCACCAAATTCCTTGAGTAAGCAATTTGGTGCAGGATCAACTAAGACGCGTGGTATGTCCATTGTTGCTTCCTTGCAGATGCGAATAGCCTCTGGAATATCAGTAGAATAAGAAACACCGACATCAGCCTTAATGCGAACGACACGATCCGTAAATGACCAGTTGATGACTTTGTTGGTGATGAAGTCCTCATTGGGAATCAGGATTTCTTTGCGATCGCGGGTGATGACGGAGATGTAACGTGAGCGGAGTGAGTTGATCCAACCAAAGGTGCCTTCTATTTCAATGACGTCACCAGGTTTGATGGATTTATCGAGGAGCATGATAACGCCAGCAACGAGGTTGGAGATGACTTTCTGTAGTCCAAAGCCAAGACCTAGACCAAAGGCGCCAGAGAAGACGGCTAAGCCCCCAAGAGGCACTCCTCCTATCTTTAGTGCTCCGACAATGGCAATAATGTATAGAGTTAGGCGGGAACCTTTACCAATCAGAACCTTGATGGAGGGGGGGATGTCTGTGCGCGGTTGAAGCAGGCTATCGATAAAGCGCACCGACAGACCGACGAGCCATAGCAAGATAAAGAGAGCGGCGATGGCGGAAATGATGGCCCACACGTTGATCTCAATGTTTCCAAGAGGTAGCCTGATACCTTGGAGCGCCTGACTCAGAGGTTCCAGCCAGCCAAAGAGCTGGAGGGCGAAAATGGCCAGCATTAATCCGCCCAGAAACTTTGGCGCGGAGCGTCCTTTGGATACCGCTGTGGCGACTTGATAGATGACCAGAGCGGAGACAAGTAACGCTGCTGTGAAAATGTAATTGGAGGGAATAGAGTTGTGCCCTTGTGTGGAAAGTTGGTTAGACCATTGGTTGCGTGCTGCCCATGTAATCCACAGAAGGATGCAGAAACTAGCGGGTACAAAGCTGATTTCTTTACCCGGATTAAAAAACCGAGTGATGATCGCATGGCATTGAGAGCCATGACAGAATGCTTTTTGGCGAAGCAGAAATGAGGCGCTGATTGCCGCGATGAAGCAGAGAATAAGTGCAGTCCATTGCCAGAAATCCTGCCGGTCATCGATAAGTTCGATTAATGATTGTTGGAGGTTTGTCCAGAAACTCATTGAGGAATGGTAGTGAAAATGTAGTTAGCCGAGAATGCAGTCAGCCAGTGCGTTAGCAGTTTATCTCCTGAAGTGCTAGGAACACAGGCGGGGGAACATAGCGTTTTACTGACTCTTCCCAGCCTTCAGGGCCAATAAGGCTCTTAACCATACTCGAGGAAAGTTCAGCAATGTCACGAGGTGGCATCAGAAAGGTAGTCGTGATACTGGGCGCCATGTCAGCATTGATATGGCGCATGACGCGTTCATACTCATAGTCGCCAGATGAGCGAATTCCTCGCAGTATATACTGAGCATCTACGCTGCGGGCATATTCTACTAAATAGAGATTTTTAAACTCGGAGATAGTAAGGCGCTCACATGAGGGAATAGATTCCTTGAGAAACTGAAGGCGATCTTCAACCGTAAATGTATACGACTTGGCGGGGTTGCTGCCGATGACAACGTAGAGGTGATCAAACATTTCCAGCCCCTTTTCGATCATCCATAGATGACCATTGGTCAAGGGGTCAAAAGATCCTGCATAGACAGCGGTGCGCATAATGAGTGGAGGTGTTGTTTGTTTAAGGTTGGTCTTCGCTATCCGAAGCTGGTCCAGCCGACAGGGGTTGAGAGTCTTCCCATATCATGTGTTTTTTAGCAAGGCTGTTGGCGCGCTTAGTAGCCTCTTCGGCTCTTGGGCCATCAAAGGAGGCAATACGCCTTGCGAGCTTAACGGAGGCGGTCCATCGCTGCTCCCTTTCAAGCATGGAAAGAGCTTTGAAACCACAGCGGTAAAACCACAACCATTCCTCATCATGGGCTGCATTTGACGCAGGCTGATGGCTCTCAATAATGACATCATAGTATGAGCCGAAGGCATCAGCCCAGAGTGACATGCTTTCATAAGTTTGTCCGCGCAGGAAATGGAGCCGGTTTCTCCAAGCAAGGGGCAGGTCTTGTTCTGAGAGTAGCTGATTGTAGATTTTGATGGCTTGCTCATACTTCGTCGTATCTGCTGGGCCTTGCCGGTGAAGGCAGTCTGCCATCAGCACTCCCGCGGAGCGTAGTAAAGAAGTCGGTATGTCTTTACCCGCGAGCAGTGGCTCTAAGGTGTTTTCAGCCTCTTGATAGCGGCGCAGGTCAATAAGCACACGACCCTGTTGGATGCGTGCTTCCTGTGCTAAATGAGGGTGATTGCTGTCGATTATTTTTTGGAACATGCTCAGGCACTCTTCCCGTGCTTGTGTGGTGCCACCGAGTCTGGCTGACATAGCTGCCTGGAAGCTTGCGTAAGGGGAGTAGGGGCTTTCTGGATACTTTTCTGGAATGTCCTGAAGAATCCGCCGTGCCTTGTTGTAATCCTCATTGTGAAAATAGGATTCCCCTAATTTAAGCTGTAGGTATGGAATGTTTGGATCGTCGTTAAAGTTAGCAATGAACCGCTCCGCTGCTTCTGCCGCCGCTTCCCAATGTTGAGCTAGCTCTTCGGCACGAATGAGTATTTTGGTTATTTTGTATTGGTTTTCAGCGTCGGTAAGGCGGGTTGAAATAATCTCGATTTGAGCTCTCGCCATATCGACATCCATAGGAGCGATCATCACCGCTGCGGCAGCAAGAGAGAGGCGGGCTTCATTCTCGCGGCTGTGGCCAGGATTGTTGACAATGAAGGATTCTAGGTCGGTCGGGCCAGTAGGATCGTTTTGACCACATTTCCAAAGCGCGCGCTCCAGGTGCAGTGCGGTGCGAATGAAGTTGTTTTGGGCAGAGGTGCTTATTTCATCAAAGGCACTGAGGTTACTTCCCTTGAGGGCCATCATTGCCGCGTTGATGCTGGAAGCTTCTGAGATATCTTGGGAGCTCGATTGCCTAGCGTAATCAAAGGCGCTAAGAGCCTCAATAGGCTCATTTTGCTCAGCAAGCAACAGACCGCGAAGGAAGCTGGCCTCATCTCGAAGGCGTGGTGAGAAGGCTACCTTTTCCATAACGGA
Organism: uncultured Verrucomicrobiales bacterium; assembly: GCA_963933605.1. GTDB lineage: Bacteria > Verrucomicrobiota > Verrucomicrobiia > Verrucomicrobiales > Akkermansiaceae > Oceaniferula. The sequence continues at coordinate 4,518 of CAWVVN010000037.1, forward strand.
TAGCGTAAAGGTGGCTTGGCTGGTGTCGTTTTGTTTGAGATGGAGGTAAGCGGTGTCGATGAGTGACGCTGAGGAAAGCTTGAGATAGAGCTCACTGGGTAACAGTGAGCTGGTGACATGCTGAGCACGCAAGCGAGCGAGCAGAGCCATGGCGAGTTCATTGTTTCCGGCTTCTTCACTGCGAGCCAGCAGTGTCGCTCGATGATAGAGAGCAAGACTTACAAGGTCGTCATTGGTCGAGGGTTGGGGCTGATAGGGCAGCATGGCGCTGATGTTCTCGCCTTCGATGTAGAGTCCGTTGCTAAGTGGTGGGTTGTCTCCGCCCCATTGCCGAAGTTTGGACATGATTGAGGACTGATCATTGAGCTTGCCTGGAAGGATGGCAGATAAGCGATCAAATGCCGAATGAAGGATGGAAGAATTTGGGTAGTTGTCGATAAACTGCTCGAGGGTCGAGATGGCATCATCCGTCTGTTCATTAGCTGCCTGAGCGTCTGCTTTGCCTAATATGCAGGCATGAAAGATTTGCTCGGGAAGATTGTCAGGTGCGGTAATGAGTGACTGAAATCGGTTGATTGCTTGAGCTGATTTTTTTTCAGACAGGGCTAGTCGAGCTTCCAAGTATTCCTTGATCTTAGCCGCAGCTGCTATTTGACCGTCTATTTTATCAAGTGTTGCAGAAGCATTTTCATGGTTGCCGAGCTTAATATGAATTTCACAGGCTAAAAGGTTGGCGGCATTTCTAATTTCGGGTGAGCCTGATTGTCCGGTTTTGATTAAGACTTCCAAGGCCTCCGTAGTTTGGCCTAATGCAAGCAGGATGCGAGCGCGGGTCAGCTGAATTTGGCTGTAGTTTGTGTGCGTCTTGGGTATCTCGGCAAGTGCATCATTAGCTTCTTGGTAGCGACCAAGTGTGGCCAAGGCTTCTGCTCTCCAGATCGGCGCAGATGATTGGCCTGAAATAGTTTCTTCACTCAGTAGTTGTAAGGCTTCGGCGGCAAATTGATTATCTCCTTGTGGCTCCGTGCCAGCCCGTATGAGTGACTCTACCAGTGCAAGTTGAAGGTATGGTATTGCCTCAATGGGGATGTCGGCTGTTTGCAGAGCAAGACGAAACTTAGACACGGCAACTCCATAGAGGTGGTCAGCCATTGCTTTTGAACCAGCTTGGTAAAGAGCGTTCTGCGCGAGATGCTCAGACACCGACTTGGGTGCATTGTCGGCTCCGCTTGTCGGCATAACGAGCAAGCTGATATAGCAAATCAGAGTAATGAATCCACGGATCACGTGTTTATTATGGTGCAAAACGCTTAAATTTACAGCAATTGTTCTCATAATTTGATTAAGAATTGTTTTTACATGGGCTTGTGTTTTATCGTGCAGTCAAATGCTATGAGTTGTTTGGGTGATATTGGAGAAGATGCTTTAGTAAAGCGGCTCATCGAGCAGCTTGGGGACGAGTGCGCTAAAGATGAGAGTATCATTCTCGGCCCTGGAGATGATTGTGCCGTCGTGGATCTCGGTAAGCGTGGCCAGTGCGACCACCGCGACCAGTATCAGCTACTCAAAACGGACTCTATGGTTGAGGGCATCCATTACCTAGCAGATACGCCTGCAGCTAAAGTGGGCTGGAAAGCCGTTGCTCGCGTCATTAGCGACTTCGGAGCTATGGGGGGTTTACCCAGCCACCTTCTCATTACGATTGCGATGCCTCCGGAGAAGTCCGTGAGCTACTTGGAAAAACTTTACCAAGGAATGCAGAAGTGTGCTTTGGCATATGGAGCGACGATATGTGGGGGTGAGACAAGTGCAGTACCTGAAAATGCGGCAGCGGTCATTTCGGTAGCAGGCACTGGCTGGGTAGAAAAATCAAGATGTGTACGGAGAAGTGGTGGTAAGAGGGGGGATCTGATTTTGGTAACGGGAAAGCTCGGGGGGTCAATTCGAGGCAAACACCTAAGCTTTTCCCCACGCGTTGAAGAGGCTCGGTGGCTGACTGAACATTTTAGAATTAACGCAATGATGGATTTGTCAGATGGCCTCGGCGCTGATCTGCCGCGATTGGCGGCGGCGAGCCAATGTGGCTATTTACTCAATGAGCAGTCGCTACCTCGCAACAAGGCATGTAATATTGCTCAAGCAATCGGAGACGGGGAAGATTACGAGTTGTTGTTTACCGCCTCGGCAAAAACAGTGAGGCAACTGGAACAGGCATGGGCGAAGCAGTTTCCTGAGCTCATGCTGAGCGTGGTGGGTGAGCTCACAGACAATGATCATGATGCCGTCTCGAGTGGGCAAGGCTGGCAACATTTTAAGCCCCGTTAGATTTTTCTAGATGGCATGTCCCATCGAGTCTCCCATCTTGGCATACGTTTCGATTTGCTTGCTCGAATTGCTGAGGAGGTCTTCACTGAACTGCATGGTGCCAGGCTCAAAGATGACCATGGTGGATGATCCGCCGAAGGCAAAATAGCCTTTTTCGTCACCTTTCTGGATGGCTTGATCAGCGCAATAGGTTTGTTGAATGGAGCCGACGCAAGTGGCGCCAATTTCCATCATGAGCACCTTGCCCATGGAAGGCGTTTCTATCTGTGTGATGGTGCGCTTATTTTGCCAGAGGTAGCTAAGGTTGCGTGATAGGGCGATGGGCGATACGGAAAACAGAGGCCCGTTAATAAGGCGCGTTGGCGATGCGTGGCCACTAACAGGGAAATGAAAACGATGATAGTCCACAGGACATAGCCTGGAGAGTATCAATGAACCTCCAGCGTATCGATCTGAGAGCTCATGGTCATTGATGAGTTTGTGAATATCAAAGGTTTGTCCTTTGACGAAAAACCCATCGATTTTGTCGATATTTGTGAAAGCTAAATGCCTGCCGTCGGCAGGGAAAACGATGGAGTCCTCAGAAACGGGTCGAGCTTCTGTTTTCAGCTTCCGGTAGAAAAATTCGTTGAAGGAAGCAAAGGTTTCAGGCTGTTGAGCAAATTCCTCGATATTGAGGTCATAATCACGGATGAAAGGCTCAACCTTTGATTTGGAGCAGGTTTTATCCATGCGGTTTCCGTACCACTGAGAAAATGCAGCTCGTTTGATAAAGCTGTGAAGGGCAAGTTTGCCAAGAGGGTTTCCGTATGCCCATTTGAGAAATGCTTCACCATACACCTGCTCCGTCTCCATGCGTTCGCTGTAGCGATTATAAAATTCGATAGTTTTCACTGGTGGGGAAGCTAACATAGAACAATGAATTGGCAAAAAAAAGCAGACAGGAAATATCCTGTCTGCTGAAATGAATGCTTATTAATGCGAATTCTACAAATGCAGACTATGCTGATTTGAGGAGTTTATGAGCTTTTGCAACAGTGCTTTTGCTAAGCTTGCCATTGACCTTGCGGGATTTTTCTAGCAGGTCTTTGAGTTCATTGAGGGCGCCGTCTGCTGCTTTCAGCGCTTTACGCTCTCCACCGTATTTCTTGTCGGAAAAGTATTTGGTAAAAGTGGTGCCGGTTTTGCTTAAGCAAAGCCGCCATCCTTGAAAGGCAGTTGTTTCATAAGTGAAACGAGTTAGGTTCTTTCTTGATTTCATAATGTGTGTTGAATAGGAGTGTTAACTCTCAATGAGTTAACGCGTGTAGTGCATACCATTGAACATATAGTCGCAAGTAAAAAATAAACTATATATAGTAAGCAAGTAACTGATAGGGCATGATTTGAATCTACACAAATGAAAAAGCATGTATTTCTAGAAATACATGCTTTTTGAATATTGTGCGCGACTCTGTTATAGAGCCACGGTGAATGTAGGCTTATGCCTCTTCACTCGCTGGGCTCGCGCTGTCAGCTAGTGCTATATCCTCAATATCAGTCCACTCGATGTAAGCCATCGGTGCTGAGTCACTGACGCGTGCGCCAAGTTTAGTAATACGGCAGTAGCCTCCTTGGCGATCCTTGCTTGCGGGGCCGACTTCTTCAAAAAGTTTTTTGACGTTTTCTTTTTGGCGAAGGAAGGCGATGGCTTGACGGCGTGCATGCAGATCACCACGCTTAGCTAAAGTTACCATTTTCTCTGCGACAGGGCGTAGAGCTTTGGCTTTAGCTAGTGTAGTGCGGATGCGGCCATGCTCGATAAGGCTACAGGCCAAGTTGGCAAGTAGCGAACGGCGGTGAGCGGTATCGCGTTGTAGTTTAACAGTCTTTTTTCTGTGTCTCATGTTAGTAGTCCTTGCGGACGTTTTGTTTTAAAATAGTTGTTTGTGATACCGGATCCTTAATCGTTCAGGTTTTGAGCGATAAGGTCAGCAAGACCAACGGGGGCTTCATCTTCTGTTCCGAGGCGAGGTGTTGCCACGCTAGGTAGTGCGCCAGTGAGTAAGGACGGATCAATGTTCATGCCAAGTCCAAGTCCAAGCTCAACAAGCTTCTCTTTAATCTCATTGAGTGACTTCTTACCAAAGTTGCGATACTTGAGCATCTCAGCTTCGGTTTTAGTAGCGAGCTGACCAACAGTGGTGATGTTCGCATTGTTGAGGCAGTTTGCGGCACGCACAGAAAGCTCGATTTCGTTGACACTCATATTGAGTAGCTTCTTGAGTGCTGCGTTTTCCTCGCTCTGCTCTGCTGGAGCCTCTTCGAAGTCTACTGCGTTTTCATCGTAGTTGACGAAGACGTCCAAGTGGTGGCGAACAATAGCTGAGGCTTGGAGTAGTGCATCAGATGGGTCAATACGGCCATCGGTCCAGATATCAAGGATGAGCTTATCGTAATCGGTCATCTGACCAACACGTGTTGCTTCCACTGCATACTTTACGCGAACAACAGGTGAGAAGATAGAGTCAATTGCAATAACGCCGATAGGCATATCTTTACGCTTGTTTTCATCACCAGTGTTGAATCCACGGCCAACCTTGACTTCAAATTCACAGTCAAACTTTACCTTGCGATCAAGCGTGCAGATGAGCTGGTCTTTATTAACAACTTCATAGATGTTGTCGTCGATGATGTCAGCAGCGGTGATGGCTCCTTCTTTCTCACACTTGACGGTGAGAACACGTGGCTCTTTGCCGTGATGCTTAAATTTAACCTTCTTGAGGTTGAGAATAATGTCAGTGACATCTTCAACACAGCCAGGGAGGCTTGAAAATTCGTGTTGGACACCAGCGATACGCACAGATGTGATGGCAGCACCCTCGAGAGAGGAGAGCAGCACGCGGCGCAATGAGTTTCCGATGGTGTGACCGTATCCACTTTCAAAGGGCTCAGCAACAAACTGGGCGTAAGTCTCGGATTCGGTGTCTTCGTTTTTAGTTAAGCGGTTGGGAAGTTCGAAGCGGTCCAGTTTGAACGCGGTGTCTTCTTCTTCTTCGGTAGCTTCTGTAGTTTCTGTATTATTGGATGTGTCTTCTGACATAGTGTTTGTTGGGTTACCGGGTTACCCTCCGGCGAGCGGGGATTAGCGAGTCGTCAGGAATTGACAGTTGGCTAATTTGCGGAGGACCTACGGTGATTTCTAGCTCGCGGAGCGTGGAATAAAAGGCAAGGTGAAGCTTAATGCAATCGTTTTTTTGCTTATTTTAAGGGGTTTTGACTCATTGCCGCTATCTGGCCCAGCAGGGATCCTGCGGTTAATTTGCGGTGTCGTTTTGGTGGCTTTGTGTTATGGGTATCGGCATGAAAGCAATGTTAGCACTTGTATTGGGTTTATTCTTTAGCCTTGGCTTGGCCGTATTAGCTCAAGATCAGCAGGCAGAAGGGCTCAAAGAGGATGCTCTTGATCAAGCTGAGGTTACTGAAACGGTGGAATCAGAGCGAGATAAGGCGGATACGGCGATGCCGGTGGATGAGCTAAGTCCGCCCGAAAAGCTTGAAAAAAGGGTGTTTGGAAGGTCTGACGAGGCAAATTATCAGGGTAAAGTAGTGGTCATTAAGGTGGGCGAGAAGGATCTGGTCAATAAACAGGCGTTTAAGTTCTGGAGGCGGGTCATCAAACGCGTGAACGAGGAGGAAGCTCGCGCGTTGGTTTTTGACATCGATACACCAGGCGGGCTGGCATTTGACACAGCGGAGCTCATTATGGTCGATATGCAAAAAATCAAGGTGCCTTCCTATGCCTTTGTGAACCAGAAAGCATTGAGTGCCGGCGCTCTTGTGGCTGCTGGAACGGACGCAATTTACATGCACCCTGTATCAACGATTGGTGCTGCGGCCATTGTCAGTGGCAACGGGGCTGAAATCCCCGATATTATGCGCGCGAAAATTGAGTCTGCTTTTAATGCCTTTGTGCGTGCAGTGTCCAAAAGCAAGGGACGCAATCCAGATGTTATCAGGGCGATGATGATTACCGATGAATACTATGATTTTGGTGAGATTCAGGTCGAGGAAGGTGAATTACTTTCTCTCACAGCAGATGAAGCGGTCATGGAATTTCAAGGCAAACCCTTACTGGCGAAAGGTATTGTGGAAAGTATTGATGATTTACTCGAAAGGGAAGGTCTGGCCGGTGTTGAGGTGGTTTCCGCAGAGCCTACAGGTATGGAGAAGTTGGCATACTGGGTTGCTGCATTTTCGGGTATTCTCATATTAGTGGGCATCGGAGGGGCTTATCTTGAGATGAAGACTCCTGGCTTTGGCATGGGTGGCGGTATATCTCTGCTGGCGTTTTCGCTATTTTTCTTTGGTAATTATGCCGCCGGAAACATGGCCGGCTATGGACTGATGTTATTGTTTTTGCTGGGTGTAATACTGGTCGTCTTTGAGCTTTTCATCCTGCCGGGGATGATAGTGCCCGGTGTCATTGGGGGAATCCTTGTTCTAGGCACGCTCTTTTTTGCCATGGTTGACGGTTTTGCCTTTGAAGATAATACGGTGCGCGGCTGGGATGCCGCTGGAGCGCTCGATTTTATAAATCAGCCAGCACTCAATTTGGCCGTTGGTTTGCTGGGCTCAACGGTGTTGATGATGTTGATGATGCGTTATTTGCCCAATGCTCCGCTATTTAACCGTCTTGTCATGAGCAAGGTGCTTGCCAGCGGGGATTCCACTGGTTTGGATTCGGTTTCTGGGGGCACTGGTGAGCATGTTGGCTTGCGCGGAGTCTCGACAACGGATCTTCGCCCTGCGGGTAAGGGAGACTTCAATGGAAGAGTTCTCGATGTGACAGCCGCCAATGGCTTCATTGCAGAGGGCAAGCACATTGTCGTCAGCTCAGAAGATGGCTTGAGAATCTTAGTCAATGAGGAATAAGATGCCGGGGTTTTCGACATTCTTTTAACGAGAGGATCTTCTCCTGCTCAAAAAAACCCCCGCGAGCATGGTCTGCTGCAGGGGTTGGTTTTGAGGTTGTAGAGTATCAGGAGTCGATGCGCGTGCTGTTCGCTGGGCGAGCGCATCCTTTACTGATGATGACTGTTATAATCAGTGCCTCTAGGCATTCTCATGCATCATCTTGCTAGCTTGAACGATGTGCAATGCGTGGTTTGAAACCGCATCAAAGTGGTTGTTGATATCGATGTTGAGCATCTCAAGCTTAAGGTCGCCATTGGACATTCGTTTCATGGCGCTCTTGTTGAACTTTTTACGCATCGTGCCAGCCATCTTTTTCATGGCCTCTGCCTTGGCCATATCCTCTGGGGATATGTTGGCTAGAAGGTTCTGGTCAGCAAAGGAGATGAACTGGGAAATACTTCCCGCAAATTCACGAATAGTCTCTTGTTGCTCTTGGGTAAACTGGCGGTCTTTTTTGTAGCGCCGCTCATTGAGTTTCACGAGGCGATAGATGCAATCAGCACATTCTTCTGCCTCTTGGGTAATGCGCAGCATATGTGCAATTCTGTTGGCATTAGCAGGACCGATATCCTTAGAAGAACATCGTACAAGGTATTGTGTGATTTCCTGCATCATGAGGTCGGATTCGTCCTCGATTCCTTTCAGGACCTTTACCTGTGCTGACATGTCTTTTTTAGGGTTTTCGAGAACGTCGATAAACCCATCAAACATCTTCACGCATAAGCGGGACATTTTTTGGATGGCATTTTCTGCTTCGGCAATGTTGAGCTCACCAAGATCTACAAGGTTCTGCGAAATATAGCGGAGGTGGGTTACCTCTTCTTCTTGGGTTGGGTCTTTGACCCATTTCTGAACAAGGTTAGCAATCTGGGGAACGAACCAGACGAGGACGAAGATATTGATCAGGTTGAACGTGGTGTGGAACAGGGCGACGGCGAAGGCAACGACGGTGAGGGAGCTGGTTGCGTCGCCTTTACCTGTTTTGATTTCGACAATGTGTTTGGGGAAGTGGTCGACAAGTTCCCATACAGCCCAGGCTAGAGGTAAGAAGAATATGAGGGCCCAGATAGTGCCTATGACGTTAAAGAGGAAGTGGGCTCTTGCCGCACGTTTGGCGTTGACGTTGGTTCCGAGAGAGGCAAGCCACGCTGTTACGGTAGTTCCGATGTTTTCACCGAGGACAACAGCAGCCGAAATTTTGAAGGCGATATACGGATCAGCTCCGAACCATCCGTTCCATGCACATGTGATGGTGATGGCCATAGCTGCTGAGGATGACTGCACGAGCAGGGTGAGTAAAATACCGGCAATGAGGAACAAGATGGTGGATCCGAAGCCGAAGCCGTTAAGCGTATCAATAATATTTTGAATCGTTTGTTGGAGCTCGACATTGGCGGCAACACCTCCTTTTAGGTCGGGGACGGATTTTTTCAGGTAGGAAAGTCCGGTGAAGAGCAGTCCGAATCCGATCAGCGTTTCACCGGTAGCCTTGGTTTTGGCTTTGCCGATAAAGAAAAGCGGCAGGCCCACACCGATGATGGGCAGGGTGATGGCAGAGATGCTGAATTTCCCGATCCATGCGACCAGCCACGCGGTGATGGTGGTGCCGAGGTTGGCGCCCATGATGACACCGATGGATTCGGTGAGTGTGAGCAAGCCTGCGTTGACGAAGCTGACGACGAGCACGGTGGTTGCTGAGGACGACTGGACCAGAGAGGTGGTAAAGAATCCGGTAAATACGGAGCTGGCCCGGTTGTGGGTCATGGTGGCAAGCGCGTGTCGCATGCCGCTGCCGGCTGCCTTTTGAATGCCCTCGGACATTACCTTCATTCCGTAGAGGAAGATTCCGAGGGAGCCGAGGATTTTAAGAATGGCGATAAGGACGGTCCAAACGATCATGTTGAGTAATATTTAGATAATGAAGATGGAGTGAGGCAAGAGCAAATCTCTACTGCATTTGCTACAATAGCCGTATGCCTTCTGAAAGGATTAAGTCAAGATGACGCTCCATTTTTTTTGTTTTTTTTCCTCCGCATGTGGCAGTGAGCGTTCACATGTTAATATTGAGGACTTAGCCGTTTATTTGTCCGGCTAAATTAAGGACGCCGCAAGGCCAGGGATGCAAGTTTTCGTGCAGCGGCAGCAATTTCTTGAACCCCTTTTTCGGTAGGTTCGGCATCAGCACTGAGCAACATGGTCGTGCGCAGGTCGGCGATGATCATACGCATCTGCCGCAAGTCATCCCGGTCTGATACACGAGGGTCTAGTGCCTCAATGGAGCCTTCGTAATAGTCGGCGATGTCTTCCCTGTAAAGTAGGCGGGCCCGGGCAATGGTGTATTTTTTCTCAACGGCGTATGAACTCACTTCTAAGGCGCGGATCCAGCCGCCGAGCGAGATCAAATGAGCCAGGTCAACATCGCGCAAGTGAATGAGATCGGTTTCGACATCACGTTGGGTTGCTGTGAGCTCTTTTTTGAGTGCCTCGACATTGTTTTCCCGAGCATTTTCAAGCAAGCTGGCCGCATGGCGATTAACGCGCTCACCGGCTCCAAGGGCTCGGCTGTAGCGTGACAGCTCCTTTGCCAAGTTTTCGATCTTCTGCATATGGCCTGCCTGCACAGCAATAAAGCCCTCTGCGATCAGGAAACCAATTTCCATTGCAAGATCAGCACGGTTCAATGGCATGCGTTTCGGCATTTCGTGCGCCAGTTCATCCGCATGCAGAGGCGCGAGATTGTCAAGGTCATCAAAGATACGCTTGATGGATGGAGCGGTAAACTCATTGACCCCAAGCTCCTCACGAACGTGGGGGTCATCAATCAAGTCATCGGGGATGCTTGGTCTGGGCGGCGGGAAATCTTCTTTGTCATCCTGGGCTTGGATTGGGATGCTGGTTAGCATGCTGGCCGAGAAAAGGCACAGGATGGTGGTTCGAAGGCGTGAGGCGATCTTCATATGTTCTAGATAACTATTCTCCGCCAGAAAATGCAATCGAGGAATCAAGAAGCCATGATAAAAAAGAGCGGCAAAAGAGAGTAAAAGAAGTTGGCACGCCACAGAATGTGGCTTATTCCCATTTCATGAGTTTGCTGTTGGGAGTCAATATTGATCATGTAGCCACCCTGCGCCAGGCACGCTACTCAGGGATGCTGGATTCTCCGAATGCTGAGCCGAGCCCGCTCGAAGCCGCGAAGGATGCTCAAGAGGGGGGTGCAGACTCTATTACGGTTCATGTGCGTGGTGATCGGCGTCACATGCAGGAGCAAGATGCTTTTGAGATCAGAGACCAGATCAAACTGCCGCTTAATTTCGAGATGGGAAACACGCCCGAGATGCTGGATATAGTATTGCGCCTGAAACCTGATTTCGTCTGCCTTGTTCCTGAAACTCGTGAGGAGGTGACGACCGAAGGTGGCTTGGACGTTACCGGGCTCTATACGTCACTTGAGGATACCGTCTCAAAGCTTCAGCAGGCGGGCATTAAGGTGAGCATGTTTATCGACCCAGATGCCAGCCAAGTGGAAGCATCATCACGTATTGGTGCTGAGATGATTGAGCTTCACACGGGCTGTTTTGCCAATGCAGGTAGTAGTGATCGCAGTAAGGAGACTGAGCGGCTCAAGGCCGCCGCGGTGCTCGGTCACCAGCTGAATCTACAGGTGAATGCTGGTCATGGAATCAATCTACAAAACGTGCCTGAGCTACTAACGATACCACATCTTGCTGAATTAAACATCGGCCATACATTGATTGCTCGTTCGGTGAGGGTTGGCTTAACTGAGGCGGTCAAGGAGATGCGTGCTGCGATGAAAGGTTATGCATTATGATGATTTTTGGTATAGGTATTGATGTTGTCGAAGTTGAGCGTGTGGAGTCATCCATCGCGGAATTTGGAGAGCGTTTTGTCAGCCGAGTATTTACCGAGGCGGAGCGTGCATACTGTGAGAGCCAGAAACGACCAGCCATTCACTACGCGGCAAGATTTGCAGCTAAGGAGGCCGTAGCCAAAGCATTGGGCACGGGGATTGGAAAAGAGCTTTCTTGGTTGGATATGGAGATCAGACGCCGAGAAAGTGGGGAGCCAGAGGTGTTTCTCTCCGGTGGAGGCGAGGCCTTCTGTAAGGAGAATAAGTTGAGCCAGATTAAGATCAGTTTAACGCATGCCCAGCACTATGCGGCGGCGAATGCCGTGGTACTCAG
>CAWVVN010000038.1:0-15734 GCA_963933605.1 uncultured Verrucomicrobiales bacterium
GCTTGATCCACAAAACAAGCGCCCGCAAGAGATCAGCAAAGCCTTGGTAGCCGGGAAAAATCCGCCTGCCTCAGCCGACCATCTCATGACAAAATGCACTGCAGATATTAAAAATTTGCAGAGCTTACTTTCTAAACCACAAGCTAGAGCGGAAGCCAATCAATTGGCGCTCTACATGAAGGATGCCTGCAAAACGCTTCGGCCAGATACATCTAAGCACAAAGATGGCGCAAATTGGAAAGGCGTATTACCCGCACTTAGCGCATACAAAACACCGGTCAAAAAAATCCCTCAAGCACCCATAAAAATCAACAAGGCTAGCCCGCCCCCGCCGAAACCGACTCAGCCCAAAAAGAGCACTCCTCGTTTGCACCTTGTTGTGCAATCCATTCATCTTCCGATCACCATTGAGAAAAAAAATGAAGATCTCGAGGCATTGCTAGCTGATGACCAGGATTCAGATCAAGACCCTGAAAAAAGTGAGGAACAAGAAACCACAGAAGCTGGCGAAGCCGTAAAGGCCATGACCCTTGCTAGTATGACCCTCAAGCTAAGCCCATGCAAAGCAGAGGAAGCAACAACGCCCTTCATCTCACTTTCGCATTCAGATGTAGCGATGCCAGGACTCGATCCACTGCTCAAACAACTCATCAAAAGCCGACACTCGAGTCTGCCTCACTTCAAAGGCGTGATCAATTTCCCCGATGGCAGCCACGGTATGGGCAATCAGCTTGCCCTAGCAGGACCTCTAGCTTTGATGCTCGAGGCATCATTGACCAACAGCCCGCTTCGTGACGACCTTTGTCTTTTGGCCGATATCAATGCAAAAGGTGATGTAATCGAACCTGACAACTTTTGGGAGTTGTTGGCTGCATTACGACAGGTTTCAGACGGAGGCAGGCTCATCGTATCGGCGGCAAGTGCTGAAATGATGCAGCAACTCCTCGTGTTCAAAGAGCCAGACTTCTTCACCCGATGGGAGGTTCTCTCTGCATCTGATATCGATCAGGCACTAGCCGCAGCTATCCAGCAAAGCAGCGCAGACCTCAGCAAGGCGAGCGAACTCTTTGCTTCTTTCCAAGATCTCAGTTCCAAAAAAACGGTCATCCAGCTTGCTGCAGATCATAACTTTCGGCCCGCCTTAGATGAAATGGTCAAACTCGCCCCCGAGCACCTGTCTGCCAATATGCTACTACTTCAAGGCAGCGGCAAAAGGCCCACTCATCTCAGTGAGAGAGCGCTTCGCCTTGAACTCCGCCCCCTCATTGATGAGCTAAACCGCGTCCTTCAATTCCAAGCTGAACAGCCCGACAGTGATGACCTCGAGAAAACGCATGAGCAAATAGGCGTGAAAATCGAGCAGCTGGAGCCCTTTGTCAGCCGCGATGATGGTCCACTTTATGAGGACGCCCTCGAACTTGCCAAAGACTTCGAAAAACTAGCCTCGTTGCGAGAGCGTATTCAAAATCGCCATAACAATGAATCCTCCAGAGAAAAAGCTCAGCAGCTTTTTGAAGACATGAAAAATCATGGGGCAGCTCTCACCGAGCGCATCTCAGCCCCTATTGGCGCCGACATTGATCCCGAGCCTGCTGCCAAGAAGGAATAACCGTAAAATCATGAACTGCAGAATCATCAACCGTGGAATCGCTTCATACGGTTTTTCCCATTGCATTCGTGACCTTCTCCATGGATATTAGAGATTATTAACTGCACATTGCTGCATACTCCACCCTTCAATAATCGAACCACATGAATAACGGATTTCGACGTTTCCTGATCCTACTCGCTGTTTTTGTCTTTGCCTTCCTAGCCGTCTTCATCACTCGCAAATTGCAAAATGGTGATAGCCTCATCGATATTTTATCAGGTGGCAACGCCGGCAAAACTGAGGAAAATGGCAGTTTCACGCTCCGCCTGACTCCAGTCATCGGAACGGACAAGGTTCAAATACTTGCTGCCATTAACCGGGAGAGCGAGGCTCTGGTTAAGGCGGTTGTTCCATCGGTAGTTAGCATTGATACTTCGGGTGTTCGAAGAGAGCGGTTCCGCGATTTATATGGTCGCACATGGATTCAGCCGCGCACTTTTCAGGGTCAAGGGTCTGGGGTGATTGTTACCTCAGAAGGTCACGTGCTCACCAACCATCATGTGATTCAGGGCAATCCTCGCATTCGCCTTACCTTGTATGATGGCACTGTTCACTCAGCCAAGGTCATCGGTTCAGACTCTACCGTCGATATCGCAGTGCTCAAAATCGATGCTAGCGGCCCATTTCAGGCTCTCAAGTTTGGCAACTCGTCTGAGGTAGAAGTAGGTCACGCGGTTTTTGCCATTGGCAACCCATTCGGCATAGGCACCTCCGTTACTGATGGGAAAATTTCAGCCAAAGAACGGGCCATTTCTGATATCCAAGTGGATCTCCTTCAAACCTCTGCTCCTATTAACCCTGGTAACTCAGGCGGGCCTCTGGTGAACGTCAGTGGGGAAATCATTGGGATCAACTCACGTATTTTTTCAAGTGATAAAAAGAACCCAGGATTTCAAGGTATTGGATTTGCCATTCCGTCCAATGATGCCTTCCGAACCTTACAGGCCATTTTGGCAAAAGGACGTCCTAATCGCGGCTTTCTTGGCATGGTCCTCCAAGATTTGGACCCTTATGCGCGCGAGAAATTTGGCTTTCAAACTCCGGGTGGAGTCGCCGTCGTCGGCCTTGCGCCAGATTCACCTGCGACCACGGCCGGACTTGAAATTGATGATGTCATCATCAGCTTTGAAGGCACCGCAGTGCAAAACATGAGCCAGCTTATCACCCTTATTCAACGCAGTGAGATAGGTGACCAAGTTACCCTTAAGATTTGGCGTAAGGGAGCTAAGCAAACGCTAAGCGCCACCATTGGCAAAGCGGATGACTACAATAATGAAGATATCAAATTAGAAAAAGACGAGGACGACGCCAGTATCAGCCCAGACCCTCAAACCATTCTCGAAACCATTGGCGTGTATGTTCGTGATACCAACCCCGCAGAACGAGCAAAAGGCGCAGCTAATGTCATTGTCTCAAAAATAACCCCAGACAGTTTACTTGCCGGAAAATTACTCGTAGGAGATCAGATCTTAGCGATCAATAACCATCAAGTTCAACGCAGCGATGACCTGCTTGCTCGCTTGATCGCTTCGGCCGCGAGGCAGGCCACAGAGCTACGGATCCGCAGAGGCAACTCGATCTTTCCAGTGCGTATTGCACGTGTGGCACGTGTGGCACCTGTGATGCCTACTCCACCGCTGGCGCCGCGGCAATAACGCCTATCACGCGCCTGTTAAGCTAATGCCTTGCGCCTAAACGCGGGGCCATTCACCTTGTGAAATGAGACAAGCTTAATAAGGTGAACCTTGCGGGGCAGACCCTGCATTGCCAGACCAGGATTTGCCATCTGCCTTGTTCTGCATGCCCTCACCCAATCTCTCTATGTCACGACCCGCTCCGATGAACGTATTACATGAGCTCAAGCAGAGCAGTGTAGCCAACAATAGAAGCGTAGAGCTGATTTTTTTCATGCGCAGAATCATAACCGACAACGGCTGAATTTTCAACTGCTTAATTTCTGTATTTGGTTATTGTGTATCCTCTGAGAGCGTTGCCATATATCGGCCTAGCACCACCCGCACCACCATCGCCCTCGCTATAACTATAACCAGCAAAGACGTTCAGCCACCGCCCCTATGAAGCCTTACAATAAACTAGCAGAGTGCAAAACCCCAGAGGGGGAATCCTTAGAACTTATCGAGCATGACGGCACCTACATGATATGCTCTCAAGGGGAGCAGTTGATGACCTCTTTTTCTCATGGCTCAGAGGAGACACTCGCAGAGCTTGCCTGCTCACCATTCCGTCCCGTTAACCAAGCACGTATACTCGTCGGCGGTCTCGGCATGGGCTACACACTTGCCGCAGCGACAAAGGCCCTGCCAGGAAAACGCGCTCACTTCATCGTCTCAGAACTCACCGCGGATATCGAAAAATGGAACCGCACCCACCTCTCTCACCTCAATCCAGGACTCCTTGATGACGAGCGCATCACCATCAAGATCAAGCCCGTGCAAAAGCTCATCCGCCAAGCAAGTGGCGAATATCATGCCATCCTGCTTGACGTTGACAATGGACCTTCCGCCTTTCATGGCAAAAAAAATGATGCCATCTACTCACTCAATGGCCTGCGTGAGATTCAGCACGCCCTCAAAGGTGGCGGCATTCTTGCCGTCTGGTCTGCTCGCACAGACAAAGCCTTTACCAAGTTACTCGGCAAAGCTGGTTTCGATGTCAGTGAAAACAGCGTTGCTGCAGCCCATAAAGGCAGCAAACGCCGCAATCACACCATATGGCTCGCGAGGAAAAAATCATACTAAAACTATCTGCTTCACACGCCGAGTAGCCGCCATACACTTCCCTTTACGTCCTCTTTCTACTTACACCTCTCTTATGCGCTACTTACTCCCTATCATCACCCTGCTTGGCATTCACACTGCCTACGCAGACAGTTACACCGTCGAACCTAAGGCCTTTAAAGTAGAGACCTCTTTAGACGCCGTTTTTCTACCCGCACAATCTGAAGCGGTCACCATCAATCCAGAGGAATGGGCCGACTTTAAGGTCATCTCACTTGTAGCTCACGGCGCTACCGTAAAAAAAGGAAGCAGCCTCATCGGCATCGATTCTCGTGCACTGAATAAAGAGATCGCCTCTGCGGAAAAATCGATTGCCTCAGGAGCACTCGAGCTTGCTCAGGCAAAACAGGAACTAGAGCAGCTGAAGATCACGACCCCTCGCAGCTTGGACACATTTGCACGCAATGAACGCGAAGCCACAGAAGATCTTGAGCATTACGTCACTACTCACCAGGCACTTGAAATGGAAGAAGCCAAGCGCAGCATCACCCGGGCGGAATTCTACCTCGCATCTCAACAAGAAGAACTCGAGCAGTTACTCAAGATGTACAGCGAGGACGAAAAAACCGAGGAGACCGAGGAAATCATCCTCAAGCGCGCACGCTATTACGTGGAACGCGCCAAGTTTTCATTAGTTAGCACAAAAGCGAATGCTGAAATGGCACTACACACCATCATCCCGCGTAAGCTTGAAACCAAAAAACGCAGCTTAGAAAGTGCGCGCATTGCCAATACCGATGCAGAGCAAAAACTACCACGTGATTTACAAATCAAGCAGCAGCAGACAGACAAATCCGCTAGAGACCATCAGGAGAAAGAGGAAAGACTCGCCAAACTAAAAAGCGACCGCGCCATGATGGCAATCACCGCACCTATTGATGGCACCGTGTATTATGGAGAAATCAAAAACGGCAAGTGGCAATCCGAGGCAGCCGCAAAAGCGCTTAAACTTGGCAGCAAACTTCGGGCCCACACGACCCTGATGACCGTCATCCCTGCGGGCGGATCGCTAAAACTCTACGCACTAGCTAGCGAAGATAAGCTAGCAGGCATAAGCAAGGAGGCGGCTGGACATGCAACAACCAAGCTCAACCCCTACAAGGCATTCTCTGTAAAAGTAAGCGATGTAGCTAGTCACCCATCCACTAAAAACACATTCCTTACCACACTCGAGCCTACTCTCCCCTCGGGCATCTCCGTGGTTCCTGGCATGAAAGCCAATGTCAAAATCCTGAGCCATATCATGGATGACGCTCTGAAAGTGCCGGTAGAATACCTCAGTGAGGCCAATGACGGCAGCCATACGGTTCAGGTTAAACTCGCTGATGGTAAACCCGCCACACGCGCGGTTACTATTGGAGCTTCCAACGACAAGTGGGCGGTCATCACCGAAGGGCTCGAGAAAAGCCAGGTCATTGTCAAATGATCGGGCGGCTTACAAGGCCGTTGCTCCGATCTGCATTCCATGCACATCCGGCGGTCAAAATATTTTCGATTGCCTGCCTCCTGACAAGCTCCCTCAGGGCCGCGGAAAAAGCACCTGAGCTAAGTGGTCTGGACATCAACCGCTCCATCGAGCAAGGAGCCGATTTTCTCGTTTCGCATCAAAACAAAAACGGCTCATGGGGTAACGCTACTCGCACCAAGGGACTCAACATCTATGCCCCCGTGCCCGATGCCCATCAAGCATTTCGAACGGCAAGCTCAGCGCTCGCCCTGCACGGACTGTTAGAATGTCGCGACCAACGGCCGGCCACCCTCAAGGCCATCGAGCGAGGTGAGGCATGGTTACTTGAAACCCTACCAAATGTTCGCAACATTGACCCTAGGGCGACTTACAGCATCTGGGCTCACGCTTACAGCCTGCGTGCTTTGGCATCACTCTACCGTTACCATGACGATCCCACCAAGAGGGACGAATACCGCCGGCAAGCCGCCATTCAGATCAAGCGCCTGGTGCGCCACGAAGACGTTAACAAGGGTTGGGGCTATTATGACTTTCAGCATGTCACCGCCAAACCCTCAGGCAGTATCATGAGCTTTACCACCGCTACGGCTTTGCTCGCGATGCATGACGTCGCCATAACCATGGACATCGAGCTTCCCGCAACCGTTGTTAAGCGTGGCGTTGAATCGATTCAAATGCAGCGTAATCCTGACTTCTCCTACACGTATTCCTTCAGTCACCGCTGGACACCAAGGCGACCCATCAATAGGCCTGCCGGCTCCCTTGGCCGCTCCCAGGCATGCAATGCAGCTCTGAGGAAGTTTGGTGACAGCGAAGTAACCGACACCGTCATCCGCACCTGGCTACAAAGGCTCTTTGACCGGCAAGGCTGGCTCGATCATGGCCGCAAACGCCCCGTCCCCCATGAAGCTCCCGCTGCCGTTTCTGGATACTTCTACTTCTATGGCCACTATTATGCCTCAGAATGCATTCATTTTTTGCCCCCCCAGGAGCAGCACAAGTGGAAACAAAAACTCTCAGCCTTGATCATTTCCAAGCAGGAAAAAAATGGCTGCTGGTGGGACTACCCGCTCTACAACTACCATTATGCCTATGGCACCGGCTACGCCCTGGCAACCCTAGCACGCTGCAGATAAGCCTGCAGATAAGGTGACTCCTCTGGCTAGTGATGCCTCTGGCAAATGGCACCTCTAGTAAAACTAGCGATTTGCCCGGTAAGCAAAGTCAGGATCAAAAAGCATCAGCTCGATGTGCCTCTTTGTCAGGGCTCCCATCGTTTCGCATTCGGTAAACTTATCTGTGCCGTGAATACGGTTCAGCCCGTTTCTGAGCCGGATAATATTTTCCATAGGTGCCAGCTCTTCCCTCTCCATCGTGCGCAGTAATGCCTGCAACCTCGATCGTTCGGCCCTTGCCCGCCTCGCCATCTGGGTACGCTCTTCCTCCGCATACTGAGCAATCGTCTTGCGGTTCATCTCTCGGAAACTCATTCTTGTGACCATCTTATTACTATCAAAGTGATAAGCCATGTAGGTCTTGGCCCTGCCGTGATAGCTTTGCTGGTCAAAGTCGATCGGCCTAACGCGGTACTGCACCGCCTCAAAGTCAGGCGTAATTTCCAGCACATAGTTCACTGAGCGCATATCACCGAGCAAACGGATAAAGCATCGCTCATTAAATTTTACGAACTCTTTGGCCACACGCACTTTATTAATCTCAGGCTTGGGCAAGTACTGATTAATAAAGACATCGCCGGGAATACCCGCAATATGCTCTTCAATGAGAGTATTGCCACGGGCAAGGTAGTTGATTCTGTTGGGTGAAAGAATATGCTCAAGCTCCAGGCCGTAGATGCGCGAGGCGTCAGCATGTTTCACATAAAAATAATCTGAGTTATCATTATACTGATTGGTAACCCGTATCCTAAATGGCCTTGAATTACCAAACTCGCCAAAGTCAATGCGGTCCACAATCAGGTGCTCATGGTGAGCTGATTCCCCCCCTACTTTCAAATCTGTATAAATTTTGGTCAGCTGTGGACGAAGCTCCATCATCACCTCATGAGGATACATCACCGTAAGCCAAAGTGTCTCCCTGCCTTTGGGATCCTCATAAGGCATCGAGCCCGTGAAGCGCAATAAGTCATCATACACCAGTGGGATGCTCGAATAGCGTCCAAAGTGATACAGATACTGACCAAGCCAACCTGTGGCCTCATAATGAATTTTCTTACGGGAAATCATCGCAGCTACCCTGACAGGCTCTTACCCAGACATCAAACCGAATTAAGAAAATCAGTTCATTGGGCAAATTGGCCCAATATAGCCTCAGTTCTTATAGGGGTTCTCAAAAGAGACCTGCAAAAGGAGCGCAAAACCGCAGATGATACCCGCGGGGGGATTCGCTTGACGCAGACCGCCCATGACAATTAGTATCACCTCCATTGCAAGCAGCTGAGGATGTTCCCGCTTGCTTCATCACAACCAACCAATACTACCGTGGATCTTAAGGAAATTCGTAAAATCGTCGAACTCATGGACCAACATGAGCTCAGCTACTTCCACCTCAAGGAAGAAGGGGTCGACCTGAAAATGAAAAAAGGTGCAGACATCGTGCAGGTAGCCCAGGCCGCCATGCCAGCAGCACAAGCTCCCGCCGCAGCTGCTGCAGCCCCCGCTGCTGGAGAAACCGCCGCCGCACCTGCAGGCAATGCGATCACAGCTCCCATGGTTGGTACATTTTACGCCTCCTCCTCACCTGATGTGGCTGCCTTTGTCGCCGTAGGTGACACCATCAACGAAGGTCAGACCATCTGCATTATCGAGGCCATGAAAGTCATGAACGAAATCAAGGCTGAAACTTCCGGCACGGTCACCGCTATCGTGGCCAAGGACGGCGAGCCTGTTCAGTTTGGCGATGATCTTTTCCAAATCAGCTAAGGCCGACTAAAGCCGCTCCCGCTCACAACGCAGCCTTTTTATCACACCTCCATGTTCAAGAAAGTCCTTGTCGCTAACCGCGGTGAAATCGCCCTTCGCATCATCCGCGCTTGCCGCGAGCTCGGCGTCGCATCCGTAGCCGTCTACTCTGAGGCCGATGTCGACTCCATGCACGTCCAGCTGGCTGATGAAGCTGTATGTATTGGGCCAGCTGCCAGCAAAGACAGCTACCTTAAGCCAGACCGCATCATCGCGGCCGCTGAGATTACAGGAGCCGATGCTATTCACCCCGGATACGGGTTCCTCTCAGAGAACGCTCGCTTTGTTGAAATATGTGACAGCTGTCAGATCAAATTTATCGGACCCTCTGCGGATCTTATTCGCAAAATGGGTGACAAAAACACCGCCCGTGCCACCGCCGTCGCAAACGGCGTGCCTGTCACTCCCGGTTCAGAGGGAATGCTTGATTCTGCCGAGCACGGCTTAAAGCTGGCCAAGGAGATCGGCTTCCCTGTCATGATTAAAGCCACTGCAGGTGGTGGTGGCCGTGGAATGCGCCCATGCTTCGAAGAAAAAGAATTTATTGAAATGTATAACCAGGCCAGCCAAGAGGCCATCGCCTGCTTTGGTAATGGAGACTGCTACCTGGAAAAACTCGTACTCAAGCCGCACCATATTGAGATCCAAGTCATCGGCGACACCCACGGTAACTTTGTCCAGCTCGGTGAGCGTGACTGTTCCATGCAGCGCCGTAATCAGAAAATCATTGAGGAGTGCCCCTCCCCCTTAATTTCCGAGGAGCTCCGCCAGCAAATGGCAAAAGCATCGGTCAAGTTGATCACCTCCATCGGTTACCAAAATGCGGGAACCATCGAATACCTTGTCGATGAGAAGGCCGAGAACTTCTACTTCATGGAGATGAATACCCGTATCCAAGTGGAGCACCCCGTCACCGAGGAAGTCATGGGCTGTGAGCTCATCAAGGAGCAAATCCGCGTCGCGGCAAACGAGCCACTCTCTCACCACGTGCTCAACACCAACCCACGTGGCCACTCCATCGAGTGCCGAATCAACGCCGAAGACCCCTACAACAACTTCGCCCCTAGCCCAGGAACGATTACCCTATGGTACACGCCCGGAGGCAAGGGTGTCCGCATTGATACCCACGTCTACTCTGGCTATAGCGTGCCACCACATTACGACTCGATGATCGCCAAACTCATCGTCACCGCCTCAACCCGTGAGATTGCCATCCAACGCATGAAGCGCGCCCTCTCAGAGTTCAAGATCGAAGGCATCAAAACCACCATTCCCTTCCAGCTTGAAATCATGAATCATCCAGATTTCGTCAATGGCGAGTATGGTATTGAGTGGGTTGGCGACTACATCAAAGCCACCCAAGGCTAAATTCATCAGTGGCTATCCGCCGGAAGTCTCAGCTTCCCCCCACTTCATTGTGGAGCATCAGCTCCAAACCCCCAAGTCCTTGAGTTGACGCTCGGCCTGGGGCTCCCAACCTCGGTTAGCAACAGGAGATGCTGGTGACGGGTGCAAGATCTTGCCGGTTTGATATGACTTGGCGGGGAAATATTCCTTCACCGTCTCAATGAGCTTTTTTTCAGCGTAGGCACCCACGCCGATGAGCCACTCGGGATTGATGGCAGCGATGACAGCGGCGAGATGCTTGCGGCACGCCTGCTCTACCGGCTCCATCTCCGCCTTTGGCAACTTGTCAGGCGTGATGTTTTTACCCGTCTCTCCCATCCAAACAAGAGGGCAATAATTGGCCACAAAATGATCCTTAAAAAAATCATCTGCGTTGGGGAATTTCTCCGCGCAAAGACCCCACAAGCGCCGGCCGCTGACCTCTGAGCGGCTGCATGCAAAACCCTCGACCGGTCGCTTTGGATGCTCAGGATCAGGTTTATCCACTGGGCCAGAGATCCCCATCCAGTCACGCACAGATGGAATTTCACCAAAGGGAATGCCCGTTTGCGCCATCCCCCACGGCCCCGGATTCATTCCCAGCATCAGCACTTTTTTAGAACCTTGCCCATATCGCTCGAGATACTCGCAATGCCTGTCCCAAGCATATTCTGTGGACAAGTACACGTGGCTCACTGGGTCCTGAAAGCTCAGTGACTTCAACGAACCCACCAACTCGGCGGCGGCCTCGATGAGCATCTTGCTTGTGGACTCACTGCAATGAGCACTTAAATTCGGCATGCGCTGATCACAGCACTGAATCTCTCAAACTTCAAACTTCAAAATTTACGATCCTAGACTACACTATCGCCTCACCCGATGCCCATCAACATACCCATTACTGCGGATTCCATTTTCATCTATGGCTACTTCCTTTGTGTAGCTCTGATGGCGACGGTTCTGCCTTTCTACCTCTATGCTCGTGACAAAGGGCCATCGCTGAGACCGCACCAAAAAGGACTCGTGCGCACAGAGGCCCTGAACGCATTTGACCTGCTCGGCCTGTTGATCTTCTTCGGCATCTATGCCGTCTTTCTTCTCGATTACCTCAGCCCTGCTCCGCTGGACAGCAAAGGCAACCCTCAGGAAATCAGCATTACCCCATGGATACTTGCTGTCGGCATGGTTGTGCAACTTGTTCCCCCTATGCTAGTTGCCGTCATGCTAGCATCCAGAGGAACCAGCATGAGCCAGTTTCTGGGACTAAAATGGAAACACGCACGTTATCTATGGGTGATCACCCCAGCTGGCGTGATCATCGCCTACATGTTCTTATTTGGCATCGAATATTACGGCTACAGCGGCTGGCTAGAGCAATATTTTGGCAATGACGCCAAGCTTCAGGAGACGGTCAAGACCTACCAAGAAACCAATGCTGTCACCGTCCGCATCATGATTGCTATCAGCGCTATACTCATAGCTCCGATCGCAGAGGAAATTGTTTTTCGAGGTTATATTTACACTGCGGTCAAGCGCTTCTCCGGCCGCCTTTTTGCCACCGTTCTCTCCTCACTGCTCTTTGGCGTCGTGCACTTTAATATTTCCGCCTTGATACCGCTGGTCTTTCTCGCCCTCATTCTTGCCCTTGCCTACGAGCTAAGCGGATCGATCTGGGCTCCCATTTCTATCCACGCGCTTTTTAATGCCAGCCAACTTCTTGTTCAGGAAATAAACTTCCACTAATCTCCCCGTCTTCTTGATCCCAATCATTCACGCCGTGATACTCACTAACTGCCGATATTTGATAAGCTTTCTGCTAGCACTCAGCTTGTGCTGCTGCGGCAAAAAAGAACTCAGCGATGACAACGGCAACAACAGTGACAATGATAAGCCGTATGAATATGTCCTGCAAACCGGCACCACTGGTGATCAACACCCTGAGCTCCATGCCAGTTTAAACAAACTCCCTGGCCAAAACAGCATCTCCCAACGCTGCCAAGAATGTCATAAGGACATCCACCACCACTGGCAAAACTCCCATCACGGCCAGGCCAACCGACTTCTCGACCTCACCCTTGATAGCAAGCCTTTCTCCGGCGAAAAATTTCACGGCGTGGAAAAATGGAACTTCACCAAAGAAGGCAAAAATCTCACCGTCTCCGCCAACGATAAGCCTCATTCTGTCGGCATGGCTATTGGAGTCGAGCCACTGGTTCAATACCTCGTCGCCGCTAGCGGTGGCCGCTGGCAGACCCCGAATGCCGCCTGGGATCCTCATCAGGAGGAGTGGTTTGATATCTTCAATGGGGACGAGCGCACCGAGGCAGACTGGGGCCACTGGACCGGCCGCGGCATGAACTGGAACACCCAATGTGCATGGTGCCACATGACCGATTACCGTAAAAACTACGATATTAAAACCGACAGCTACAACAGCCAGTGGAAGGAAATGGGAGTCGGCTGCACCCAATGCCACGGCAACATCGCCGAGCAAGCAGACGAAAAATCCGGCTGCCTGATCGACATTCCAGCACATCAGGAGATGAAAAAAAACCACCCTGATCGTGTCTTTGAAAACTGCGCCACCTGTCACAGCCGGCGTGCTGCATTTGATGATGATTTCCATGTTGGCGACCACTTCGGCGACCACTTCCAACTTCAGCTCCCGGTTCAGCCGAACCTGTTTTACGCAGACGGTCAAATCCTCGATGAAGACTACGTCTGGACCTCCTTGCGCACCAGCAACATGGGCCACAAAGGAGTGCGCTGCTCAGACTGCCATGACCCACATAGCAATAAGCTCAAACTGCCACTTACCAACAATGCCTTGTGCATGTCCTGCCACTCAGGCGGATCTAACGGGCGCATCAGTGGCGCCATCATCATCGACCCTGCCTCCCACACCAAGCACTTCGGAATCGGCAAGCACAATGACGTTGGCTCTGGCCACTCCTGTGTAGACTGCCACATGAGTGAAACCACCTACATGGGCCGCGACCACCGCCGTGATCATGGCTTCCACGTGCCAGATCCGCTACTCACCAAAGAGCACAATATTCCCAACGCCTGCAACAAATGCCATGAGGACAAGGACACCGACTGGGCCATCAAATGGACCAATACCTGGTATGGAGACAAACTCCACACCCCTGAGAGAAAGCGCCAACGTGCTCGCACACGTGCTATTGCCTCTCTCTACGAAGGGCAAGCCAGCAGCCTCGAGCCGCTGCTCAAAGCCTACGAAAACGAACCCAACCCCTACTGGCAAGCCTCTCTACTAAAGATCATGCAGCCCTTTGGCACTGACCCACGCGTCCAACAACTTGGCCGTCAGGGAGTGCGTAGCAAGGAGTCGATCGTCCGTGCTGCCGCATGCCAGCTACTCGAGTTCGGCCGGGAAAATGGCGCCTGGCTTGAGCCCATGCTTCAGGACCCCGTTAAGGAAGTGCGCATCGCTGCTGCCTGGGCTTGGCGCACCCACCTGTCCGAACGCTCCGCCATCCTTAAAGAACTCAAGGGCACCATTGAGTTTACTGTAGACCAACCCTCAGGAGCCATGCGCATGGCACAGCTTGAATCAGAATCTAATAACCTAGCTGAGGCTGAGAAGTGGATGAAAAAAGCACTCGCCCTCGACAAGACATCGGCTGGCAGCCACGGATATTATGCCATCCTCTTAGGCCAGATGAGCCGACCCAAGGAAGCTCTCACTCAGCTTGAAATCGCTGCCAAGCTTGACCCCAATAACCCCCGCTACCTCTACCTGCAGGCACTTACTTACGCAGAGCTTGGCCAAAAGGACAAAACCGAGCTGCTGCTGCGCCAGGTTGTGCAGATAGCTCCCGGCCATGATCGTGCTCACTACAACCTAGGGCTGCTGCTTGCCGGCCAAAACAAGCTTAGCGAAGCCATACAATCGCTCTCTTATGCCGAGCAGGTCAACCCCCGCGAAATCTCCTACCCCTACGCGCGTGCCACCGTTCATCTGCGCATGGGCCAGAAAACGGAAGCCTTCGAAGCCTGCAGAACCTGCCTCGGCATCGACCGCAACTACCAGCCTGCGATGCAACTCATCCGCCAAATCGGCAACCCTAACAAGCCGTAAGCCGCACGGCTTTCATGACGTGGCTTACAGCTCAATCCCCATGGAGCCCGTCTTCATGATTTAGCGGTGCAAGAGGTAAACTATGAGCAGCTCAAGCAACGTCTACTTGCCGGCAAGCAGCGGCTCTAGGAGCTCCTGAAGAGGAATAGGGTCAAACTCTGAATAAGCGCCTCAAGCTCCCTCGGTATTCTGAACACGAAATTGGTTCGGCGTATAACCCCTGTCTTTTTTGAATACTCTAATCAAGTATTCGGAAGAAGAGTATCCTACCCTTGCTGCAATATCGCTGATGCTCATATCCGTATCCTTCAATAATTTAGCCACGAGCTTGAGACGACTCTTCTGAATTTCATGGGCAGGGCCATGGCCAAGGGACTTCACAAAGCGGCGCTCCAGTGCCCGGCGTGACAAACCCAATGCCTCAGCAAGCTCGCTGACCTGAAGTATCTGGCTCTGTAGATGCTCACGTATATAGTGCATCGCCTTCCTAACATCCGGGTCGGAAATAGCCAAGGTCTCGGTCGATTCCCGGGTATTGATCTCAGCCTCTGCGATGCGCAAATCTTCATCAGGCAGCTCTTCGCCTTTGATCACGGCGTGCAGTAAACGCGCTGCCTCATGACCAACCTGCTCTGCCGGAGTCACCATGCCTGAGAGTGGCGGCGTGCACACCTGACAAAGGAGCTCATCATCATCTCCTGCCAGTACCGCTACTTGCTCCGGCACATCGATCCCGCCATCCAGACAGGCATTGAGCACATTGCGTCCACGGGCTGAAGCCCACGTCCATATGCCGATGGGCTTAGGTAACTCCTTGAGCCAGGCGAGTAAGTCCTCCCGCTTTTCTAGCCAACCACTTTGCCCCTGCCTCTTACTCGGATGATAGACTTCACAGGAAAACCCCCGTGCCTGCGCAGCCGCCTCGAAGGCTTCGCAATGACGTGCCACGTATTGCAAGTCCTCCAAGCCACAGTATGCCAGATGCTCGTAGCCCCGCTGTGCAAAGTGCGTCACTGCCGCTTCTGCCGCTGTTCGCACGTCACCCGTGATGCGATGAAAATCAACTCCTTTCAGCTCAATAGCTGAGACGTTAATCACCGGTTTCCCAAACGCTTTGAGCTCACGATACATCTCCAAATCGCCAATCCGTGCAATCACCCCATCCCCTTGCCAGCCTCTACCCAGAGCTAGTTTCTCATCCCTACCACTCTCCACCACCGTGAGCTGCCAGCCCGTTTGCTTCGTCGCGTAATCGGCAATACCACGGATCACGCGGCGGCCCCACCCCGTCGAGGTGTCCACCAATACCGCTATCCTAATGACCTTGCTCATCTTGTCGTAAATTAAC
>CAWVVN010000039.1:0-15690 GCA_963933605.1 uncultured Verrucomicrobiales bacterium
TTGTCACCACGCGAGTCCTTGTTGATCCTGAAGGGGGCGCCAATGAGAGAGCCGTATTTCTTGGGGATGCCTTGATCATAGTGCTCACCCTTGGGGTTGATCAAATGAGGAGCTTTTTGCCATGGCTTTGGATCCCAGGTAATTGCATCATACTGCTCTGTTTTGTGGCTAAACTGGCTTGCTGGAATGACGGGTCGGTTACCACTGGGAGGCGTCCAGGAGAGCACGCAACCCTGCTGACCCCTGAGCTCTAGATAGGTAAGCTCGATATCATGCTGGCCAGCCTTGAGCTGAATGCGGGCGGTGTGTTCCTTGTAGCTGTGTGCTCCCCAGAAGTTGATGATTTCCTTGCCATTGATCTTCAGACAGGAGCCATCATCCGAACCCAGATAAAAAATATAGTTACCATCCTCGGGGGCCGTGATTTTACCTCGCCACCGGGCGATGAAATCATCCTGCAACTTGACACCATAGAAGCCCTTACTGGTATTCGGAAAGTTGACCTGAGCATCAATGCGGACCAGCCAAGGTTTCTCGGTTTCAGGGATGACAGGCGTCGAGCCAAGGCCTTCACGTAATTTGAAATATTCACCAATGAGTCCGGGTGCAAAGCCAACCTGACGCTTGGAGGCCAGATCTTGCAGGTAGTCATAGATGGCTTTGAACTGCTTGTCGGCGTCCCCATCATAATACTTCTTGAGCGGTGAAATTCCGTTGCTGGCATAACGCGGCATGATCGTAGCGGCATCAAAGCGCTGCGGGTAATGCATCCACTGGTGGTAATAATCGGGTCGCAGGCGTTTTGTCGCCAAGGCAAGGTTGGGACCCGCTCCCTCAAAAACGGCAAGGGCTGCCTCGTTATCCAACGCGTGGCACGCCTGACAAGAGAAACCCTGCTGACCCACAAGCGCCTTGCCTGTATTGATTGTTTTCGTATTGCCTAAGCGAACCTTCTCTTGAGTTTCGCACACACCGTAGCTGTGGGCAAATCCCGTGGCGAGTGCCTCGGCCCGTGATGGCCACGCTGGCATCTGTGCTTGCAACCAGGGCCGCGTTTTCTCTGGCAGAGTGCCTGCAAAGAGCTCGGTCATCCAGTCAGCACGCAGCTTGTGGCCGAAGTGATCCAGCATCGGTAGCTTCTCCGGCCCTGTTGCGTGAGCTTTGGGATCGGAGATATCGATGTGGGCGACCTCCTCGATACGCATCAGACGACTGGCATCCAGACCGTCACGGCTGTGACAAGCCATGCAGTTAAGTGTCTCAAACTGGCGGTTAGCGTATTCCGCCAAATGATCCTGCTTGAGCGCCTGGCTGACTTTCGCCGTATCCATTTTTTGCAATGGCTCGAGATCCGTGAAGAAGTGAGGAGCCTTTTTGTCCGGGCTTTTGGGTGCCAGGCAACCACTCTGCGGGGATTGGGCGGGGACCTTGAGCATGGCCGCAAGACTCGAGAACTTGGCCTCGTTCTTGTGCCCGGGAGCATCGTGACAGTTGATGCAGCCGGACTGAACAAGCAAGGTCTTGCCCTTGATCGCATCACCCTTGAGCAACACCTCTTGGGAGACCGGCTTCTTTTTGAGACTAAAAAGGAAAGCGGTGAGGTCGGCCGCTTCGTGCCTACTAAGCTTAAAGTCAGGCATGCGGGTGGCCGCGTGGTGCTCACCCGGGTTTTCGAGGAAAGCGGCAAGCGCGTGGCTCTGGTATTTTTGCGAAATGTTGACCAGTGGGATGCGCTCAATACTACCGGGCTCGTTCATGTCATGGCAGGCGTAGCAATTGAGCGCCTTGTAAAGCTTGGCCCCTGCATCCTTGTTGCCCTTGTTTGTAGCACTGGGAACCTCGGCTTTCAAAGTGGTGAGATAAGCGGCGATATCGGCTGACTTTTGCCCAGCATCGGCACCGTGAAATAGGGCTGGCATAGACGTTTCTGGACGGTGGCTTTCTGGGTTCTGAATCCAGCGCGCCATCCAGGCTTCATCGAGACGGCTACCAACCCCGGCAAGCGAGGGGCCCATCTCACCGGCCTCGGGCAGGGCGATGTGTTGCTCGCTCTGGTGACAGGCGGTGCATTTGTTGTCGACGAGGATCTGGCGCTGACTGCGTATGAGGGTGTGTTCCTTGCTAGGCAGCTGCGCGGGCAGTTGCAGTGCTGTGCTGGGAACCGGCTCCCAGCCGAAGCTCGATGACTTCCAGAACCAGCGCAGCTGGGCTGCTCCCTTCTCCGCTGGCGTGAAGGTAATGCTGACAGCGTGAGCACCCGCGGCGAGGGTGAGAGGCGCGGAAATCTTGTTCATGGCAGAGAGAAGCCCCTGGCCACTCACCTGCATGCTTGCGGAACCTGAACCGCGCAGTTCAAAATGATAGTCGTCCTTGGCGGGAACTTTCAGCAGGGTCTGCCAGCGCGCTTTCCATGCAGTGCCAGCAGGAACCAGAGCTGATGGTGCATCCCCGGCATTTCCGTAAAAGGCAGGCAAACGATCCTCCCGGCTGTCGAGCACCTGTTGCCCCGTTGCTGCATCGAGGAACTCCGTGGTGACGGGCAGTGATGGACTGCCTTCTGCCTGAGCCTGCACGGGAGCCACAAGGGTCGTGAACATGGCAAAAACGAGAGCGGCAACAGGAAGGCGAATGGACATCGTTTTAGATACGTGCATGGGCAAATGAATTTGTCAGGGTAAATGCCACTTCATAAAGGGCATTGGGGAGCAAGAGGTCAAGACTCATAGCTGCTGAGGATCAGCCTGCAGCGAAGCCCCTATGCTATAGCGGGCATTGCTGGATTACGGGATTGCTGAATTGCTAGATTGCTAGATTGCTGGATTTGCACAACATTCGTTGAGCGCACCAGCCTTTCTGTCAACTTGGCTGCCCCATGAGCAAAGAGAGGCCAAACAGGTTTGCCATAGCTACCTCTTTTTACTAACCTTCCGCCCATGATAATCAGTCAGGCCAATCGATCCCTCCTTGTGCCTATTTTCATGTTTGTATCAGGCTTCTGCTCCCTCGCCTATCAGGTGGTCTGGCTCAGAGAGTTCCGCCTCGTTTTCGGAGGCTCAACCTTAGCTGCCTCGGCCGTCTTAGCCATATTCATGGGCGCCCTCGGCTTAGGGAGTTGGGTGCTGGGGCATAAGGCAGACCAAAGCTCACGGCCGGGCAGGTTTTATGCCATCATCGAGGCTCTCATCGGCCTGAGTGTCCTCATTAGTCCCCTGCTGCTGATTTATGGGCAAAAACTCTACTACACAACCGGCGGCATTCAGGAACTAGGCTGGGTCGCTGTTGGCCTGCAAATGCTCATCGCCATAGCCGTGATTGCTACCCCCTGTTTTTTAATGGGGGGCACTTTACCCGCAGCGATACGTCTGGTTCAGACAGATGAAGATGAAGTCAGGAGGTCCAGTGCCCTGATGTATGGCATGAACATTGCCGGAGCTATGTTGGGTGCCTTTATCGTGAATTTCTACTGCCTTGAAATACTGGGCAATACGAAGTCCCTGGTGATAGCAGCCGGGCTCAATCTTGTCCTTGCTGCCGTTGCCGTATGCACGGTGGCCATGCACCAATCCCCTCAAGCAGCTTCTGCCACCAACAGCAAGAGCCCCAGCCGAGCACGGCTGCTCTACTTTGTCGCATTTGCCAGTGGTTTCACTTTCTTTGTTTTAGAGTTACTTTGGTTCCGCTCATCCATCCCGCTGCTAGGTGGCTCCGTCTATAATTTCGGCCTCATCCTTGTGGTTGTATTAATCGGCATGAGCCTAGGAGGATTGCTCTATTCCCTGCTACTCAAATATATAAAACCCAGCTACTCATTATTGGCGATTGTATCCACACTGTTTGCCCTAGCGATGGCCATTCCTTATGTCTGGGGTGATGGATTCGTGCGCTTGTGCAAGGTCCTCCAAGCGGGCTACATGGGCTATCCTCTGAATGACAAATTGTGGGTTTGGTTTATCATCGCCGGCTTCCTTGTGCTGCCCGCGTCATTGATGGCCGGCATTCAGTTCCCCTTGATCTTATCCCTGGTTGGCAAAGGCAAAGATGACGTTGGCCAGCAAACCGGACGTGTCTATGCCTTTAATACTGCAGGTGCTGTCATTGGCTCGATCCTCGGTGGCTTCATTCTCATCCCCCAGCTGAGTATCAACACCACCTGGCTATGGATGATCGTGGCAACACTGGCTGTTGCTTTATTACTCGCAGCTGTTGCCATATTCCAACGTGCCAAATTGGGAGGTTTTACGGCCATAGCCATGGCTTGTCTTGTGATGCTTTTTGTCGCCAAGAGTTCAGGGCTGACCGAGTTTTGGCTGCAGAACCCCATTGGATTTGGACGGGCGACATTCGTCGAGCATGAAAGCCTGGCAAGCGTGGAACATGAGAAACGCATGATCAAGCAATCTACTCTCTATAAGTATGATGGCCGTGAGTGCTCAGGATCACTTTCCGCGGACGATGATTTAGCCCTACTCAATAACGGCAAGGTTGACGGCACCGCACTTTTTGATGCCGGATCTCAAGTCATGTTGAGCTTACTGCCTGCCCTGCTTCACCACGATAACCCAGAAAACGCCTGCGTGATCGGCTTGGGAACAGGCATGTCTGCCGGCTGGCTAGCTGAGGTGGAGAGCGTAAAAACGCTCGATGTCTATGAGCTAGAACCCCACATCATCAAGTGCGCCTCGTATTATGCCTCCGTCAATCATGACGCTACTAACAACCCCAAGGTGAACATCGTTCTTGGCGATGCGCGTGAAAGCCTCTTAACATTAAAAGATAAAAATTACGATGTCATCGTATCGGAGCCGTCAAACCCGCAGCGAGCCGGAGTCGCCAATCTCTACACCCAAGAATACTATCAGACCGTTTCACAACGATTAAATGAAGATGGCGTTTTCTCTCAGTGGCTACAGGCCTATGAAATCAAGCTCGAGAGTGTGCACTTAATATTAGCGACTTTACGCTCCGTCTTCCCCCAAGTCTGCATTTATGAAACCATCGAGAACGACCTTGTTTTTGTCTGTTTCAAGAGCAGAAAAGCATTAGCCGTTGATACCATACGCAGCAAACTCAACGAATACCCCTACAAGCTCGGAGCCAACCGCTCATGGGGTACAAATTCAATTGAGGGATTACTCGCACACAGTGTTGCCAACTCAGATTATGTCAGCCTAATGGCTAAAAAACTACCGCTGATCAATACCGACGACCGTAACCTTCTTGAGTTTCAAACCGCGAGAACTGGCGGCACCGACCGCACCAGCCCAGCACGAGAAATACTCAAGCAATCCATCAGCACGGGCCTCATGGTAGAAGCCACTGATGCCCCGATCAGCTCCGTGCGCTTCAACTACTCCATGGCATTCACCGCCAGAACGCTAGGGCGTGATCCATCAGCCTGGGGAGATGTTACTTGGTTTGATGGAACCTCTGCTCTTAACCGTTTTAAGTTATGCGAACAACTACTCAAAGTCGTTAGAAAGAAAAAAGACTATGTATTCGAATCACTCAATGCAGCGGAAGAAGCACTCTGGGCCCGCGCACTCGCCAGAGCCGGCAATGCTCGCTGCCTTGAATACTGTGAGAAATTCAAGGACCGCATGCCTCTGGACTACAGGATTGCTCGATTGGAATATTTTTGGTTGATCGATGACAAAAACCGCGAGGAATTAGAAATTATTGATCTGATCAAAACGGTAAAGAGCAAGGTTTGGCACCTACCCAATTTCCTCGATGTAGAAAATTGCCTGCTGATGATCAACCGAAGAATCGAATCATCTCCTGATCGACTTCGGGGAAAAGAGGCTGAGCTTCTGGCTCTGCTAAAGCAGCCGTTTGACACCCACTTAATGAAGGATGCAAGAACATCGCTAAGATACACTCTGGCTTCACGCCTTGAGGCCAAGGACATGCTTCCCGTGCTATTGGATAGCGAACCTCATTTCCCTTTAGATGATGCTGATTTGCTCAAAAAAAGGGTCTACGTGTATCACAAGCTAGGTCACAAGAATCTTGGCCAGGCTGAGAAAGATTGGCGCCTTTACCAGAAGTGGAAGTAGCCCATTCTAGATTCTAGTATCGTCGAGCCCCTCCAGATACATCCAAAGGGCGCTCAACTGACCACTTACAAGCCGGCTTCCGCCTTGCGAGATTTTTCAGCACGCTTGCGCTCGTGTGGATCGAGGATGCGCTTACGGAGACGTAAGTGACTTGGCGTTGCCTCGAGAAGCTCATCACCAGCAATGTATTCGATAGCGCGCTCAAGTGACATCTTGATGGGAGGTGCCAAGCCTACAGTGATTCCCTTGGTAGCGGAGCGGTGGTTGGTCAGGCTCTTTGCCTTCACTGGGTTCACGGGCAGGTCGTCTTTCCTTGGGTTTTCTCCAATGATCTGACCCTCGTAAACTTCATCACCAGGAGCGACAAAAAGTTTGCCGCGTTCCTCAAGAGGCAGCAGCGAATAAGCCATTGCGGTGCCGGTCGTCATACTAACCAGCGTGCCGGTATTACGAGTGGTGATCGCACCACAGTGTGGTGCGTATTCCTTAAACAAATGGGACATGACACCATGACCACTGGTGAGGTTGAGCAACTCAAACTCAAAACCAATCAATCCACGGGTAGAAATCGTTGCCTCGATGGTCGCGCCATGAGCATTACTGCCCATGTCCTCGATACGAGCACGGCGGTTTGCCAAGGTTTTCATCACTCCCCCAGTGTATTCTTCTGGCACCTCGACAAAGAGAGTTTCAAAAGGCTCCTCGACGCCGCCATTTTCACCCTTTTTGGTAATGACCATCGGGCGGGAAACGAGCATCTCGTAACCTTCGCGGCGCATGGTTTCAACAAGCACTGCGATCTGCATCGCTCCCCGGGCAGCGACTTCAAAGACTCCTGAGCGATCGGTATCGGACACCTCGATGGAAACGTTGGTCTTCACCTCGCGGTGTAAGCGCTCACGGATCGCACGTGAGGTGACATGCTTGCCTTCGCGGCCACCGTAAGGGCCATCATTGATGGAAAACTGCATCTGCACGGTAGGAGGGTCGATGGAAACAAAAGGAAGTGCCTCAGCTTCAGGATCGGCAGAAAGAGTTTCGCCAATGTCGATGTCCTCAAAACCTGCGACACCAACGATGTTACCTGCGAAACCCTCAGCGGATTCCTGGTTGGAAAGACTGCTGTATTCAAAAACCTTGCTCACCTTACCACGCTCCGTCTTACCCTCCTTGGTGAGGCGGAAAATACTGTCGCCCTTTTTCACCGAACCACTTTGTATTTTACCAAGTGCTACCCGGCCCACGTAATCATCCCAGGCAATATTGGATGCCAGCATTTTAAACGGCGCATCAGGATCAGAGTCAGGAGCGGCGACGTGCTCAACGATTGTCTCCAACAAGGGGGTGACATCCTTTTGATCATCATCCAGTGATTTGATGAAAAATCCATTCTTGGCTGATCCATAGACAAAGGGAGCTTCAAATTGCTCTTCGTTCGCCTCAAGCTC
This sequence comes from uncultured Verrucomicrobiales bacterium, assembly GCA_963933605.1. Taxonomy (GTDB): domain Bacteria; phylum Verrucomicrobiota; class Verrucomicrobiia; order Verrucomicrobiales; family Akkermansiaceae; genus Oceaniferula. The sequence goes on from CAWVVN010000039.1 coordinate 7,505, forward strand.
AAGGAAGAGCTCCAACACGCGGTCATGCACACTCACTGGGTCAGAATGCTCACGGTCGATTTTGTTAACGACCACAATCGGCGTCAGCCCTTGCTGCAGTGCCTTACGCAGTACGAAACGCGTTTGTGCCTGTGGTCCATCATGGGCATCTACAAGAAGTAAAACGCCATCAACCATCTTCATGACTCGCTCCACCTCGCCGCCGAAGTCAGCGTGACCCGGAGTATCAACGATGTTGATGGTGTATTCACCCCACTTCACCGAGGTGTTCTTCGCCTTAATGGTAATGCCTTTTTCCCGCTCAAGATCCATCGAGTCCATGGCGCGCTCGCCGGCTTGCTGGTGTTCACCATAGGCGCCTCCCGCCTTAAGCAGCTCGTCGACAAGGGTCGTTTTGCCGTGGTCAACGTGGGCGATAATCGCAATATTTCGAATCTTTTCAGTCATGGCTGTCAGGTGTTTATTCCCTGCCATCTAAAAAACGGGCCGGAAAGGACGCGCACACTCCTTCATTTCGAGGAAATTGCAATCACGAATTGTCAGCTATAGCCGCTTAAGCCTCGGCATAAGCTGCCGCTACTTCTTGCGCAATGATCTTAATACCCTCGTGAACGGTGCGCTCGTCCATGGTGAAGGTCATGCGAATACACTCGTGCCGGTGCGGCCACGCGTCGACATCATCGTCCCCAAAGAAGAAATAATGCCCGGAAACAATGAGCACACCGCGCTTCTTGAGCCGCTCGTAGAGCTCGCCTGAGGTAATAGGCATGCCCTCAAACCAGAGCCACAGGAACAAAGCTCCCTCGCTGAGATGAACGCGATACGGCAGCTCGGCATCAAACTCCTCAGCCACCCATGCTCGAGCCTGGCGGGATTTTTCCACATAATAAGGGCGCACCACCTCACTACTCAGCTTCAGAATCTCCCCACTGCGGATCAGCGGCTCCATGATCGCCTGACCAATATTACCGTTGGCCAGTCCCACAATGGCACTCATCGAGGACACCGCGGAAGCGATCTCCTCACTGGCAATCACGATGCCCGTGCGCGTGCCCGGCAAACCTATTTTCGACAAGCTCAGCGTCAATATCGTGTGTTCGTTCCAGACCGGGGTTGCCTCGGTGAAAATGATATTGGGAAATGGCGCGCCATAGGCGTTATCGATAATGAGCGGAATATCATGTTTCTCGGCTAAATCACTGAGGTGAGAAATCTCATTATCGGTCAGCACATTGCCCGTCGGGTTTGTCGGGCGCGATACGCAGATTGCCGCAATATCGTCATCGACCCGCAGGTTTTCAAAATCGACCCGGTACTTGAAATCGTGATCTCCGATTTTTTGGATCAGCGGTTTGCAGGCACAGAAGATGTCATCACTGACAGACTGATTGGCGTAACCAATGTATTCGGGAACAAGCGGCAGCAGAATCTTTTTACGTGAGCCATCCTTAAATTTACCGGCAAGCGCATTGAAGAGAAAAAAGAAAGCCGTTTGCCCACCAGCAGTGATGGCAATATTTTTAGCACTGATATCCCAGCCAAAACTTTCCCTGAACAAGGCCGCAACAGAATCAAGAAAGAGCGGATTACCTCGGGGCGGATCGTAGTTGGAGAGCATCTTCTCCAGACCACCTGGTGATGCCATAATCTCCTCGAGCCTACGTCTCCAAAGCGCATTCACCTCAGGAATATGAGCCGGCTGGCCACCGCCAAGCATGCGCACGTCCGGACCGCCAGAGACAAGGGCATTGCCCAGATCATCCATTAGCTCCTCGATGCCACTGCCCATGCAGAGGCGTTTGCCAAACTCAGAAAATTGATCACTCATAAATGGGAAGCTATGACAGCTTAGGTTCTCCAGCCTGCCTTATTCAGCAGGCCTACTGGGGTCTACCAGCTCAGGACTGATGTCGGGGGTCAGCTGCTCATTATTAGTATTGTCATTGATAGTGGGCGTTAGCGGAACCTCATTAGACGAACGCTTCTCCCCGAGCATGATAGATGGCACATACCCCACTTCACCGCTACGAACCACCTCCACCTTGGCATAAGAACCTTTGAGCGAGACCACCTTCACCTCGGTGGAATCAGGCAATAATTTGTAAGGCTGATCTTCAATCCTTGGGTAGCTCATAAAAAAAGGTGAGCTCGGGTTGATGGTCTGCAAATAACTACCCGGGGTAAAATCTGGACCATAATCATCAAGCTCGTCGGCAGGGATCGCCCGGGGAGGGCCAGACCAGCCACGATCGGAGCTACTGCTTGGCTGATAGCTATTACTACAACTCACTAGCTGACACCAGATCAGCACTGAAACCAACGGCACAACGAATCGAACGAATCGAACAGTTTTCATAGTGAACACTCTGCCCTTGGCCGTCATCGCGGTCAACGCATTTTCAAATAGTCCTTAGCGGCATCTAGCCAATGACGCGGAGTCGCGATCCCCTCAGCCATCATTCTAGCAGGCACCATCGCTGTGTGCACGGGACGCTTTTCACTGAAAAAAACAGCATCATTAATCGACGTGGCGTCTAAGTGACTGGCATCCACCTCGTAGCCGGACTTACCGGCAAGTTCACATACTTTCTTAGCAGAGCTATACCAACTCTCAGGCTCCCCGGAATTACACAAGTGGTAAATACCCGATCCCTGCGCCCGCAATAAGAGCTCCACCCAATCGACAATATCATGAGTGTATGTTGGCATCGCGAACTTGTCAGCAATGAGATGTTGCACCTCGCAGGCTTCCGCGCGTTTGAGAACATTATCCAAGTGGTATGGGCGCCCTGTCGGAGTCGGGCCAAATAACCAAGAAACCCTGCACACCAGAGCGGACTCATCCGCCTCCATCACCGCGCGTTCTGCCGCCAACTTACTTTCCCCATACATATTGACCGGCTCCGTAGCATCCTGCTCTGTTTTCATGCCCGGCTGCTCACCTGAAAAAACATAGTCCGTGCTAAAGTGAACCAGACGCGCACCCTTTTCCTGGCACACCTCTGCCATGACCTGTGGGGAGTCAGTGTTGACCCGCCTAGTGAGTTCAGGATTATTCGGGCATTCCTCTAGGTTGGTAATGGCCGCTGGATTAACAAGTAAATCAAACTCAGCCTGGCGCAAAAAAGATCTTACTTCCTCAGGCTTAGAGAGATCCAATTCCTGCCTACCTGGGGAGACCAAGGTGATCTCAGGATCCTTAGCCCAGAGAGACAAAAAAGCTCCACCGAGTCTACCGGTGGAGCCTGTCAATAAGACGCGCATTAATGAATGATCTAGCGAGTGATGAAGCAGAACTTCAAAACCAAAAAAGGAAACTAGCCGATAAACATTTGATCGCCGATTTCGTCTTCGAGATCAGCAAATTCGTCGGGCGCGATGCCGGCATCACGAATGTTACGCAATGTGCGTTTTGATCCTCGCTTGCTTTCGGGGCCGTTCACCTTATCGGCAACCAGCTCAACGATCGTTGGTGCCAAAGCGGCTGCCCCGAGCGCGGCAAGGGTCAAAGCCACCGGCCTGCGAGTATCGCGGTGCATCAGGTCGCCTAGGAATACGCCTGCGGCAGCGCCCAACATAGCGGGCGCAAACGATGCGCTGGTTTCAATCCAGTTTTTGTCAGAGTGCTCTTGTGCCATGAATTTATTCTACCCTCTGATTTTTCTGAGAAAAGCGCAAATCCCTTTAAATGTTGATTAATTTAATCGTTTCTCCTTTTTCATCGAGAAATTCTCTCCCATTCTCTGATCCATGAGCAGCCCAACAAGCACAGCCACTGAAATGAACTCCCAACCAAACTCCAATCAGTATGCACTGATTCTTGCTGGTGGTAGCGGCACTCGCTTTTGGCCCTTGTCGAGAAATGCCAAACCCAAGCAGCTGCTCAACCTCTTTGGCGAAGCCACGCTACTGAACCAAACCATCAGCCGGCTTGAAGGACTCATCCCCAAGGAAAACATCCTCATCCTCACCAATGCCCTGCAGGAGCAAGCCGTGCGTGAAGTTGCCTCTGAGCTACCCGCGGAAAACATCTTTGCAGAACCCGCCAAGCGTGACACCGCACCAGCAGTTGCACTCGGCGTTGGCCTCATCGCCGCACGCAACCCGGACGCCACCATGATCGTGCTACCCTCCGATCAGCTCATCAACGACACCGCAGCTTATCAATCCGTCATGCGTGATGCCATGACCGCCGCCGCCAATAACGCAGCACTGGTCACCGTCGGCATCAAACCAACCTGGGCCTGCCCAGCTTTTGGTTACATCGAGCGTGGTGAAATCGCCAACATCGACGGCCCCGCCCTCGACAACGCACCATGTGAGGTCACCCGTTTCCGAGAAAAACCCAACCCAGAGCTGGCCGAGACATTCCTCGCACAAGGCAACTTCGCTTGGAACGCCGGCATGTTTATCTGGTCGGTCAAAACCGTCGTCGACGAGCTCACCCAGCACACCCCAGAGCTGGCTCACTTTATCACAGAAATTGGCCAGTCGACTGACGTGCTCCAGACCGTCGCCGATAAGTTCCCCAGCCTGACACCGATATCGATCGACTACGCCCTCATGGAAAATGCCTCCCGCGTGCTTAACATCGAAGCCACCTTCGACTGGGACGATGTCGGCTCATGGCTCTCAGTGGCAAAGTATCTCGACACCCAAGGCGACAATAATCAAACCAACACCGAGCTCGCCGAGATCGACTCGGAAAACAACATCGTCTTCAATGCGCGCCCTGGCAGCAAAGTCGCCCTCTTAGGAGTGGATGATCTTATTATTGTGCAGACCGATGACGCCCTGCTCATTGCCAACAGGCACCAGGCCGATGACATCAAAAACCTCGGCAGCCAGCTCCCTGACGAATTACTCTAACATGAATGACGAGCACCCTATTTTAGCCATTGATCACGGTGATGCCCGCATCGGCATTGCCGCCACCGATCCTATCGGCATCATGGCTCATCCCGTGGAAACCATTCAGGTCAAGGAAGGCTACCCGATTGAGCGCATCGCAGAGATTGTCAGCCAGCGTCAGGTCAAGCAGCTCGTCTTAGGATTACCCCTCCGCATGGATGGCAGCGAAGGAACCGCCGCAAAAAAAGTCCGCGCCTTTGGTGACAAGCTTCACCAAAGATTACCCGACATCCCGCTGCACTATTGTGATGAAACCCTGACCACCGTAGCCGCAGCAGAAAAACTTCATCAGGCAGGAAAAAACGCCAAGAGCCAGAAGCAGATCATCGACCAAGCCGCGGCCGTTGAAATCCTCAACACCTGGCTTGAGATGAACTAAACTCATCATCACCAGAATGCATCAGCCCCGCCTTGTAATCCTACCAATGCAAGCCAGTATCTAAACGTGGATCATCCAACCAGACCGCATATTTACCAACTCATGGTGCGCCATTTCGGCAATACCAATGAGACCCCCAAAGTCAATGGCAGCCTCGCTGAAAACGGCTGCGGTAAATTTGCCGACATCAATGACGCCGCCCTCATCTCGCTGCGCAAGCTCGGCATCACCCACCTATGGCTTACCGGAATACTCGAACAAGCCAGCTCCACCGCCTACCCTGAGCGCCCCGCTGACAGCCCACTGCTTCTCAAGGGCAAAGCTGGATCGCCCTACGCCATCCGTGATTACTTTGACGTTTGCCCGGACTACGCCACCGACCCCACCAAGCGGCTCGATGAATTCAAAGCCCTTCTCAAGCGCATCAAAAAACGCGGGCTCAAAACCATCATCGACTTTGTCCCTAACCACGTAGCACGCTCCTACTCCAGCGACATACGCCCCGAACTCTCCTTTGGCAGAAACGACGACACCGGTAAGTTTTTTGACCCTGATAATAACTTCTACTACCTAGGTGATCTTCACCCCGGAGGAGGAGCCCCGCTCAAACTACCCAGCAGCCATGGCCCTGTCCCCTACGAAGCTGAAAGCGAGTTTGGCCGTGTTACTGGCAACAACGCCATCACCTGGACCCCCTCCATCCATGACTGGTATGAAACCATCAAACTCAACTACGGCCATGACTTCACCGTAGGTCCGCCGCGTGACGACCTTCACCCACTACCCGAGCCGGGCACAGCACCGCAAGACACCCCAGACACCTGGCGCAAGATGGACGCCATCTTATCCTACTGGCAAGAAATGGGAGTCGACGGCTTCCGAGTAGACATGGCCCACATGATTCCCATGGCATACTGGAGCTGGCAAATTGAGCGCTGCAGCAAGCGAAATGCCCGCGTCTTTTTTATGGCAGAGGCCTACGATAATGACCCCGCCAAACTCACCGAAGGCAACGTCCTTGATGAGCTGATCGAATGTGGCTTTGATGCCGTTTACGATGACCCCACCTACTCCACTATCAAATCAACCGTAGAAGCTCAGCAGTGGGCCAACGACATTGATAGCGCCGCCAACTGCTTCGCCGATCGTTTTCACCACTCCCTGCGCTATGCGGAAAATCACGACGAAGTCCGCCTCGCCTCCAAAGGAAACTGGGCAGCAAGCGGCATGGACATCGGCAAGCCCGTCTGCGCCATCCTCTATGGACTCGGCCGAGGGCCAATCATGCTCTACTCCGGCCAAGAAACCGGCGAAGCCGCAAACGGCGCTGAAGGCTTCAGTGGTGACGACGGCCGCAGCAGTATTTTTGACTACGGCTGCCTACCCTCCCTCATCCCCTGGGTGAACCAACACCGCTACAATGAGAGCGCACTTAGCGCAGAACAAAAAGACCTACGTCACTTCTACGCCAAACTTCTCAAAACCTGCGCAGAGCCCGCCTTTACCCACGGTGATTTTTACGGCCTCAACCACGCCAACCAAAGCAATGCCCACTATGGTCGCGTCCATGGCGAAGAACCATCAGGGCATTGGCTTTACAGCTTCATGCGCCGTGATGAGCGCAGCGCTCAGGCCTTCCTCGTCGTCGCCAACCTCAACCCTACTGAGTCACTGCATGATGTTTCCATTCAGATTCCCGATGACGCGCTCAGCTGGTTATCGCGCAAGCATCAAAACAAAAAGTCCCTCACCTTTGCAGACACCCTCGGCAGCCAGCAGAAATGGAAAGCCGTAACCAAAGACCTACCCAGTGACGGCTTACTCATTGGCGAGCTCCCCGCCATGTCGGCACTCTACTTGAAAATCAAATAGCCCGAGCAATCAGTGCAATCTGATGTCGAGCCACTGCTGCATCGTCTCAGCAGGATTGTTAGCACGCATCAGCGTCTCACCCACCAGGATCGCATTCGCACCCGCCTCCAGCACCCGCAGGCAGTCCGCTGTCGTTTTGATGCCGGACTCGCTGACTAACAGCACATCGTCCCCCACCTCATCGGCCAACTGCTCAGTGGTCGCCAGATCCGTTTTAAACGTCTTAAGATTGCGGTTATTGATGCCGATCAGGTCAGCACCCAGATCAAGCGCACGCTCCATCTCTGGCATATCGTGCACCTCCACCAAGACATCCAACTGGAAATCACGCGCCACCTTATAAAGACGCTTCAAAGTCTCATCATCAAGTGCCGCCACAATCAGCAGGACCGCATCCGCCCCAGCAATGATCGCCTCGTAAATCTGAATCTCGTGACGAATAAAATCCTTTCTCAGCAAGGGGATATTAGCAATGGGTGAAATCTTCGTCAGATCCGCTAGCGAGCCCTTGAAGTATTTTTCATCCGTCAACACCGACATACAGCTTGCCCCACCATCGAGATACATCCCTGCTTGGCGCAGAGGATCAAAGTCAGGATCGATCACCCCGGCTGAAGGTGATGCATGTTTCACCTCCGCAATAATACTGAGCCGATCAGGCCCAAGATCGAGCGCCGCCCTGAAGCCGCCAAAATCATTTCTTGCCAGCGCAGCAGCACGGTATTTTTCCAGCTGGGGCAAAACCGCCTCCACCTCACTACGCTTGTGCTCCATGATCTCAGTAAGAATGTCCATGCAGGTTCTTTAATTTCGATTTCCAAAATTCCAAACACCAAGTCGCAAAATTTGCATTTTTTAGGAAAAATCACTTGTCAGCAACCCATCAGAGTGTAAACAGATCGCGCGTCAAGATCTCGTATCCGGCGCAAAACAACACACTCTATGCGGGTGTAGCTCAGTGGTAGAGCATCTCGTTGCCAACGAGAATGTCGTGAGTTCGAATCTCATCACCCGCTCCAATTTC
>CAWVVN010000040.1:0-15475 GCA_963933605.1 uncultured Verrucomicrobiales bacterium
GTCCCCCTTACGATGCGCCAACTTTCAGCTCGAGCGGATTCGCGCACCATGGTTTTTGCTTTAAGCCGCACTAGCCATCCGTGTTTTTCAAGAATGCCCAGCGCTGCCCGAGCCTTGGGGCTCTCGCGCAGTGGGCTCTGTCCGAGACGCACCACATCGCGTACCAGAACCTAGGGCTAAGGGCAGACAGTCAAGAGGGGCGGCACGGTCACTTCGCTTGATGAGTTTTCGCGGTCTCATCGAGGGCCTGCCATCATGGCGACAAACATCCTTGCGGCGCTTCACGATCATCACATTTCATTCGAAGTGCGGAATTACAGCGCTGTTGAGAACCGCCTTATACCCGAATTTCCCCGGATGGTCGGCGTTGATCCCTCAGTTTTGTCGGAAACACCACAAAAAGAAAAGGTCAACCGGTCGCTCGACCGATCAGAAATGCTCCTGCAGCGGGCATTTAACCTACACTATGGGCCTAGCAGCAGCCAGTTCATCTCGGATACGCTGGTCAATAAAGCCCCCAACATCGCCGCGGAAAAGGATCCGTTGTCGCGGGGCAACCCCCCTAACACCCTATGAAAGCCTCCTCGGATACCTCACTCAAAAAGCAAATTCCTAGCAGTCAGTTGGGGATCTATCTGCCTGATCAGTAAGACTAGGCAAGATTAGAAGGGAAATTATCCCTTATGAGCTGCACTTACCTTTTTGGGGTGCTTAAGTAGTGTGCGAACTTCAGTTGAGTTCATTGCTGCAACAGTAGCTTCGTCCATGCCTAGGGCGACAAGGCGGCGGCTTTGCACTTTTTGGCGCTGATTTCTTGCGCCAGCTGATTTTGTAGGACGACTTCTGTTGGTGTTACGCTGTAATGATGTAGCCATAATAGTAGTTTAGATTTGTAGTTAAAGATGTTAAGAACCGCCTGATCGACAAACTCGAATCAGCTCGGTCTGCAGACTATTGAACGACCTGCTTAATCGATAAAGGGAAAGACCTCTAATAAAGAAACATATTAGCTTGTCCATAAAGTTTTTTGCTTTTTTGTTGTGTTGGTTTTGAAAAGACATCGGATAGATGTTAAGCTCGTCTAGTTAGCCCGTCTTTTCCCTCACCCGCCCTTACTGCCAAATGAAAGCCTCTCTGAGCACCTTATTCAAAAAGCAAATTCCTAGCATTAGGAGTGCATTGAAGCGGTTTGTAGGTCGTGCAGTGTGCGCCAGAAAACTCTTAGCCTTGAGTGCGCTTCAGCGCGTGGAGAAATCAAGGAGAGAGCAACCTCACCGGCCCGGCTTACAGCGGGGTATTGAAGCATTGGGCATAAGGACTCGCGCGAACCGTGCTAAGGTGTCGGCTATTCCCACCGAAGGGCCGTTGATTGTGACAGGAAACCACCCTGTCTCGGGAGATGGGCTAGCGCTCCTCGATTTGATGCTGGGCATACGCAAGCATAGCGACGTTAAGATCGCTGCAGAAAGTCACGTGCTCGATCAGCCAGAGCTAAAGCCGCATGTCATCGAGGTCAATGACCAGTGCGCCAGGCAGTCCGTCAGCGATATGATTAAACACATCAAAGGTGGCGGGGCCCTGATAATTTTCCCTGAAAACATGTTTCATGGGCGTCGTTTCGGAAGGCGTCGTGTTGCTCCGGCGTGGAAGCGAGGGGTCGGCACAATAGCTATGCGCAGCGGAGCGTCGGTCCTGCCCTTCTACATTGCCAATATGCCAAACCGCTGGCTCCCGTGGAAAATCTTGCTGAAAATCCCTAAAGTATTAGACTGGGCGCTGGATCGTGAGTTAGTCAATACGAAGATGGATGTTCGTATTGGCGACCTGCTGCAGCCGAAGACCATTGCCCAGCTGGGCAATTCGCGAAATATCACCGCGGAACTACGCAATAACGTATATGACCTTGCCAGAGATCCGGCTGGCACATTCATGCCCCAGAGCTAGGTGATGTGCCATCTGTTGAAAGGCTGCCTTGTGCGCTTGTATTTGCCTCGTGCTCATCCGTGAAGCGGGCGGCAATATAGTGATTTCTGCGGGGTGCGGGTGCTTTCGTATCATATCATGAGTAACTATTTCCACTTGCTGGCAGAGATATAGGCAAAAAGAGAGGGTGGTTTTGCTGGATGATGAGCAGTTCTGCTCAGGATCAAGCTGTTTTAATCGAAGGTGATTTACTTTGGCACCGAGCAGGTACTGGAGAGATTTCGTGCCGCCCCCGAGGGTGTCGGGGGCGGTAGGGTGTTTGCCGAGGATCTCAACTCGGGGGTGGCGCTTGAGGAAAGGGAGCTGAAGCTGGTGAAGAAGGGCTTCAAACGCAAGGAGGTGGAGAAGGGCTTGGCCAGAGGGGGTAAACTGAGTTTTGGTGAAGTGCTGCGTTTCAAGGTGCGGTATTTGAGCGACGGGATGACGTTTGGAAGTCGGGGTTTTGTCGAGAAGGTTTTCAAGGGATCGCGGGACGCTTCGGGCAAAAGAGTAAAACCGGCGTCAGGCCACTGCGAGGTGTCGGGTGGCAGAAAAAGCAGACACGGCTCTACTCGATGCGGCAGCTGATGAAGGATTGTTTAGGGTGAGGCCACTTCGTGGCAGTTCAAGTTGAGAGTTCGAGTTGAAGTGGGGAGCCGCCGAAGATCCCGGATCTTGGCTCGGGGCTGGAGCGCCTGAAAGCCGGCATTTGCAGCCTCTTTTAGCCTGAGTTTAAAAAAATAATCAAAAAAAGTCGAAATACGGCTTGCCAGATTGAGGTTCATTTGTATATTCGCCGCCCCCCGTCCTAACCCAGCGATTCAAATCAATGGTCAGGACAACAATAAGAAAGCTGCGGGAAGGCAGTTAAACTATCGGGTAGCTCCGGACAAGAGGCGGTTTTCGAGGTCACTTAATATACCTCGTGCCTCTTGGGCGCACCTCGGTAGTTTGATCGTTTCCACTGGCTTGACAACACATCAGCTAGCCGTTTTCACAAACTAAACTAAGATTTTCTCACCAAAGCATTCTTGATTTTACCAATCAATCATCAATCAAACTAAAAACACGCAGGAATATGCCTACCATTAACCAGCTCGTCCGAAAAGGACGCAAGACACCAGTGACCCAGTCCAAGTCACGTGCCCTCAACAGTTGCCCACAGCGTCGTGGCGTCTGTCTCCAGGTCATGACTCGCACGCCTAAGAAGCCAAACTCAGCTCTCCGTAAGGTAGCCAAGGTTCGTCTCACCAACGGTCAGGAAGTGATCGCCTACATCGGTGGCGAAGGTCACAACCTTCAGGAGCACTCAATCGTGCTTGTTCGAGGTGGACGAGTGAAAGACCTTCCTGGTGTTCGTTATCACATCGTTCGTGGTGCGCTCGATACACTTGGTGTCGATAAGCGTGCACAAGCTCGCTCCAAGTATGGAACGAAGCGTCCTAAGAAGTAATTTTTTTCAATCTACAAACCAATAATACAATGGCTCGCCGTAAAAAAGTTTACAACCGCCCAGAAACACGTGACCCACGCTACGATAGTCCCGTAGTTGGAAAGCTCATCAGTAAAGTCATGCGCGACGGTAAGCGCTCACTCTCAGAGCGCATCGTCTATTCTGCTATCGATAAGGCCAATGACGGCACAGACACCATCGATCCTCTCGAAGTTGTCACACGCGCCCTCGAAAATGCAAAACCACGCGTTGAGGTGAAAAGCCGTCGTGTTGGTGGCGCCACCTATCAAGTGCCGCTTGAAGTTGACTCTGGTCGTTCTGAGTCTCTTGCTATGCGTTGGCTTGTTAACTTTGCTCGTTCCAAGAAGGGCACTCCAATGCACGTAGCTCTTGCTAATGAAATCAAAGACGCTGCCAACAACCAAGGTAATGCCGTTCGCAAGCGCGACGACATGCACAAGATGGCACAGGCCAACCGTGCCTTTGCTCACTTCCGCTGGTAATCCAGCAAACGCTATCTGTTTTTCTAAGTAAAATACGAATATCTAGATAACCTGCCTCAACACCATGTCCGAGAATCCTAATAATCCAAACCGTCCATACCCTCTGGAACGGACGCGGAATATTGGGATTGCTGCGCACATTGATGCGGGGAAGACCACGCTCACCGAGCGTATTCTTTTTTACACCGGCATGATTCACCGCATTGGTGAAGTTCACGATGGAGCTACGGTAACCGATCACATGGAACAAGAGCGTGAGCGTGGTATTACCATTACCTCAGCAGCCGTTACTTGTGAGTGGGTTCAGCATCCTATCGAGGGGGTGACCAAGCTTTTTGAAGAGCAGAAGCAGCGTATTAATATCATCGATACTCCGGGTCACGTTGACTTTACCGCAGAGGTAGAGCGCTCACTTCGGGTTCTTGACGGTGCCATCGTTGTCTTCTGCGGTGTTGCCGGCGTTCAGCCACAAACCGAGACAGTTTGGCGCCAAGCAGACAAATATAGCGTTCCTCGCATTGTTTTTGTCAACAAGATGGACCGCACCGGTGCTAACTTTGAAAATGTTTTCCAAGACGTGAAGGAGAAGTTTGGTGTTCAAGCCGTCCGTATCCTGATCCCTATTGGTGCTGAAGAAAACCTTCAGGGCCAAATTGATGTGCTCAACATGAAGGCTGTCATTTACAAGGATGATGATGCCATGGGCTCAACATTCGACATTCAGGACCTCGAGGGCGACCTTCTCGCTGAGGCAGAGGCGGCACGTGAAGAGCTTCAATCTATCTTGTGTGACTGCGATGAGGAGCTGGGTGAGAAATTCCTGATGGAAGAGGAAATCACCACAGACGATCTCAAACGAGCACTTCGCCGCGCCACCATTTCCAACCAGATTGTTCCTGTTGCAGGTGGCTCCGCATTCAAGAATAAAGGAGTTCAATTTTTGGTAGATTCAGTAGTTGATTACCTTCCCAGCCCGCTTGATATTTCAGCAGCTCAAGGGCAGTCTCCAAATGATGAGTCATTAGAGGTGTTTGCTAAAACCGACGACAACGAAAAATTCTGTTCGCTAGCATTTAAACTGTGGGCAGACAAATACGTCGGTAAGCTCGTTTTCTTCCGCGTATACTCAGGCATGGTTTCCAAAGGGGATATGGTTTACAATCCTCGCACTTGCAAAAAAGAACGCATCGGCCGCCTCATTAAGATGCATGCTGACAAGCATGAGGACATTGAAACTTGTTACGCAGGAGACATTGCCGCCATCGTAGGTCTTAAAAATGTCCAGACGGGTGACACCATCTGCCAGCAGGATTTCGAGATTATGCTCGAACCACCACTTTTCCCAGAACCTGTGATCTCGATGGCGGTTGAGCCTAGAACGGTTGCTGACCAAGATAAGATGTCACTTGCTCTGGCACGCCTATCTGAGGAGGACCCCACATTTGTTGTCAAGACTGACGAGGATACGGGCCAAACGATCATTTCTGGAATGGGCGAGCTTCACCTGGAGGTTATTGTTGATCGCATGAAGCGCGAATTTAAGGTGGAGTGCAGTGTAGGTAAACCACAGATTGCCTACCGTGAGACTATTAGTTGCGCCGCTGACGGTATCGGCAAACTGGTCAAACAATCCGGCGGCCGCGGTCAATATGGCCACGTAGTCCTGAACGTTGCCCCTGAAGAAAAAGGAAAAGGAATCACGATCGACAACCTAATTGTTGGTGGAGCTATTCCGAAAGAATTTATTAATTCCGTTTTGTCGGGTGTGCGCATTGCCATGTCAAACGGCATCATTGCTGGCTACCCGGTTGTTGATGTGCATGTCAACATCACCGATGGGTCATACCACGAAGTGGACTCAAACGAAAATGCATTCAAGATGGCTGCAATCTTAGGGGTGCGTGATGCCTTTAAGAATGCCAAGCCCATTCTCCTCGAACCTGTCATGGACGTAGAAGTCACTACTCCTGAAGATTACCAAGGAGACATTATGGGAGACCTGAATCGTCGCCGTGGTCAAATCCAGGAGATCGAGAATAAGCCTACACATGCTGTGCTCAAGGCACACGTTCCTCTTGCTGAAATGTTTGGCTACTCCACTGCTGTAAGAACTCTTTCTAGCGGACGTGCTGACTACACGATGAGGCCTCGCAGCTTCGAACAGGTCCCTCAAGCTATTGTCGACGGACTCACCAATGAGTATGCCTACGCTAGCTAAATTATCTATCTCAAGACAACAAAACATCTCTTAACTACTCTAACTAAAATCCGATATGCAACAGCAGAAAATCAGAATCCGCCTGCGCGCTTATGATCACCGCGCCATTGACAAGTCCGCTATGGAAATTGTCGAAACAGCCAAACGCACCGGTGCCAAAGTTGCCGGCCCTATCCCATTGCCTACGCGCATTGAGAAATTCAGCGTCAACCGTTCTGTAAACCAGAACAAGAAGTCTGCCGAGCAGTTCGAGATCCGTACACACAAGCGCATGCTCGACATCGTTGACCCAACAGCGCGCACCGTGGACGAGCTCAAGAAGCTTAATCTTCCAGCCGGTGTAGACATTGCAATCAAGATCTGACTCTCAGAGTTACATCATCACTAATCACTCATTTTAAAACACAAATCTTACCAATACCATGGCATTAGGACTACTAGGAAAAAAAGTCGGCATGACCCGCGTATTTGACACAGAAGCTGGCATATCAATACCAGTCACTGTTGTTGACGTTTCAGGCAATGAATTTCTCCAGATCAAAACCTCTGAGACAGACGGATACTCCGCTGTTCAGGTCGGATATGACGATCAGCGTGAATTCCGTCTCAATCTCCCCAAGCGCGGGCACTTCAACAAGTATGGCGCATCACCCAAGAAGCTCGTTAAGGAGTTTCGCTTTGAGAGTGATGCAGAAATCCCCAACACCGATGAACCACATCCTGGTGCCGCCTTATTTGAGGCTAACCAGTGGATCGACGTCATTGGAACGACCAAAGGTAAGGGCTTCCAAGGTGTTGTGAAACGCTACAACTTTGCCGGCCAACCCGACTCTCACGGTCATATGATGCACCGCCGTCCCGGTGGTGTAGGTGCAGGAACATGGCCTGGACGTATTTGGAAAAACAAGAAGATGCCTGGTCGTCACGGTGTCTACAGCCGCACGGTTCAAAATCTTAAAGTCGTTCAGGTTCGCCCTGAAGATAACGTCATCCTCGTTTCTGGTGCTGTTCCAGGCCACAAGGGTGCTTACGTTGTCATTCGTCCTGCAGTGAAGAAGACAGCACTATCTGCCAGCTAATGAAACCACCGGTAGCTCCGCTTCCGAACATTACCTGATTAACCGATAACCATTAACTGATAACTAATCATGTCAAAAACACTCTCAATTAAAGACGCACAAGCTGCCAACATCCAAGTGGTCGAAGGCCCCAAGGGTGACCAAGCCGTGCACGATCTCGTAACCGCTTACCGCGCTAACCGCCGCAGTGGCACTGCATGCACGAAAACTCGTGGTGAAGTGAAGGGTTCCAATAAAAAGCTCTGGAAGCAAAAAGGAACTGGCCGCGCACGTGCAGGCACCAACAAAAACCCTATTTGGCGTGGTGGTGGCATCGTCTTTGGACCACGTCCTCGCTCTTATGCCAAAACAGTCACTAAGGGAACACGTAAGCTTGCATTACGCAAGGTTCTTGGTGATCTCATCAGTGCTGAGCGCGTCATTTCCGTGCCGAGTTTTTGCATCGAAGACGGCAAGACCAAGTCATTTGCTGCAGCCATTAAGGGAATCGCCGATGCTCGCAGTATGCTTGTGGTTGCTGAGAAATTTGATGATAAAACTTATCTTGCCGGACGCAACATTCAGAACGTTTTACTTATTACCGCTGCTGAAATGAACATCGAACAGCTGCTCCTTGCTGACATGGTGGTCATTGTTGAAGACGCATACGAAACTCTAGCAAGCCGCACAGCCTAAACCATTTAACTACAAATCGTACTATGAAAGATATTTATCAGGTCATCGACACGGTTCTCATTAGTGAGAAAGCCACCCTTCTTCAGGAGGAAAACAACGAATACGTGTTTAAGGTAGACCGCAATGCAAACAAACTCGAAATCAAGCGCGCCATTGAGCAACTTTTTGGAAAGAAAGTAGCCGCTGTCCGCACTCTTAACTGCCGCGGCAAGAGCAAGCGCAATCGCCGTGCTGATGCAGGCCGCACTGCACATTGGAAAAAAGCCATTGTCCGTCTCAAGGATGGTGAAACTCTTGACCTCGTCTAATTTTAGATCACGCCCTATATATTAACCTATTTCCGCTGAAAAACGATAACATCGAACCCAATAGCGTATTATGCCTCTTAAAACATTCAAACCAGTAACTCCATCAAACCGCTACAAAGAGTGGCCATCCTACGAGGAGATTACCAAAACGACACCTGAAAAAAGTCTGACTCGCCCACTTAAGAAAAGCGGTGGACGTAACAACCAGGGTCGCATTACATGCCGTCACAAGGGTGGTGGTCACAAACGTAAATACCGTCTTATCGACTTTAAACGCAGCAAGGTGGACGTTCCAGCGATTGTCCAAAGTATCGAGTATGACCCAAACCGTACTTGTCGCATTGCGCTCATTAAGTATGAAGACGGCGTATTAAATTACATCTTGGCTCCTGTTGGACTCAGTGTTGGTGATACGGTCATCTCGAGCGCAACGGCAGCACCTAAGCCGGGTAATGCAATGCAACTCAAGCACGTGCCGCTTGGAACTGCTATTCACAATATTGAAATGACTCCTGGAACAGGTGGCAAGGTTGCCCGTTCCGCTGGTCAACAAGCTATGCTATCCAACCGTGAAGAGGGTGGACACGCGCTCGTCAAAATGCCTTCTGGCGAGATCCGCAAGTTTAATCAGAGCTGTTACTGCACGATTGGCCAAGTAGGCAACCGTGACCACATGAACGAAGTCTCTGGTAAAGCAGGCCGCAGCCGCTGGAAGGGTATACGCCCAACAGTTCGTGGTATGTGTATGAACCCTGTTGATCACCCCAATGGTGGTGGTGAGGGTAAGTCTAAGTCTGGTGGTGGTCGCCAACACCTCAAATCACCCTGGGGTCACGCCAAGGGCCAAAAAACTCGTAAGAAATACAAGCCGTCCAACAAGTTCATTGTTTCACGCCGTAAGAAGTAAAAAATCTTTAACTGATAATTAATATGCCAAGATCACTCAAAAAAGGTGCTTTCGTTGACCAGAAGCTGCTATCAAAAATTGATACAGCAGAAGCTAACAAAGACAAGAAGCCCATCAAAACATGGAGCCGTAAATCCGTCATTACTCCAGACTTTGTTGGACACACATTCCATGTTCACAATGGAAAGTCATTCGTGACCGTCTATGTGAACGAGAACATGGTTGGCCACAAATTAGGCGAATTTTCGCCTACACGTATCTTCAGAGCCCACGGGGGTATAGGTAAGCGCTAATCAGACTCTCTAAAGAACCTGCAAACTTACTTTTTCGATATTCTTATGATCCCAGCAAATCACATCACCTCAGCTATCACCGGAGTTCTTCTCCTTGGTGCCGTGTGTGTATGTAATGGGCAATCAGCAGAGAGTAGCGAAGGGAAAGACGCAAAGCTTCAGCTCCGCCAACTTCAGCTCCAACTGCAGAAAGTCCAGCAATACAATCATACGCTTGCGCGTGATTTTGCTGCTTCTAAAAAGCGAGAGGCTGAGTTGAGTAGGGGATTAAATGATTTACGCCTGCGCTTTGCCGCGCTCGGCGACAATCTTCTCAACGGCGGCCAGGATGCTATCCTCGATGCTGTAAAAAATGCAGAAGTCATTGATAAGCAATACCGTGCTACAGAAAAAGCGGCACTGCAACTCATGGTGGATATGCGGGAATATCTCCGCACCGCCGTTGCAGCCGACCCTGATTCACGGATTCGCTTGGAAACTTCAATACGAGAGCTTGACGTAGCGCTCGGATTAAGGCAGAACCCGCGCCCTCAGCTTACGCAAGGAAGTCTGCAGCATGCAAAAATTATCAGTATCGACGCGGAGAGCGGTGTATTGGTAGTCAATGCAGGAGAAAATCAATCCGTCCGACGGGGAATGACTTTCACTATTATGCGCGGCAAACAGAAGGTTGCAGAGGCTGTTGTTACCGATGTTCGCAAGGACTTCAGTGGCTTGCTTCCTACGCATCTAGACGAATCTCACGAAGCTGTTCGGTCTGGCGACATCGCCTCCGTAAATATTTCACAACGATAACTAATTACTTTTACAACTAACTAAACCGATGGAAGTTAAATCCACATACAAATACGCCCGCATTTCGCCTAAGAAGGCTCGTGACGTTGCTCGTGCCATTCAAGGCATGCCAGTGTCTGATGCCCTTGATGTACTCGCATACACTCCACGCAAAGCTGCACAGCTTGTTGGTAAGACACTCAAGAGTGCCGTTGCTAATGCCGAGAACAATCATGAGCTTGTCGCTGATGAATTAACAATTAAGGAAGCCACCGTTGGTGATGGACCAACATTCAAGCGTTTTAAGCCACGTGCTCGTGGTTCAGCTAGCGCAATCCGCAAGCGCACGAGCCATCTCTACATTGTGTTAACTGATGAGGAAGAAATTCCTGAGCCGCGTGAGCGTTCATCTAAGCCTAAGAAGCGTGATCAAGTTTCTAAGCCAAAGAAAAAAGCTGCTGCGAAGTCTGCCAAAAAAGAGAAGAAAGAGGAAGCTGTCGAGGAAGTTGAAGAAGTAAAAGCAGTAGTCGAGGAGGTCGAAGAAGTGAAAGCAGCAGTCGAGGAGGTAACTGAGGTCAAGGCCGAGGTCGCAAACGAAGAAGCCGCTCCCGCTGAGGACGACAAGGGCGAAGACAAGTAATCAAATTTAAAAAACAAAACCATGGGCCAGAAAATCAATCCGATCTCATTCCGTCTCGCAGTCAATAAAGACTGGCGTTCCAAGTGGTATGCCACTGGAAAAGAATACACCGATAACCTTCATGAAGATCTAAAGATCAGGAAGTATATTAAGAAGCGCCTGCATATGTCAGGCATATCCAAGGTCATCATTGAGCGTGCCTGGAACAGTGTCCGCGTTACACTTTCTACAGCTCGTCCCGGTCTTGTGATTGGTCGTAAAGGATCTGAGATTGAGAGAATGACCAATGAGATTTCTCAGCTCTGTGGAGGTTGCCAGGTAAAGATTGACATCCTTGAGATTCGCAAGCCCGAACTCGATGCTCAGCTCGTCGCTGAGAATGTTGCAGTTCAGCTCGAACGCCGTATTGCATTTCGCCGGGCCATGAAACGTGCCATTCAGACCGGTATGGAATTTGGTGCAGAAGGTATTCGTATCCGTTGCGCAGGTCGCCTCGGTGGTGCTGATATTGCCCGCGCTGAATCATATCGTGAGGGCACAGTGCCGCTTCAGACACTTCGTGTGCCAATCGATTACGGTTTCGCAGAAGCCGCTACCGTTTACGGTATCATCGGCATCAAGTGCTGGATCAACAAAAAGGAAGAAAAGGAAGAAAGAGGAGGCGGCGGAGCTCGTCCCCGCGGTGGTCAACGCCGTGAACGCAACGATCGTAATAACGGCTAGTCGACAACCACTGACTAGCAAATTCACATAACTAACAAATTTTAATTAGGAGGATAATATCATGCCATTAATGCCAAAAAGAGTGAAGTTCCGCAAGACTCATCGCGGAAACCGCGGCGGAAACGCCCAGCGCGGAAACACCGTGAGCTTCGGTGACTTCGGCCTTCAGTGTCTCGGTCGCGGATGGATGACCAATCGTCAGATCGAAGCCTGTCGTGTGGCCATCAACCGTCAGCTTAAGCGTAAAGGAAAAGTTTGGATCCGTGTATTTCCTCACAAGTCTGTCACAGCAAAGCCAGCTGAAACTCGTATGGGTAAAGGTAAAGGTTCTGTCGAGGCTTGGGTCGCAGTGATTCGTCCTGGAACAATGCTTTTTGAAGTTGCAGGTGTTTCTGAAACAGCAGCGAAGGAAGCTCTACGTTTGGCGTCCTACAAGCTTGGTGTTCCTACCCGCTTCGTTGTCCGTGGAAACCACGGCTAAAGATTTACAACTTAGATAACCTACAAACAATTTTTTAAGCCATGGCCCAGTCCAATATCACAGAAATCCGCGAGCTCACCACTGAGGAGCTCATTAGCCGTCTGCGTGACCTCAAGCAGGAGTCACTCACCCTCCGCTTGCAGCAAGCGACAGGACAGCTGGAAAATACAGCACGCCGTAAACTCGTTCGTCGCGAGGTTGCACGTGTGCAAACTACACTCTCCGAGCGTCGTCTCCAGGGTTAAGCTAATTAACTAATCATTCAACATTATCAATCATGAGCGAATCTGAAACCAAAACACAAGGTATCCGCAAGACCCGCGTCGGTATTGTAATCTCCACATCTATGGATAAGACCATCGTCGTGGAATACACCAACCGCGTGCCCCACCCACGCTTCAAGAAGATCATTAAGCGATCCAAGAAGTTCTACGCCCACGATGAGAATGGTGAGGCTGCAGTAGGTGACAAGGTCAGCATTATCGAAACAAAGCCTATTTCTAAAAAGAAGTGCTGGAAGCTCCAAGAAGTTCTCACTCACTAATTCATCGGTATATTGCTTAGCGGCAATACCGGTAATTATTAATCACTAATAACCAACCAAAAATTTTACTGTTATGATCCAGATGGAATCAAAAGTTCAAATCGCCGATAACACCGGTGCGCGTGTTGCCAAGATGATTGGCGTCATTGGCAAGCGCACTAAGGTGGCTCGTGTAGGCGATGTTATCACAGCTCACGTTAGGGAAGCTATCCCGACGGCAAGCATCAAAAAAGGCGAGGTCGTCAAGGCCGTCGTTGTTCGCTCTGCGTATCCCGTACGCCGTGCTGATGGCTCTGTGCTTCGTTTTGATAGCAATGCAATCGTCATCATCGACAAAGACGGAAATCCAAGAGGTACCCGCATCTTTGGCCCAGTCGCTCGTGAATTGCGCGACAAGCGCTACATGAAGATCGTATCACTCGCCCCTGAGGTTCTCTAATCAAACTATTAACTCTATTTACAATGCGTATAAAAACACACGTAAGAAAAGGTGACGAAGTCGAAGTTGTCGCAGGTAACCACAAGGGCAAACGCGGCACCGTTCTCTCAGTCAACGCGGCTAAGGGCCAAGTCGTTGTCGAGGGCGCTCGCGTCATGAAAAAAGCCATCCGCAAGTCGGAGCAAAATCCGGACGGCGGCATCGTCGAACAAGATGGACCAATTGCCATCTCCAACGTCAAAAAAATCTCCTGAACTCATTTTTCGATGCCCCTTAGGGGACGTCGTTCAAAAACCCCAGCGCTTAAGCGACTAAACAATAAGCTGACCCGCATACCATGAAACCAACACTACAATCCTACTACCAAGACAAGGTTGTCTCTGCTCTCAAAGAGCAGCAAGGCTACACCAATCTACACCAGGTCCCCGCCCTGGAAAAAATCGTCGTCACAACTCACGTTGGCTCCGCTTCCGATCGCAAGCAAGCCGTTGAGGATGCTATCGAAGATATTTGCAAGATCACTGGGCAGAAGCCAAGTATTTCATACGCTCGTAAGAGTGTAGCAAACTTCAAGGTGCGTGAAGGTGAAGCTGTAGGTGCTCGTGTTACATTACGTGGCAACCACATGTGGGAGTTCTTGGACCGTTTCATCAACATCACGGCACCCAATATTCGTGACTTCCGTGGCATTACCCCTAAGAGCTTTGATGGCCGTGGTAACTATGCCCTAGGCATTGATGACCAAGCCATTTTCCCTGAAATCGAGCTCGATAAAATCAAGCGTCAGCTTGGCTTTGACCTCATTTTCGTAACTTCCGCAAACACAGATGATGAGGGGCGTGCGCTTCTCAAGGCACTCGGCATGCCATTCCGTGAACCTAAGAAAGCCGACGACGCTGCTTAATTATCACGCAGCAATCAACGATTAACAATTTAAAGAATTACAAGCACTATGGCAGTTTTAAGTGACCCAATTTCTGATTTTCTCACCCGCCTGAAGAACGCATCACGCGCAGGCAACGAGACATTCAAAGCCCCTCATTCCAAAATCAAGGAAGCAATCGCAAAGATCCTCAAAGACGAAGGCTACATCTGGAACTACGAGGTAGATTCCACAGGTAAGTTCCCTGAGATCAAGGTGAAAGTTAAGTATGCTGATAATGGAAACCCCATTCTCACAGATCTCAAGCGCGTATCCAAACCAGGAATACGACGTTATGTTGGTGCGGGGGAAATCCCGCGTGTCCTCAATGGCCTGGGAATATCCATCGTGTCTACCTCTAAAGGGCTCAAGACCGGTGCTGTTGCTCGCAGGGAAAAACTGGGAGGTGAAGTCCTCGCGTTTGTTTGGTAATTCGTTGCCCGTAAACATACAAATTAGGAATACAACATTATGTCACGTATTGGATTAAAAAATATCGCTCTTCCCGAAAAGGTCAGTGTCAAAGCTGACAGCAACGGTCTCGTTACCGTTGAAGGTCCCAAAGGAAAGCTAGAGTGGACAATGCCAGAAGGCATTTCATTAGAAGAGGCCGAAGGCACCGTTACCGTAAAACGTGCTACTGAGCACCGCCGTCAGAAAGCACTTCACGGAACATCCCGCAGTTTGATTAGCAACATGATTGAAGGCGTAACTAACGGCTTTATCAAACAGCTAGAGATTCAGGGTGTTGGTTTCCGTGCTACGGTCAAAGGTAAGGACCTTGACCTCAGTCTCGGTAAGAGCCACCCGATTTTACACCCGATTCCTGAGGGAATTCAGGTCACTGTTGACCAGAACACCAATATCAAGGTGGAGGGTATCGATAAGCAAGTTGTCGGACAGTTTGCTGCTGAAGTTCGCCGTTATTATCCACCAGAGCCATTTAAGGGTAAAGGTGTCCGCTACCTAGGTGAGCGAGTCCGCCGCAAGGCTGGTAAGAGCGTTCAGTAATCGAAATTAACCTGCATAATTACTAAAGCAAAAAAATATTTTAGAACAATGAGCATTCTCAATCGTAAAAAAGTCCGTCAACGGATTCATCGCCGTATCCGTAAAAAGGTTTCCGGTAACGCTATGTGCCCCCGTTTGGCAGTTAGCTATTCCAATCAGCACATCTATGCCCAGATCATTGATGATGTTGCTGGTGTCACACTGTGTGCCGCATCTAGTCTTGATAAGGGCCTAGAAAATGTAGCATCCAACCAAGCCACAGCCCAGAAGGTTGGTGAACTTGTCGCCAGCCGCGCCAAGGAAGCCAATATTTCAAAGGTGGTATTCGATCGTGGCGGTCACCTCTACCACGGAAAAATCAAAGCACTCGCAGACTCCGCTCGTGAGGCCGGACTTCAATTCTAATCCATTCAAAATCATGGCTGATAATCAAAACGAAAATAGCACACCAGCTGAGGCAAGCAATGCCCCAGCACCTGCACCAGCATCTGCACCAGCATCTGCACCAGCATCTGCACCAGCATCTGCACCAGCATCTGCACC
>CAWVVN010000041.1:0-15454 GCA_963933605.1 uncultured Verrucomicrobiales bacterium
CTGAGCTCTTGTCCTTGCTTGAGTTTGGCGGTGGCTCTTTTCAAGCTTGCTCGATCATTGACCGAGACACCATTGATCGTCTGGATCACGTCTTCTACCAGAAGCTTGGCGCTTTCCAGCGGTGAGCCTTTGTCTATGCGCTTGATGAGCAAACCGCCGTCTTCCTTGTTGACCCCGAAGGCGGAAAATTCCTCACCTTCGAGCGTGGTTGTGAAAGCACCCAGCCACTTGATCGTCTTGCGTCTGACTGCCTGCTTGGCATCACTCGGCTTGCCAGGATCGTATCGGTAATGCGGTAGCTTGGGAGTGCGGGCGATGGCCTTAAGGGCGGGTTTTTTCACGCCGAAGCTATCCATCGGGAAGTTCTTAAAGCCGGCCTTGAGGGCAGGGGATCCTTCTTTAACGCGGTAGTCGCCATTGGCGGGATCGATGAACTGGGGGTCACCGTATGAGGAGTTGGTGTCCCAGCCTTTGTCACTGTAGGCTGTTTGGTCAGCCTCCTTGGTGAAGAAGTTATGGTTCACCTCGCTGTCCCAGGTTTTGATGCGGGCAGGTCGATACTTGCCCATCCAGATATTGTGGTGCACGCGGTCACCGCAGTATTTGTACCAGACGTGTGGGTGCAGCGTGTTGTTGACCGTGATGTTGTTGTAAACATGGCGGTAGAATCCTTCACGAAGCTTGAGGCCACCCTTGAGCATCAGGTTGTTGTAGATTTCATAGTGGGAGGAGCCGTCATCGAGGTCGACATCCCAGCCGTGATCACAGCGCCAGCGGCTGTTGCGGATGATGGATTTTTCCGTATCCAGCTTGGCGAGCTCGGGTAGCTTTTCACTCGGGCAGTCCTTGAGATGCCAGAAGCGGTCACGCCCCCAGGAGTTAAAGCTGCCGTGGTCTCCCGTTTCACGCACGGTATCAAAGACATCACAGAAGTCGATGAGGTGACCACCAAAGGTGCCTTCACTGAAGTTAATGCCGGCGCGGCCAATGTCGTAGATGGAGCAGTGGCGGATGGTGATGCGAGATGCCATCGAGACCTGGACACCAGTGGCTTGTTTTTCCACTGTGCTGAGCTCGTGGATCAGGCAGTCATCGACAAGGCAGTCGGCCGGATAGTCGTCTGACTTCGGTCCAGGGGTGAGGTCGATGTCCTTGAGGGATTGTTGTTGCTCATATTCAAACAGAGGGTTGCGCACTGCATCCGGGCTGCCAACAAAGCAGATGCCGCTGGCGCCGACTTTGTGGATGTGTGTGCCTGTGACACTCAAGCGGCGATTGTAGTTGCTGGCAAAGACGGCGTTGCCGCCGATCTGGGTGAACTCGGAATCAGCAATTGAGCAGTCCTCGGCTCCCTTGAAGAACACCGCGCCACCACGGTAGATGGTCCAGTCACTACGCAGTAGCGGCTCTTTGGTTTCCATGAAGGTGCGTGCGGTCTGGCGGAAGGAGAGGTCCTTAAGGTGGATGTGTTTCACTGGAGACTGCTGCGTGCCCTGAAACTCGATGAGCTCGGACAGAAGGGAAATCTCGACAGAGGCGTTTGCCAGCTCGATGCCAGCAGCGGGGCAGTAATATAGTATGTTAGTTTTGGAATTATGAAACCATTCTCCGGGTGCATCAAGCTCCTCGAAGATGTTTTCTACAAAGCGATGTGATTTGTGCATGCCCATCTGGCGGTTGTTCTGCCAGCCGCCCTCGTACTGCACTTCGTTTTTCTTATTTTTGCCGGTAATGCGGTAGTGGTAGCCACCCCAGTGGTGTGTGTGAATGGCGTGGATGTAGCCACCGGCGGGGTCGGCCCATTTGGCAGCGCGCTCGGGGCTGAAGGCATCTGCGGCAAAGCCGTTGTAGACGGTAATCTTGGGGTCGTAATTCGGATAGCGTGCCATGTGCTGGCCTTGGCCATTGATGAAGAGCTGGTCGATGCTTAGGCCGGCGGGGGTGCTTGCTTGGAAGATGCCGTTTTTGTATGGCTTCCAGCTCAGTTCCAGAGGGCGGGCGCCACTGAGGATGACGTTGCTGCCATCTTCTGATGCTATTCCCTGATAAGTAACGGGGGCATCGGCAGTGCCAGAGTCGGCAGCGCTGAAGCGGAGGGTTTCGGGCAGGTGATAGGTACCTGAGGCAAGGTTGACGGTGATCGGCTCTTTGCCCAGGGCTGCGGACTTGCGAACATGGTCGCGGGCGTGGGTAAGCGTGAGGAAGGGGGCGTCTTTGGTGCCTGCGGCCGCGTCATTGCCGGCGGGTGAGACGTGGAGCTCAAGAGCACTGAGTGAGGAGGTCGCAGCCACGACTAAGAGAGCTGAGAAAAGTGTCGTTTTGGATGCCGAGCTGAGAGTGCGTGCAAACAACCTTTGTTGGGGTTGTTGTGGCTGCTGTGTTGAGTGTGATGGGTGAGTCATGACTGTGTTAATACGAATAAATTTGAGCTGTTTTTCATCCAAGTTTTTCTATTGAACAAGTCAATTTATTGAGGATGTTCGCCCGAGCAGTTTCGCCCGAGCAGTTTCCATATGGCGAGTAAGGCTGCCAGGCCAGCCAGTAAACCTGGCCAGAGCTGGCCGGTCCATCCCGCTAGAACGAAACCAGGGAATAAGGCTAATCCAGCAGCAATCAGAGCATAGGGCATCTGCGTGCGGACATGCTCAAAAGGCTCTACCCCAGATGCCAGAGAGGAGACAATGGTGGTATCACTGATCGGCGAGCAGTGATCTCCGAATACGGCGCCACTAAAGGCTGCCGCCAATACCGAGATGCTCAAGTCGTAAGCCATCATTTCCGACCCACCCATGGAGTGACCCATAGAGGCAGCCAGGGGAATCACCAAGGGCACGATGATGCCCATCGTTCCCCAGCTTGTGCCGGTGAGAAAGGAGATGCTTGCCCCAGCCAGAAAAACGAGCGCTGGCAGAAACCATGCGGGCACCGCGCCAGAGAGTAGATGGCCAATCCAGACACCGGCATCGAGCTGTTTGAGGCTGCCGCTTAAGGCCCAGGCGGCGATCAGAATCAGCGTCGGTGCCAGCATGCGCTCCATGCCTCCGAGGAAAGCTTTGCCATAAGGCAGCGGGGCATTGCGTGGATAAACGAGGCTTGCCACCAGGCAGGTGCTGAGCCCAACCACTACAAGCATCAGGGCGGTGTCAGCCGCAGCAAAGGTATCGACCCAGCGGACATCCATTTGTCCGATTTTCCCCTGAAGCGCGCGAGATCCGCTCCACCATAGACTGATGGGTAACATGACAACAAGGAACAGCAGGGGGATCCATACGGTGTGCAGACCGGCAGCGTGGGTGTCTCCATGGCTTGGTTTGCTCTGCTCTAAGATAGTAGTGGGATCATCCGTGGGCTCATCCGTGGGCGGGCAGTGCTTGGCTGGGGTGGTGGCTGCTTTAGAAGCCAGGTTCCAGCGCCGGTGAATGACAATGGCTACCAGTGCAAGCGTGAACCAGCAGTAATAATTCCCCGGCAAGGCGGCAAGGAACATAGCGTAGGGGTTTACATCCATGTTGGCAGCACTCAGTCCTTCTTTGATCATTGATAACTGGTAGGCGATCCAGGTAGAAAGCAGCGCCACACAAGCGATCGGGCTACTGGTCGAGTCGACAATATAGGCGAGGCGGTTCCTCGAGCTGCCGGTGCGGTCATAGACTGGCCGCATGGTGCTGCCAACCAGCATGCTGTTTGCCAAGCCATCAAAAAAACAGCCGAAACCCAGGCCGTAAGTGATCCATTCCATTCGGCGAGACCCGTGTTTTGCCCCTGCGCTAAGTCTGTGCACCAGGGCGGAGATGCCGCCGCCGCCATTGAGCAGGCCGACAAAGCCACCCATGATCAGGGTAAACATGAGCACACAAAGGTTCCAACGGCTTTGCAGCGCCGGGAGCAGTAGGTCATTGATGAGGAAAAGGGGAGCCATCCAGGCAACTGGGGCCAGTAAAAAAGCACCCGCCAAGGCCCCGCCAGTAAGACCCAATAGCGCCGAACGAAACACAAACACCAAGCTCAAGGCACAAAGACTGGGTAGAATGGGCGTTAAAGACCACTCAGCTTGTCTGGCGAAGAGAATAAGAACTGGCCAGAGGGCGAAGATCAATAGGTTCCGTGCAAAGCGCATGCGGGCTATGCTGATTGAGGCAGTGCAGGATGGCGAGTCCCAATGAGGTGATTTCTCTGAGCGCTTGCTGTGGCGAGGAATTTGGTCATCGCCTTACTTTAGTCGTGAATTTGTCAATTCTGACTTGCCAGATGAGCATTCTCTGGTATCTACCCACTCCCGCGCGGTGTGCAGGATTGTCCAGACGGGCTATTATACCGGTTGCGCTTTAACCTCCAATGAGGATAAATCGTCGTTATGAGCACACCTACCAACATTATAAAACACACCACCACATAAGGATATGGCACGTATTTTCGGTATTGAAATCCCGAATGAGAAGCGCATCGAAGCTTCTCTTCCCTACATCTATGGCGTTGGCCCTTCTACGGCAAAACGCATTCTCGAGCAAGCAGGAGTGGATCCTAATATCCGCACCGGCCAGCTTACTGAAGAGCAACTCGTTAAGATTGCTCAAGTCCTCACTTCTGAAGCTATCCCGATTGAGGGTGACCTTCGTCGTGAAAAGCAAGCTGCTATGAAGCGCTTGCAGGCTATTAACTGCTACCGCGGAATTCGCCACAAGGTGGGTCTTCCTGTGCGTGGCCAACGCACCAGTACCAATGCACGCACCCGTAAGGGTAAGAAGCGCACCGTTGGTGTTGCCAAGTAACCCCCTGACCCAGAAAATTTATTATTATGTCTGAAGAAGAAATTAAAGACGACGCGGCTGAAACACCAGCTGCTGAAGAGGCCAAGGCTCCCGAGGCTAAGGCACCCAAGGCTGCTGCTGAAGCACCTGCCGAAAAACCTGCCGCCGATACTCAAGAAGCCGCACCTCAAGCTGAGGGCGCTGCTGCAGAAGAAGCCCCTAAGGCTCCAGAAAAGAAGCGTGACATTTTCGCTGAAATTGCTGGTGGTGAAGAGGAGCAAATCCGCATTCACAAGGCCAAGAAGAGCAAGAATATCCAAACCGGCTTGGTTCACATTACCGCCACGTTCAACAACACCTTGGTGAGCGTCACTGACGTCAGCGGCAATGCCATTGGCTGGTCAAGTGCTGGCAAGATGGGTTTCAAAGGATCACGTAAGAGCACTGCTTATGCAGCTCAGGTGGTCTGTCAAGATGCCTGCCGCCAAGCAATGAGCCACGGATTGAAAGAAGCTGAAGTTCGCGTTAAGGGACCTGGTTCCGGACGTGAGTCTGCAGTTCGTGCCGTGCAAGGCCTGGGCATCAACATTTCCGCTATCAGGGATGTGACACCCATTCCTCATAATGGCTGCCGCCCTAAGAAAGCACGTCGCGTGTAATTATTCATCATTTACTAACTCTTTAACTTATTTCATATCATGGCTCGTTACACTGGCCCCAAAGATAAAATTAGCCGCCGTTTCGGCGTCGCCCTATTCGGACCTTCTAAAGCCCTCGAACGTCGTGCATTCCCTCCTGGGCAGCACGGTGTCCGCGCAGGTCGCCGCAAGAAGTCTGACTACGCAGTCGCTCTCGGAGAGAAGCAAAAGCTTCGTTTCCAGTTCGGTGTGCTTGAGAAGCAATTCCGCCTGTATTATGCAGAGGCAAGCCGTCGCCGTGGAGTGACTGGTGAAGTGCTCTGCCAACTCCTTGAGCTCCGTCTCGACAATATCTGCTATCGCCTTGGATTGGGTAACACCCGTTCCGCTGCACGTCAGCTCGTCAACCACGGACACATTGAGGTTAACGGCAAGCGCGTTGATGTTCCAAGTTACCAATGTAAGCCTGGTGACGTCGTCACTGTGCAGGACAAGCCTAGCTCTCAGCAGCTTGGTCTTCGTTACATGGACCTCACTCAGGCAGTTCCACTTAAGGACTGGCTCACGCTCGATCGCACAGACATGAAGGGTAGCATTACCCGTGTTCCCGAGAATGATGACTTTGACCACCAGGTCAATGTTCAGCTCGTTGTGGAACTCTACTCACGTTAATCGAACTGCGATTCAAACATTTACAACCGGCGGTGTGCATTGCATATCGCCGGTTTTTGTTTGTGTGGTGATTACTTGGCTAACGCCATTTGCTTTTTGAGCCACATCTCAACCCAAATAGGGGCGAAGGGCACGAGCGAAGCCATGAAGATCCAGAAAGGCGGCACTAAGTTCCATTTTTGCTTGAGCATTGCGTCTAGTAAGGCGGCACAGAAAATACAGAACAGGATGCCATGAAGCATGCCGACGATTTTAACCGCCTGAGGTTCACCCCAGATGTACTTTAGCGGCATGGCAATACCGAGAAGAATCAGGTAGGAGAGGGCCTCAACAATACTGATGATGCGAAGACGGCCAAGGGAGCTGGAAAACATGAGTTGGTGATAGTGGCTGATGACGGAAATGACAAGAATTTGGTCTTTGGATTTTTGCTGGAAAAATTTAAGCTGCCGACATGCAGCGCGGAATGTTGGAATGTTTTTTAGTGTCTTTGAAGTTGGGCTTAACGTCCTTCGGCGGTCCGGTTGCTCACCTCGGATATTTTCGAGAGACCTATGTCGAGCGCGGTAAGTGGCTCAGTGAAAAACGTTTCGCGGAGCTTTTGGCACTTACCCAGTTCTTGCCTGGGCCCGCAAGCAGTCAGCTCGGTGCTGCGATAGGCTATGAGCGAGCTGGATGGCTCGGTGGTCTGGCGGCTTGGTTTGGGTTTACCCTGCCCTCAGCCGTAGTGATGATTGCCTTCGCGGTGGGTATGGGAAGTATTCAGGACTGGTTTGGCATGGGGTGGTTGCATGGGCTTAAGCTGGCTGCCGTTGCCGTCGTTGCGGTTGCCTTGTTAGGTATGCGTAAAGGCTTGTGCCCGCGATGGCCTGAAATGATGCTGGCGCTGGTGGCGCTGGTTGTTCTGAGCATGGCGCCGATGGTTTGGATCCAGCCGCTGGTGATTCTAGCGGGCGGTTTGTTAGGCGCGGTCGTATTTCATAAAGAGGAGGCAGGATTGATGGTCGATAAGTCTGCGGATAGGGAACAGGATAAAGGGCGTGGTATTCCCATGCGAGGCCTGCTGATAGCGAGTTTACTGATGGTGGCGATGATTGTTGTGCCGATGATCGTTCAGGGTGGAAGAGACGCGCAAGCAACGGGAGGCCTGTTCCGTGCCGGGGCATTGGTGTTTGGTGGCGGCCATGTGGTGCTGCCCTTGCTCGAGTCGAGCACGGTGGACACGGGCATGGTGAGCAAGGATACTTTTTTGGCAGGATATGGCGCCGCGCAGGCAGTGCCCGGGCCGCTGTTTACCTTCGCTGGATTTCTGGGGGCATCGATGGGTCTTTTTGGCAATGCTTGGCTCGGCGGCGCGGTCGGCATTATCGCCATTTTTCTGCCGGGTATGGTTCTGCTTGCAGCAGGTTTGCCAGTATGGAATCGGCTCAAGCATTTTGCCTGGGCTCGTGCTGGAGTCAGGGGAGCTAATGCCACGGTCGTTGGCCTGTTAGCCGCCGCCTTGTTGGGCATGCTCACAGGTGGCAGCATCGGTGGTCTGCTCGATGGCGTCGGTATCCTGCTATTAGCGCTGGCGATTTATTTCAAGTGGCTGCCGGTATGGCTGCTCGTGATCATCGCCGCTGTTGTTGGTGGCCTACTAGGCTGACGGTCTTGGTGGCTCGGTGGACTGGTGGCTCGGTGGTTTGATGGTCAAACTATGCACTGCACAGCTTGACGGCCTTGGGTAGGAATTCAAAGGGGTCCTCTGTGGTGGGCATATATTCCTGACCGATAAAACCATCAAATCCTGTTGCCTTGATGGCTTGGGCGATGGCGGGATAGTTAAGCTCTTGCGCATCATTGAATTCATGCCTGCCGGGAACTCCTGCGGTGTGATAATGGCTGATATGCTGGTGATAGGTCTGGATGGTTCGGATGACGTCACCCTCCATGATCTGCATATGATAGATATCGTAGAGCAGTTTAAAATGAGCTGAGCCGATGCGTTCGCAGAGTGCGGCGCCCCATGCTGTGTGATCACATTGATAATCCGGGTGATCGACTTTCGAGTTGAGCAGCTCCATGACAAGGGTAATGCCGTGCTGCTGGGCAAGCGGAATGAGTGGGGCGAGGCCGGTGGCGCAGTGGCTGATGCCGTCCTGCTCACTGATGCCATCTCTGTTACCAGAAAAACAAATGACCTGTTTAACACCGAGGGCAGCAGCGGCGGGAATGAGCTTTTGGTAGATCTTGTGCAGGGCAGGGTGAAATGATGGATTGTTGAATCCTTTTTCAATTTCTCCAATGTCATTCTCATCAGGGTGCGCTGCCGTGATGGAGCACTCCATGCCGAGGCTTTGCACGGTAGGGATTTCATCGAGCTTGAGTAAATCAATGCCTGTGATGCCGTATTGTAGGCATTTTTGGCAGAACTCATCGAGTGGGGTGGAGCCGAAGCACCAGCGGGAAACGGAATGTCTAATCATGGTTGCAACAAGGCAAAGCTATAATATAGTCAATTCTGAATGGGAAGTGGAATCCCCGAGCTCAGCCTTGTTGAGATCGCGGGTTCTGTCATCCGACAGGGTCTTTTGCAACTTAGTGACGATATTCGTGTTCTATAAGGTGGCAGATCAAACAGACATTTTATTAACACTATGAAAGGAAGTATTATTGCACTAATCGGGGCTCTTGTCATTGGCGGGGCAGGGGGTTTTATGGTCGGAAAAAAAGCGACCAGCGGAACAGAAGATGAGCTGCTTGGTGATGCTCGGTCTGCTCGCCGAACGAATGCATCAACACTTTCCTATTCATCCTCCACACCCGTGACGAGTGATGCAGTAAACCGAGGTCCACGTGTCGATAGTGCCGAGGATGCCATGTCCTTGCCCGGTCAGAACAATAGGTTGCGGGCATTGATGGATTATTATGCGGGTTTGGGTCCCTCCGAATTTCAAGAGGAGGCTCAGAAACTCGAAGAGCTACCATGGAGTGAACGCATCATGGTAGGTTATTTGCTTTTTGCACGATGGGGAGAAGAAGACCCGACCGCGGCAATGGCCTACACCAAAACCATGGGTTTTTCAGGCATGTTTGTCAAAAAGACCGTGGTTCAGAGCTGGGCCTCCAAGTTCCCACAGGAGGCAGCAAATTATTATGCTGCCAATGCCGGCGATTTCCGCATGGGTTCCATGATGGGTGGACGCGGTCGTGGCGGAGGTTCGGCGGCATCGGTTATCGCTATGGAGTGGGCTCGTCAGGATAGCGAAGGCGCGATGGCCTGGGCGAAGACACTCGAGGGCAGTGATCAGAGTGACGCGATGAAGGGTATCTTTAGGCAGGCAGCGACGGACGATCCAGCGAAGGCGGCAGGGATGCTAAGTTCGATTGCGGATGATCAAGCCCGTGAGAGCGCTCAAAATACGATCGCTAGAGAGTGGGGTGGTAAGGACTGGAATGGTGCCAAGGCTTGGATTGCAGGCTTGCCCTCTGATCAACAAGAAGCGGCAACGGCCAGGGCCTTGCGCGGTTTGGCCGACACGGATCCAGCAGCAGCTGCAGCCGAAATCAATGCACTCTCTGAGGGCCGTGACCTTAAGGATACGATGCAAAGCATTGCCCGTAAGTGGGGCCGTGATGATCCGGAAGCATCCGCTCAGTGGGTGATGCAGAATGGTAATGAGGATGCGCGCGCAGACAGCATTGGCAGTGTCGTTTCCTCATGGGTGGGTCGGGATTCAGTGGCGGCATTGGAGTTTGTTAATGCGCAGCCAGAGGGAGGTGTGCGTGACAGTGCGGCGTCATCTTATGTGATGTCCAACCAGGGTGGTGACATTGCTCAAAATCTGAGACTTGCAGAAACGATTAGCAATGAGAGCATGCGTAGACGAGCCATTGGTATTACGGCGACGGCGTGGATGCGTCAGGATAAAGAGGCGGCAAGCCAGTATATTGACACCACTGAGGCGCTGAACGATAAATCACGGGAGCGCATCAAGCGCTTTGCCGAAGCAGGCGGGCACTAGTGTCCTTTGAGACTCGCAAGGACTTGTTGCAGCTCGTGGGGGTCCGTTGGGGCCCTTTAGGCTTTGCTTGCCGCTGCCTCTTTCTCGATATCCTCAATGAGGTCGAGCTCTGGGCGGAAATCGGCGGCGTGGTAGGAGCTTCTTACCAGTGGTCCACTGGCGACGTGGCGGAAGCCTTTGGCTAAAGCAATCTCCTTATACTCGTCAAACTTTTCCGGTTTGATGTAATTGACCACCGGTAGGTGACGCGGTGAGGGGCGCAGATACTGCCCCATGGTGAGCACGGTGACGTCATGGGCACGAAGGTCGTCCATGGCTTGAATGATCTCGTGTTCTTTTTCTCCCAGTCCGAGCATCAGGCCGCTTTTAGTGACCACCTTACCGCCAGCAATCGCCTTGGCTTTTTTAAGCACAGTGAGTGAACGCTGATACTTAGCACGGCTTCTGACAAGTGCGGTCAGGCGTTCTACGGTTTCGATGTTGTGGTTGAAAATATGTGGGCGAGCACTCATGCAAAGCTCGAGGGCAAAGTCCTTGTCGTTAAAGTCAGGGGTGAGCACCTCGATGATAATGCCGGGGTTGTGACTACGAACGGCTTCGATGACATGCTTGAAGTGCTCGGCGCCACCGTCACGTAAATCATCACGTGCCACAGCGGTGATCACAACATGTTTGAGCTCCATGCGCTTGCAGGCTTCAGCGACCCGCTCGGGTTCGTCGGCTTCGAGGGCATCAGGGCGCGCTGTTTTTACGGCACAGAAACCACAGGCACGGGTGCACTTTTCACCAGCGATCATGAAGGTGGCAGTACCGTGACTCCAGCACTCCCAGCGATTGGGGCATTGAGCTTCCTCGCAGACGGTGACCAGATTCAAGTCGCTGACCAAGGCCTTGGTCGACCAGAATTTAGGGTCATTGGGAAGACGCACCTTGATCCAGTCCGGCTTACGCTCGGTGTGGAGTGCAGGATCCATGTTCATCCGCGGGCCGTGACAGTTCATGAGGTGCTTGTAACCACGGTGCTTCAAGTTTCAAGTTTGAAGTTCGTCAGATCAAGGAATGTGGAGCTCAAAGGTCGATTCTGAGGCGTGTTGGCCATTGACCAGCATTTCGATCTGATGCGTCCCCGAGTAATGTCGACGTGTGGTGATCTTTTTAAAGGGGTGGGATTTCTCCAAAGTAAGGGTCTGACCGGGCTTGAGGCGTAGATTTTTCCATTTAAACACCTTAGCTGATCGTTGCCCGTTGGCTTTGATGTAATGCACGGCGTAGTCGATGACCACGTATTGCTTGTCCTCTGAGCTGGAGCTGATCTGCACCCTCATGCCGAGGGGGTCACCAAGGATGAGATGGCGGGTGGAAAGTATCGGCGGCTCTACTTTCAGCTTGGGTTTTTGAGTGAACCCGAGCAGTGCAAAAACTTTGGGGTGGCCTTCTTTGACCAGGGTTCGTGTTGCGTGCCGGATGATCCATTCTCTTGCCGTCACCTTTTGGGCCTGCCAGGACTTGCAGGTTTCGATGATCAGCTCTGGGTGATCTTTAGAAATGTCATTGAGGTTGTTGGCGACCGATCGCCGCACATAATCGGACGGATCGTCTTTGAGGTTTTCTAGCAAAGAAATGACGGGCGTTGGATTGTTGATGTATTGGGCCAGTTGCTTTCCCCATGGCAGACGTGGTCGAATACCCTCGGAGGCCAATCTGCGCACGTGCTCGTTGCTGTCCAGGCACCACATCAGCATTTGGCTGTAGGTTTCTTCTGGGTGCACTTCGAGGAATGGGCGAATCGCAAACTCGGCAGTGAAAAGAGGGGTCAGGTAGCGCAGCAGTGGCAAGGCAATCTCCGGATGGTTGAGCCCATACTTGGCCACGTAGTCGACGATCGGCCAGGCGGCGTAATAAACCTGTTTTTCATCCCCATCCTCATCCGCATTCTCATCCTCATTCGGCTGGGGCCAGTGTTCTTTGAGCTCACCTAGAATGTAGGCTGTTTCAGGAAATGATGAAGGTAGGTGCACACTCATCACGGTAATGAGGTGTCTGACCCGATCTTTCAGCTCAAGCTGGCTCAGGGTAGATAGTGCATCTCTTCTGAACGAATCTGCGCAGAAACGAGCCCCTGCAGCTTGAAGCGCATCGATGATACGTTCGACCGCGGCCTCCCCAAGACCATTCTTCGCCAGTGCATATTCTGTCATTTCTCAGTTAGACCAGTTAGCTGCTTCAGAGCCTCCATGGCAATGTATTTTTGTAAATAGCGCAAGAGGATTTGATGGTTTTCATGGATGGACATTTGCTTATTTCAAGCGATGCTGCCGCAGATGCTAAGTGCCCCTTCTATATCGAAAAATCGCCAGCCAGAGTTATTATCACCTGCAGGAAATTGGGATTGTGCCCGTGCCGCGGTGGCGAATGGTGCAGATGCCATTTTCTTTGGCTTGCCCAAGTTTAACGCCCGACTTCGAGCTGATAATTTCTCGGAAGAGGATTTGCCCGAGCTGATGAAGTTCTTGCACGAGCATGGGGTGCGTGGATTTGTGACCATGAACACGCTGATCTTCACCGGTGAGATGAAGGCCGCGGAACAGCAGTTGCGCTTGCTCGATGCCAGTGGGGTGGATGCTATTATTGTTCAAGACCTTGGACTTGCTCGTTTGGCACGGCACGTTGCTCCCCATTTGGAAATTCATGCCTCGACGCAAATGACGATCACCTCACCTGAGGGACTTGAGTTTGTAGATCAGCTTTATCAATTGGATCGAGCGGTGTTGGCACGAGAGCTTTCCCTCAAGGAGATTGGCAAATTTAATCCTACGGAATGTGTACCACTTGAGGTCTTTGTGCACGGGGCGCTTTGTGTGGCGTATTCCGGGCAGTGCCTGACAAGTGAGAGCCTTGGTCAGAGATCTGCGAACCGCGGAGAATGTGCTCAGGCTTGCAGGATGCCATACACCTTAGTCATTGATGGAGTCGAACGAGACATGGAGGAGGTGCGCTATTTACTCAGCCCACAAGACCTCGCCGCTGTGGATTTGATTCCTGACTTGGTGCAGCAGGGTGTTGTTTCCTACAAAATTGAGGGTCGCCTCAAATCACCCGAGTATGTGGCGGCCATTACCAAGGTCTATCGCAAGGCGATTGATGCGGCTGTGGCGCATGAAGAGAGCCCGATTACTCGCGATGATCGCTATGCCATGGAGATGACTTTCTCACGTGGGCTATCGACCGGTTGGCTTGAGGGCACTGATCACCCACGCTTGACCCATGGTAAGTTTGGCAAAAAACGTGGTGTTTATCTCGGTGAAGTCACAGGGTCTGAACGAGGTTGGGTAGAGATTGAATTGGCCTCTGATGTTCCTGTCAAGGCAGGTGATGGCATTGTGTTTGATGCCGGTGAAAACAGGGATCAAGAGCAAGGATCCAGAATATGGGAGGTGAAGGGTAGTCGTTTGCTTTTCCATCGTGAACAAAGTGGACTGGACTGGAAACGGATCAAGGCGGGCCAGAAGATTTGGAAAACTGACGATCCTAAGCTCAACAGTGCGCTCAAGGCGAGTTGGAAAAACGCGAAGCTGACGCCTGTGCGTGAGGCCATTCAAGTGACGGTTTCAGGAAGTGCAGGAGAGCCGATGGTGCTCACCAGTGGCGAAGTTTCTGTTTCATCTTCAGAGCTGCTTGAGTCAGCACAAACGAGACCGTTCACCACGGAGTTTCTCCAGAAACAGCTAGGGCGCTTGGGAGAGACTGTGTGGCAGCTCGGTGCGCTGGACAATCAACTCGAGGGTGCCGTGATGATGGCGGTATCGGCCGTCAACCGACTTCGCCGCGCTTTGGTTGATGCCTTAGATGGGCAAAAATCTGCTCCTGCGCCGCGTATATCATCTACCGGTAAGCTGGAAGACCTTTTGCCAGTCGTTAAGAAAGACGATTCCCACCAGCGTGAACTTTCAGCACTTTGCCGTAGCATGGAGCAGATCGAGGCGGCGCTGGAGGTCGGCTTGAATAACATTTACGTCGATTTTGAGGATATACGTCGAGGTAAGGAGGCGGTGGCATTGGTGCGGCAGAGCAAGGGTGCTCGCATCCATCTGGCGACACCCCGTATCCAAAAATCAGGTGAAGCTGGGTTTTTTAAGGCGGTTGAGCGTGCCGAACCAGACGGCGTATTGATTCGTAATCTAGGAGGCGTCGCTCACTTTAAAGATCGCAGTGATCTTTATAAGACCGGAGACTTTTCTCTCAATTGCGCCAACCCATTGACGGCTCGCATCCTCAGGGAAGAGGGGCGACTCGATCATCTCATGGTTTCATATGATCTGAATATCAATCAGGTGCTTGATCTGATGTTGTCGGCGCCCTCAGATTGGTTTGAGTTGACGCTGCACCAGCATATGCCGATGTTTCATATGGAGCACTGTGTATTCTGCACCTTTATGAGCGAGGGCACGAGCATCTTGGATTGTGGTAAACCGTGCGAAAAACATCATGTTGAGCTCAAGGACCGTGTCGGTCAGTTGCATACCTTGAAAGCGGATGTGGGCTGCCGAAATACTCTATTCAATGGGCTTGCCCAGACAGGGGCTCGATTTTACGGGCAAATGCGCGGCACGGGTTTGCGCAGGTTCCGGGTTGATTTCCTCGACGAGAAGGCTGCTGAAGCACGCCAGACACTGCAGGCCTACAAGCAGCTTTTAGCTGGTGAAACATCAGGTCACCACCTTTGGCAGGACTTGGATGTGATGGAGAAGCTGGGGGTTACTGAGGGCACTCTCGAGGTGAAGTAACCTCTTACTTCGTTGCTTATGGCACTGGGGGCACTGGGGGGCACCTAGGGCACTCAGGGTTCATAGCGGTAGACCGTTTGCGATCCGGAGCGAAGATAGGTCAGCGGGATCGTGGTCGTTGTTACGAGATAGATACCATTCCAATGCTGGTGGGCAACCTTGACGCTGCTTCTTCCTGCAACCTTGAGAATAATCGCGGTGTGATTCTCGTCGGTGTAAGCATAGGGGTAGCGTGCGTTTTCAAACTGAATGATATCACCAGGACGGACTCCTTCGGTCTGCCAGTGAATACGTCTGCCCCAGACGTAGCCGCCGCGGTGCCTTATTCCAGCGTGGCGGTATGCTAAGTTGGCTAATCCCCAGCATTGGCCGTCACCTACTTTTTCACCTATGTGCTGAACGGCAAATTCGACAATTTTTTTTGCGGTTGGGCTGGGCTCACCCACCTGCCTGACGATGGGCCGAGATTTTTTTGCTCGGCCCTGCTCGCTGCTTCCCTTAGCCAGATTAGGGGAGCATGAGACTGCATAGCTGGTGAAGAGCACAGCGATGATGCATAAATGAAATGGAGGGTAGATTCCCATGGCTCTTTAGCTGATAGCAGA
>CAWVVN010000042.1:0-15418 GCA_963933605.1 uncultured Verrucomicrobiales bacterium
TCCATCCTACAGCCCCATCAGGCTGTAGTACCAGCCCCAGGCTTGCCAGCCCCAGAAAATCCAGCAGGTGGCTCCAAATGCCAGACTAGGTCCAAAGGGTAAACGTTGGCCAAAGCCGAGCCGACCAAGAATGGCGAGCAAGATACTAAACAGGCAGGCGGCAAATACGGTGAAAATCACTGACTGCCAGCCGAGGCAGCATCCCAACATGCCCATCAGGTAAACGTCGCCCATGCCCATCGCCTCGCGCGGAATGGTGACTTGAGACGCCTTACCTTCGAGTGACTGCAGCTCCTCGATCATCAGAGTTTTGCCCTCCAGTTCCACCCGGTCACCCTTGATCACCAGACTTTTGGCCTGCACTTTTTTGCCATCCACTCGGAAGCCACTGCCCTCGATAATAAGCTGATCACTGTCCCGGTAAAAAAGATCCCCCCAACCATGTGCCTCACCATCGATGACAAAACACAGCTGCTGCGCTGGATCATTTTCATCAGCATTTTCATCGGGCTCGCGCAACATCCAGTCCACCGCTTCTTCAAAAGCCAGATTCTTTTTACCAAAGGCGAGCTTGCCCAAGATCACCACAGCCCACAGGCCACCAAAGCCAGCAAGCAAACCTTTCACCGACATCCACAGCCCATCTTTCCAGCCGTACGCCTCGCCATCCAGATAAAGATGATGCTGCACCAACACCGCAGCTACCAGTCCTAGACCGGCACCCAGCCAGGTCACCTGCAGCGGGATCAGCATCAGCTCGGCATCAACAAACACCACCACCACCAGCAAGGCCATCAAGACCATATAGAATAGCGCCTGACCCGGGTTCTGCGGAAACGTCATCCACATCAGCAAAAACAAACAGGCAGTGAGTAGCTCGACGGCAAAATAACGAAAGGGAATGCTCCCCTTACACTCAGCACACTTGCCGCGCTGCACCAGCCAGGTCACCAGCGGGATGTTTCGAAACCAAGGGATCTCCTTGTTACACCCCGGGCAGAACGACCGCTTCGGCTCATTGACACTCAGCCCACGCGGCAACCGGTAAATCGCCACATTCAAAAACGAGCCGACACAGGCACCGAGGACAAAGGATGAGATCACCAACACAGGATGCTGCCAGTTGACGGCCTGCATCGTTTCAATAAAAGTGGGCATGCCCCTTTTCTA
The DNA here is from genome assembly GCA_963933605.1 of uncultured Verrucomicrobiales bacterium. Taxonomy (GTDB): domain Bacteria; phylum Verrucomicrobiota; class Verrucomicrobiia; order Verrucomicrobiales; family Akkermansiaceae; genus Oceaniferula. The sequence continues at coordinate 1,171 of CAWVVN010000042.1, forward strand.
AACGCCAAATCCCCATTACCCAATAGCAAAATGCCAGAGTCACCCCGCAGCTAACCTCAACTTCCCACCCCAAGTTAATACTCCTCTTGGCGGATTAACTCCCCCTTCCAATAGCTTAACGACAAAAGGCCCATCATCACCCAAAAGGGGGATATCCCGTTTCTATTTTTTATGTAGGGTATTTCTCGGGTACAGTGACACACATGACTCTGACAAGTGTCCACACATACCACTGATCAATGCCTAAGTCGCCCCCCACACGGGGCGACTTTTTTTCTATTAATAAATAAGAAAAAAAGGGGGTCAGGCAGAGAAATGACTCATCTTTTAGCACAAACAAAGAGTTTGATAGGTATTAGTCCAGCTGTTCTGCCATGGCAGCCCGATACCCAGAGTTAAAAAACCCAAAGAATGCTTCCGTCAGCGACGTATTATTTTAGAGTGATCACCCACCGCTTAAAAACGAACCTATGACTTTTACAACGAACTTCACATCAGCATGCCTCGGCATCTTGCTACTCACCGCCTTCGACTGCCATGCTAATGATCAGAACACCAAGATCGCAGCAGACGAGACCGGTTTCACCGCCCTCTTCGATGGCAAGACCCTCAACGGCTGGACCATTCACGGTACCGAGTCCGGCTGGTCGATCCAGCCCGGTGGTATTCTCAGAAACGATGCCTCTGTGGGCAACCACAACTGGATTTACTACGATCAAAAAACGTTCAAGAACTTCATCTTGAAACTGGAATGGAAGGTCGCCCCGAACGGCAACTCCGGAGTTTTTCTGAGAGCCAAAAAAGGTGACGCCCCATGGGCTACAGGTGCGGAGGTTCAGATCTCCAATGCACCGCGCGATAACAACCACTGCACCGGCTCACTCTACGGCCTTGCAGCAGTCAACCCGAGGCCCGATGAACGCGCTGACGTCTGGCACAGCTATGAGATCCACTGCGTTGGCAACCGCTACACCGTGATCGCCGATGGCGTCACCTGTGTGCAATCCACGGATGCGAATAAGGCCTTGCTCACCCGCCCGCTCGACGGTTATATCGGCCTGCAAGACGCCCACCAAAAAGCACCGAGCTACATTGAATACCGCAACATCCGCATCAAGGAACTCAAGTGAGTCTGATTCCTCATTCTAAATTCTAAATTCCTCATTCTGCGACAGCAGCCCCATCTTATGAAACACCTCATACTCATTCTCTCTTCTCTCTTCACTCTTCACCTTTCTGCGGCAGCCCCAGCGGCCGAGCAGCGGGCGACCAAAGGGAACGCAAGCACTCCTGAGCAGGGCGACCGGCGGGGAGCATCAACGCAAGCGTCAGCGGACGACCGTAAGGGAGTGCAAGCTTCCTCCACAGCTCAGAATTTCATCATCATCTTCACCGATGACCAAGGCTACCAGGATCTGGGCTGTTTCGGCTCCGAGGATATCAAAACCCCACACATTGACCGCATGGCCAATGAAGGTCGCATGCTCACCTCCTTCTATTCTGCCAATCCAGTCTGCTCCGCCTCGCGTGCGGCACTCATGACCGGCTGCTACCCAAGGCGTGTGCTTGAGAAAAAAACCGTGCTGTTCCCGGGCGACAATGTCGGCCTACACCCAGAAGAAACCACCATCGCCGATGTGCTCAAGACCAAGGGCTATGCCACAGCATGCGTGGGTAAATGGCACCTCGGCCACCACCCGGAGTTCCTGCCCACCTCGCAAGGCTTTGATTCCTATTTCGGCATTCCCTACTCCAATGACATGAGCCACCCCACAGGTGCCAAACGTCCAGCATACGGCAAATGGGACGAATACTGGAGCAAGCCGGGCGAGAGCGCCATCTGGAAAACTCCGCTGATTGAAAATAAAAAAATCCTCGAGCACCCCGTGGACCAACGCACCATCACCCGCCGCTACACCGACCGGGCGATCTCCTTCATTGAGTCCAACAAGGAGAACCCCTTTTTCCTCTACCTCGCCCACAGCATGCCGCACGTGCCACTCTACCTGCCGGACGAGCTCTACAATCCTGATCCCAAGCGTGCCTACATCTCCGTCATCGAGCACATCGATGCCGAGGTCGGCCGCATCCTCGACACCCTGCGCAAGGAGGGTCTGGACCAAAACACCTACGTCATCTTCACCTCCGACAACGGCCCCTGGCTGCGCTTCGGCCACCACGCCGGCAAGGCCAAGCCACTACGCAACGGCAAGGGCAGCACCTTCGAGGGAGGCATGCGCGTTCCCTGTGTCACCTGGGCACCCGGTCGCATCCCCGCGAACAGCAAGTCTAACGACATGGCATCCACCATCGACCTACTGCCCACCATCGCCAGCATCGCCGGCATTGAACCCAAGACCAAAGGCCCGATCGACGGACTCAACCTCGCTGACTTCCTGCACGCCAAGTCCCCCTCACCGCGCACCGAGTTTCTCTACTACACCTCCCAGATCCAATGCATCCGTCAGGGTGACTGGAAACTACGCCAGCAAGAAAAATCCACTCAGCTCTACAATCTTGCCGAGGACATTGGCGAAAGTAAAAACCTCGCCAAAAAACACCCAGAAAAAGCAACCGCACTCATGGCCCGCATGAAAGAGCTAGACCAGAAAATCATCGCTGGCGCCCGACCACTCGGCCAGCTCGAGGTCTCTCCAGAGTAGGCAGTGGGGCGCGTTGCTCCAGTTCAAGTTCAAGTTAGGAGCCACTTCGTGGCAGTTCGAGTTTAAGCGAGACCCTGTAAGCGGTCGCTACGCGACGAAAGATATTACTGATCCTGATCCGTGGGTTAAAACCCACGGCTAACATGAGTTGTCGCTACGCGACAATGATCGATGATACTGGCAAGCTCCGTCGCGTAGCGACCGTTGATCGTAGCCGTGGGTTTTAACCCACGGATGGAGATGCAAAAGAATATTGCGTCGCGTAGCGACCGCTCAACATAGCCCCGGAGCGCCAATTCAAAACTCCAGGAAGTCTACCAATCTATCCTCTAGAAAAAACTTCGGGCGTAGTGGGCTGCCGCCTGAGATAAAACCGACGTGGCCACCATGAGCGTAAAGCTCATAGCTCACCTGCTCTGAAAGTTGTTCGGGTTTGGGGATAACCTCATCGGTCATGAATGGATCATCAGCAGCATGTATGATCAAGGTAGGGATGGTGATCGATGTTAGAAACTGGAGACCACTGCACTGTTTATAATAGTCATGCACATCATCAAAGCCATGCAAGGGGGCGGTGACCTGATCATCAAAGTCATAAAAAGTTTTCAACTCGCTGACTTTCTTAGCATCAACAGGCATGGCGTCTCTGAGTTTTGGATTGTCCAGCTTCTCCGCTGTTTTGCGATGCAGCTGCTTTATGAGCCGACGTTGATAAATGGTAGAGAAACCCCCTTCCAGTCGTTTGGCACAAGCGGAGAGTTGCAATGGAGCGGAGACAATCACAGCACGGTCCACCAGTGACGCTTCTTGCTGTTCCCCAAGATATTTAGCCAGAGCATTACCCCCAAGGCTGTAGCCGACAGCATCAATATGAGCCGCTGGATAGAGACTTCGGATATGCCGTAGTGTCTTCTGCATATCGCCGGTTTCGCCACTGTGGTAGCTCCGAGCTAGGCGATTATTTTCACCTGAGCAGCTACGGTGATGATGCACCACGCTACAGACATCATGCTCGCTGCAGCTTTTCATCAAGCGTTTTACATACGGGGATTTTGAGCTCCCCTCGAGACCATGAAAGACCACGACAATGCGTTTTGGCTGCTCACCGGCATCCGCCCAATCGAGATCAATAAAGTCCCCATCGACAAGCTCCATGCGCTCGCGCCTCAGCGTCATGCTTGGGCCTGGCAGGATGCTTGGCAAGATCGTCTGCACATGCGGATTTTTCGCCCACTTGGGAGTGGGTAAATGCTTTAGCTCATGACCGTTAATGTTGCTTTCACCTGCCATACTTTTACCTTCCATACCTCATGTGCGTGACGTGTTCTCTTTTTGATACCTCTTTTTAATACAAAGCCGCTCTCCATAAAGAAAGCGGAAAGCAGAAATAGCCTACTCACTCAGTCAGCTCAAATATCTGGAAAATTCATTGAAATAGTAGCCTCAGCATCGAAGTATATTCCTCATGTCATTACGTCAATCTACCTGCCTTGTTCTGATCTCACTGATCAGTCTGCTGAGCCTCGGCCTTTCCTCGACCAGCCACGCCCAGGCAGCTGCCGCTAAAATCAAGGTCGCCTGCGTTGGAGACAGCATCACCCAGGGATCCGGCATCAAAGACCCCGCCAAAGACAGTTACCCAGCTCAGCTGCAAAAACTCCTCGGTGACAACTTCGAGGTGAAAAACTTCGGCCACAGTGGCCGCACCCTACTCTACGGTGGAGACGCACCCTACATCAAGAGTCCCAAGTTCAAGCAGGCACAAGACTTCAACCCGGATGTGGTGATCATCAAGCTGGGTACCAACGACTCCAAACCACAAAACTGGCATAGCCGCAGAAGCTTCATCCCCGACTACAAACGCCTCATCAGTCGCTTTCGCCAGCTTCCCTCCCAACCCGTCGTCTGGATCTGCAATCCAGTTCCCGTCTTCCCAGAACAATGGGGCATCAAGGACTCCGTTGTCCGTGACGAAATCATTCCCCGCATCAACTTTATCTCCAAAGAAGCCGGAGCCCCCATCATTGACCTCTACACCCCACTCAAAGCATTTCCGCAGCACTTCCCAGACAAGGTTCACCCGAACGCTGCCGGGGCTGCTGAAATGGCAAAAGTCATCGCTCCCATACTGAAGCAATATCGCGATCAAGCACCTCCCATGCCCAAGCGTGTGGCCCATGCACCCGCGCAGAACCTCGTCATCTGGGATGACCGCACAGCCTTTGACTTTGAGGCCGCCTACCCTATTGGCTCCGGCCGCCTCGGAGGCACCGTCTATGGCCGCTTCCCCACCGAGCAAATCCTCATCAACGAGGAAACCATCTGGCAAAACACCGGCAAGCTCCATATGCGCGAGGACGCCTTTCCCCACTTTGAAAAAATCCGCGAACTCGAAGCCGCCGGTGACTACAAAGGGGCGGACGATTATTTCACAGAAAACATCTCCAGCAAAGGCAGTCGCAGTTGCAATCCACTCAGCTACCAACTCGCTGGTTTCCTCAAGCTCGACTACGTCAACACCACAGAGCTCAAACACAGTAAACGCTCACTTGATCTACGCACCGGTATCGCCACCAACATCTACAGCCTTACGGACGGCTCTACCATCACTCAGGAAACCTTTGCCTCCGCGGTGGATGACATCATCGCGGTCACCATCACGGCTGACAAACCGCTCGACCTGAAAGCCTGGCTCAAAGGCTCAACCACGGAAGGAAATGATCTCGTGCTCAATGGCCAGGGTAGCGGGGACTTGGGCACCAAATTCCAAGTGCGCGCCCGCGTCACTCAATCCGACCAAGCCATCACTACCGATGGAAGCGCCCTGCACGTGAAGCAGGCAAAAAGCATCACCCTCTACCTCACCGTTGCCACCAACTTCAACATGGCAGATTCCGACCACCCTCTGGCCGACGGCTGGCAGAAAAAAACCACCACCATCCTCGATGCCATCAAAGGCAAGGCCGCCTCTGACCTACAACAAAGGGCTGTTGCCGATCACCAGTCCTTTTACAATCGCGTTCAGTTCGACATCGGCACCACCTCCCCCGCGGTCATGAAGCTCCCCACCCGCATTCGCCTGCAACGCTTGAAAGAGGGCAAGCATGATGACCCCGACCTGATGGAAACTTACTTCCAGTTCGGCCGCTACCTGCTCATCGGTTCGTCTCGCCCCGGTGGCCTGCCCGCCAACCTGCAGGGCGTCTGGAACCCCTACAAAAACGCCCCGTGGGCCTCCGACTACCACCTCAACATCAACGTGCAGATGAACTACTGGCCGGCTGAAACCTGCAACCTCGGTGAGCTGCACCAGCCCTTCTTCGACCTCATCCGCATGTATCAAAAACCCGGCAAGGAAATGGTCCGCCGTATGGGTATGAAAGGCTGGGCGATGGGACACTCTACTGACATCTGGGGCAGTGCCCGCTCCATGGGAGGACGCCCGATGTGGGCCGCCACCTACCTTGGCGGTCAGTGGATGACCTTCCACATCCTCGAGCACTACCGCTTCAACCGCGATCCCAAAGTGCTCGCGGAAAACTGGGACATTCTCACCGCCTCCACCGAGTTCTGTGAGTCATGGCTGATCCCCGGACCAAAAAATGACAAGGGTGAAAAGACCCTCATGGCACGCCCCGCCACCTCACCAGAGAATGCCTTCAAATACATCGATAAAGACGGCAAGGAACAAGAGGCCTCAATCAGTGCCGGCACCTCGGTCGAGCAATGGATGATCCTCCAGGTCTTCAAAGACTACCTCGAGGCCGCCGCCGCCCTCGGTAAAACAGAAGACCCCTTCGTCAAACGTATCGGAAGCCTCATTCCCAAACTCTACGTCCCGAAGGTGGCAGAAGACGGACGCCTGATGGAATGGCGCCTTCCCTTCAAGGAATGGTCACCCTCCCACCGCCACATCTCCCACGTCATCGGCGCCTACCCCGGCAACGTCATCGACCTCGATGATGATCCAGTGATGCGCGACGCCGTGATCAAGTCCATCGACGGCCGCCTCAAAGCTGGCGGAGCTGGCACAGGCTGGAGCCGCGCCTGGACCATCGGCATGTATGCTCGTTTCTCCGACGGAGAAAAAGCCTACGACAACTTCCACGCCATCCTGACCCGCTCCACCCTGCCGAACCTCTGGGACAACCACCCACCTTTCCAGATCGATGGCAACTTCGGTGCCACCGCCGCCGTAGCCGAGATGTTACTACACAGCCACAATGAGGAAATCAAACTCCTCCCTGCCCTGCCATCCAAGTGGAGCACCGGCAGCATTAACGGCCTCAAGGGCCGTGGCGACTACACCGTCGACATCTCCTGGAACGGCGGCCAACTCACCAAAGCCACCATCACCGCTGGAAAAAACAGCCAAGGCCCCATCACCATCAACTACCGCGGCAAAAAGAAAACCCTCACGCCAAAACCCGGCGAGAGCACGACTCTTACCGCCAAGGATTTTTAGCCGGCGGATTGCATAGAAACCTCGAAAATGGGGAATCCACATTGAGCGGTCGCTACGCGACGCCATGCATATGTTCACTCATGTCCGTGGGTTAAAACCCACGGCTATGATCATCGGTCGCTACGCGACGAGGAATGCGTCACCATCCGTGGGTTGAAACCCACGGTAAGCGGTCGCTACGCGACGCAATATTCTTTTCCCTCCCCTTCCGTGGGTTAAAACCCACGGCTACGATCATCGGTCGCTACGCGACGGCGCTTGGCTTTACCATCGATCATTGTCGCATAGCGACAACTCATATTAGCCGTGGGTTTTAACCCACGGAAAACGATCAACCATATGTTTCGTCGCGTAGCGACCGCTTATAACAAAGAACAAGGAACCAAGAACAGCCGCGCAGCGGCTCCCCACTTAAACTTGAACTGCCACCACAGGTGGCTTCCAACTTAAACTGGCGCGACGCGCCCTACAAACCCTTGCGGAACTGGCCGGGGGTTTTGCCAACGCGCTGCTTGAACAGGCGGGAAAAATAATACACCGCGGAAAAGCCGAGTATTTCTGAGATTTCCGTCACCGTGCGCTGGCTCTCCTTAAGTAGCTCCATCGCCCGATTCATGCGAATATCGAGCTGATACTGGCGCGGCGACCTGCCGGTATGCTTACGGAAAAGCGTGCGGAAGCGCGAGTAACTCAAGCCCAGTTCTGCGGCCAGCGCCTCCAAGTCGATATCCTCCGTGGCATGCGCCAGCAGATGATAACGCGCCTTGTCCAGCTTCTCCTCACTGCCCCCCAGCACCTTGCTAGAGCGCATGACCAGTGATCTCACCCGTGCCAGCAGTGCCACCACCTCGCCCGCCATCATTTGGCGAAATCCCAGAGGACTCTCCCGCATCAACCGCAGCACATACTGCATCTTGCGTAGCAGCTCTTCATCATGACCAAGGTGTAAAACGACGCTGCGTGCAGGGAAAAACTTCTCCATCAGGCGCTGCGCATACTCCCCCTGAAAACCGACCCAACTCTCTGCCCAGCCCACCTCGGTATCCGGCTTATACCGGTGCCACATACCAGGACGCAGTATCATCATGTCCCCTGCCTTGACCTTGACCGGCTTCTTGCCCCGACATTCAAATACTCCTTGCCCACGTGACAGGTAGACCATTTGGTATTCATCGAGCACTCGGCCCTTTTCCCAGCTAAAAAGATACTCTTCAGGGTGTTTGCCCACCGGATACTCACTGCCCGCCGGCACGTCAAAATAACCAGCATCAAGCACATACATGCCCCAATCGAGCAAAGTCGGCTCTACTGGCAGGTAACGGGAGAACAAATCTAATCCAGTCATTTTGTGCAAAAATAGAATCAAATCGTCTATTTGCAAGATGATAATTTTAGGTCACACTGCGCGCCATCAGTTACTAAAAATCTACCTATGTTTTCGCAAGTCAAAGACCATTACGCTTCGCTCGGCATCGATGTCGAACAAGCACTCGCCACTCTCGCTAACACTCCTATCTCTCTTCACTGCTGGCAAGGTGATGATGTCGGTGGCTTTGAAACGGGTGCCGGCGAGCTCAGCGGCGGCCTCGCCGTGACCGGTAACCACCCCGGCAAGGCGCGCAGCATTGACGAACTTCGCCAAGACCTCGATCAGGTGCTCAAGCTACTTCCCGGCACACACCGCCTCAACCTGCACGCCATCTACGGAGATTTTCAGGGCCAAAAAGTCGACCGCGACGCCATCGAGACCAGCCACTTTCAAAGCTGGATCGACTGGGCAAAATCACACGATATCGGCATGGACTTCAACCCCTCCTGCTTCTCACACGATAAGGCTGGCAGTGGCTTCACCCTCAGCAGCCCCGACGCCGGCATCCGTGACTTCTGGATCGAGCACTGCCAACGCGCCCGCTCCATCGCTGCCGATATGGGCAAACAGCTCGGCTCCCCCGCCGTCACCAACGTCTGGGTTCCCGACGGCATGAAAGACAACCCCGCCGACCGCCAGGGGTATCGCCAACGTCTCTCAGACAGCCTCGATACCGTCTTCTCTGAGAAGCTCGACCTCGCCCACAACATCGACGCGGTTGAGTGCAAGCTCTTCGGCATTGGATCTGAAAGCATGGTCGTCGGTTCACACGAATTCTACATGGGCTACGCCATGAAAAACCAAACCGCGCTCTGCCTCGACGCCGGCCACTTCCACCCGACCGAGAGCATCGCCGACAAGATTTCCTCCGTGCTCATGTATGTGCCTCACCTACTACTGCACGTCTCACGCGGAGTGCGCTGGGACAGTGACCACGTCGTCCTGCTCGATGACCCCACTCAAGCCATCATGCAAGAACTAGTGCGCTGTGACGCCCTGCCACGCACATCCATCGGCCTCGATTTCTTTGATGCTTCCATCAACCGCATCGCCGCCTGGGCGATTGGCACCCGCGCCGCCCAGAAGGCCCTCCTGCTCGCTTTACTTGAGCCACAGGACAAACTTCGCGCCGCAGAGCTCGAAGGTGACTACACCACCCGCCTCGCCCTGCTTGAGCAAAACAAGGCACTACCATGGTCCATCGTCTGGGAGGAATTCTGCCAGCGCCAAGACACCCCGGGCGAAAGCCAGCTACTTGCAGAGATCAAATCCTACGAAGCCAGCACCCTCTCCCAGCGCAGCTAATCTACTCCAACCAGACAAACACTCCAACCAGACAAACAATGAGCACAGCAGATCAGACACAAGCAAGCGCCTCCTCAGGCGAGTATGAAAACGAACCAGTGCCCAAGCACGCCCTCAAGGGAGGCAACAAATTCTGGGGCATGTATGCCGGCGAACACGCCGCTGGAACCGAGTTCATGATCGGGCCGCTGTTTCTGCTCAACGGCGTTTCCCTACAAAACATCGTATTGGGCCTTCTGGTCGGCAACCTGCTCGCCGTTCTCTCGTGGCGCTACCTCTGTGCTCCCATCGCTGCCAAAGCACGCCTTACCCTCTACAACCACCTCGAGCGCATTGCCGGCAAAGGCCTGGTCAAAATCTACAACCTCGCCAATGGCATTCTGTTCTGCTTCCTCGCCGGAGCTATGATCACCGTATCGGCGACTGCCGTCGGTATCCCCTTTGACATGCCGATGCCTTCGTTGGGCGACTGGCTGCCCAATAGCACCACCTTTGTGCTCATCGTGCTCGGCGTCGGCGCGGTCATTGCCGTCGTTGCTTCACTTGGTTACGAAACCGTGGCCAAATTCGCCAACATCGCCTCACCCTGGATGGTGTTGGTGTTCCTCGCCTGTGGTCTCGTTGCTCTCAAACAGCTCGGCGTATCAGACATGTCAGGGCTGGAAAAAGTCTGGAGCGAATCCATTCTCGTGGCACAAGACGGGTCATCGGAATCCACCATGGGATTCTGGAGTGTGATGTTCTTTGCCTGGTTCTGTAACGCAGCCATGCACGTCGGCATGGCGGACCTCTCCGTATTCCGCTTCGCTAAAAAAGCATCCTACGGCTGGGCCAGCTCAGCTGGTATGTATGTTGGCCACTTCATGGCCTGGATCGCCGCCGCCCTCATGCTGGCAGCACAGATCAAGATGACCGGCGACACCAACCCCGTGCCCGGACCGATGGCCAACAACGTGGTCGGGCTCGCAGGCATCATCTGTGTGATCGTCGCTGGCTGGACCACGGCTAACCCCACCATCTACCGCGCCGGTCTCGCCTTCCAAGCCATGATCCCAGGCTCCTCCAGATTCTGGGCTACTCTTGTTGCGGGCATGATCGCCACCGTCGCCGGTATTTTCCCCGCCTTCGCCTGGAAGCTACTGACCTTCGTCGGCCTCTACGGCACCATTCTAGCCCCCATGGGTGCGATCATCTTCTTTGATTGGTATTTCCACCGCAAGGGAGACGCTGCCAACCTGCTCAACGCGGCGCCCGCCAAAAGCTTCAACCTCGCTGTGTTGTTTGCCTGGCTGATCCCCGTCGGCATCGCGCTCTACTTCATCCAGACCCAGGGCATTGCTGCCTGGTATTTCCCACTGCCTTGCTGGGTCGCCTGTGGCATTCTGTTCCTGATCTTCTCTGGCAAACAAAAACCTGCCGCCGCCCAATAAGACATCATTACTCATAACGACTCACAAACACTTAAAACGATGAAAACCATTCTCAACATCCTCTCCTTGATCGGGCTTGCACTCACCATCCTACCCGCCGTGCTTTTACTCACTGATACCCTCAAGCCTGCTCAGGTTACCCTGCTCATGACCATTGGCATGGTGCTCTGGTTTGTCAGCCGCACCCTACGTGAAACCATGTTCCGCCCCACCGAGGTTTCCACCCACGCCGTCGAACACGACACCCCCCACACGCTCTGATATTGCTGGCAACTCGAACTCAAAACTCGAACTAGCAACTTAACCTTAAACTTAAACTGCCGCGCAGCGGCCAACTTCAACTCACCATGATCACTGCACTCTATGGCGTCCTCTTCCACTGGATCGGCGGTCTTGCTGCTGGCTCCTTCTACGTTCCCTTCAAAAAGGTTCGTAACTGGTCATGGGAAACCTACTGGCTCACCAACGGCATCGTCTCATGGCTGCTAGCGCCGACTCTATTTGCCCTCATCCTGACGACCGCCCCCTTTGAGGCGATCCTAGCAACTGACTCAGAAACACTACGCAACACCTACCTCGGAGGAGTTTGCTGGGGTGTTGGCGGCCTCACTTTCGGACTCTCCATCCGCTATCTCGGTGTCGGCCTCGGCAATGCCATCGCCCTTGGTTTTTGCACCGTCTTCGGCACCCTCATCCCCCCCATCCGATCAGGCACATTTGTCAGTGACATCTGGACACCTACTGATGGTAAAATCGTTCTTCTCGGCGTCTTGGTCGCCGTCGTTGGCATCGCCATTGCAGGTCGTGCCGGCATGGAAAAAGAAAGAGGCTTAAGTGATCAAGAAAAGAAAAAGACCATCAAAGAGTTCAACTTTTCAAAAGGAGTGATGATTGCCGCTTTCGCCGGCATCATGAGTGCCTTCATGGCCTTTGCCATTGATGCTGGAGGCCCTATTGGAGCCAATGCCGTCGAGCAAGGCACCGTCTCTCACTGGTCGGGACTGCCCATCCTGATTGTCATCATGGCTGGAGGACTCACCACTAACTTCATCTGGTGCATCTTCCTTCATCTCAAAAACAAATCCGGCTACGAATACCTCGCCCGTTACAAGCGCGACATTGAATCTCCGGACGACGACATCCCCCTCCGATCTAACTACCTCTTCAGCAGCTTGGCCGGACTGGTCTGGTATCTGCAATTCTTCTTCTACACCGTCGCTCATAGCAACATGGGAGATTTTAAATTCTCCAGCTGGACACTGCACATGGCATCGATCATCATCTTTAGCTCCCTCTGGGGTCTCAAGTTGGGTGAATGGAAAGGCTCATCAAAAAAATCACGCCAGCTGCTCTACACCGCCCTGGGCACCTTAATCCTCTCCACCGTCATCATCGGCATTGCCGCCTATATCAAAGGCTCCAGTGGCGCCCACTAACAGACATCAAATCATCATGAAAACAGGAATCTTCTCCATCGGCCTCGATACCTACTGGCCGCAGTTTGACGGCTTACTCGACAAGCTGCTTGGCTACCATGGCGAAATCCGTGAACGCATCAGCACCATGGGCACCGACATCGTCGACGCCGGCATGGTCGACTCTCCAGAAAGAGCACGGGAGGCTGCCGCCCTTTTTAAAACCGAAGATGTCGACATCATCTTCCTGTTCATCTCCACCTACGCCCTCTCCTCCACCGTTCTCCCCGTGGTCCAGAAGGCCAAGGTCCCCGTCGTGCTGCTCAATCTGCAACCCGTCGCGCAGCTCGATTACGAGGCATTCAACGCCCTCGGTGACCGCGGTAAAATGACCGGCGTCTGGCTTGAGCACTGCCAGTCCTGCTCAGTGCCCGAGCTCGCCAGCGTCTTCAACCGCGCCAAAGTCGATTACCACGTAGTCAGCGGCTACCTGCAGGAAGAAGAAGCCTGGCAGGAAATCACCGACTGGGTCGAGGCCGCCAAGGTCGCCACCGGCATGGCACAAAACCGCGTCGGCCTGCTCGGTCACTATTACAATGGCATGCTTGACGTCTACTCAGACCTCACCCAGCAGTCCGCCACCTTCGGCAACCACTTTGAGATCGTCGAAATGTGTGAACTCTCCGACCTGCGCAAGGCCGTCAGTGACGAGGATGTCTCCGCTAAGATCGAAGAGTTCCAGCAGAAGTTCGACATTGCGGAAGAGTGTGAGCAATCCGAGCTCGAGCGCGCGGCACAAACTTCCGTCGCCCTTGATCGTCTGATTGAGAAACACCAGCTCGGCTCCATGGCCTATTACTACGAGGGCAGTGGTGAGTATGAGAACATCGTCACCTCCGTTATTGCCGGTAACACCCTGCTCACGGGGCGCAACATCCCCATCGCCGGTGAGTATGAGGTCAAGAACGTGCAAGCCATGAAGATCATGGATCTGTTCGGCGTTGGTGGTTCCTTCTCCGAGTTTTATCTGACGGACTTTACAGACGATGTTGTTTACCTCGGCCACGATGGCCCCGCCCACTTTGCCATTGCCGAGGGTCGTGTCGGACTGGTTCCAGTGCCCGTCTACCATGGCAAACCCGGCAAAGGCCTCTCCATCCAGATGACCGTCAAGCACGGCCCAGTGACCATCCTCTCCGTTGTCCAGCACGGCGACGGCTCGGTGTCACTACAAGTCGCCGAGGGTGAATCCGTTGCCGGCCCAGTGCTCCAGATCGGCAATACCAACAGCCGCTACAAGTTCTCTATCTCCGCCAAGCAGTTCATGAATGACTGGTCCAAAGGAGGACCGTCCCACCACTGCGCCATCGGTACCGGCCACATCGCCAGCCGCATCGACAAACTCGCTGAGCTACTCGGTATTGAGTGCAAGCAGGTGTGCTAAGTTTCCGTCGGTTAAAACCCACGGCTAACATGAGCGGTCGCTACGCGACGCAACATATAATCGATCTCCTTCCGTGGGTTAAAACCCACGGCTAATATACTTTGTCGCTACGCGACAACAAAGCATGACCCTCGTAAAACCCGTCGCGTAGCGACCG
>CAWVVN010000043.1:0-15405 GCA_963933605.1 uncultured Verrucomicrobiales bacterium
CAGGGCTAGCGATAAAGTGGGGTGTGGACATTATCCTCAACAACAAACCCACGCTTGGTGAGTTGTTCCTTGGCGAGTGTGCTCAGGCTCCCAGATACATAAATGACGCGCTTAGCTACCTCGAAGCCGGGTTTGTAATTGGCGATAGCTGCTGCAAGGTGTTCCCCATCCTCGGACCACCATCCATAGTCAATTGACAGAGGGATGACGAGGTTGTTGCTGGCAGTATATATGACGGGAAGCCCATTAAGATTGGATATCTTTTTCACGGGTGAAACTTCCGAGTGACACTTCACGATCATGAGAAGGACCCGCTGGAAAAAAAGCACATCGGTAGTGTCCTGAGAGGTGTTGACCATTTTGAGAAACTCCGCGCAGCCATCGGCTTGCCGAATGTCGTGAAGTTTACGAGTAATGATCGTCTGATTCGTTGGCGAGATATCCTTGTGTTTGAGAAAGGTATCAATGGTGGCACCGTTGATATCCATCTCCTCCAAAATGGTGCGGTTAATACCGCTGAGGTCACTTGGTGTATTATCCCGAATGCTTTTTGCGATATCATCGGCAGTACTTAGCCCACTGACAACAGCACCTGCGGCACCACCGACAGCGAAGGTGCCAACACGGACCACGAAACCGCCGCCGAAAGACGCCCAAGACATATCGTCAAGGCGCTGCTGCAGGATAGGGTTATCCGTGTATGGATCAACCTTGAGCTCGTATGCTATTTCTCGTTTCTGCTTTGAAAATCCGATGATGGCTTGAGCGGCATTATCGGTGTTAGCTGAGCGTGAGCCGCCGCGTTTGGCTACCTCGCCAGCTCGGCGAATAAAGCGCATGGCGCCAGAGCCTACTTTTTTGGCGGTGCCAACCGGATCCTGTAGTGTTTGCCCGGCCATGTAGAATGGCTTAGCAGCCGCAGAGCGGAGAGCTTTTTCAAACTCTTCGGATTTGGATGCCTGCTCTAATTTTGCGATGGCTTCGAGCTCTCCGAGACGTTTGGCAAGCAGGTCGTTACCACGAACATTATGCGTGCCCCAGGTTGTGCGAATAGTGTATTGGTTAGAGAAACCTACTGTGGGAACAGGATCAAGGATCTCATGATGTGGCCCCCGCATGTATTCTTCCTTCAACAGGTCCGGCGCACTGAGGACGGCAGGAATTTCGTAAACAACAGGTGACGCTTTGGTCTGAGCCGTCAGGCTTGAGGCGAACATGATGCTGCCCATGGAGATGTATGTTATAAGGCTCGTTGTTTTCATGGTTGTAATTGGCTGGGGTAGTTGTCAGGTGAAACATTCACGGTGGTGGATGTTGTCACGCTAGACAGGTGAGTTTTGTTAGAATGAAAAATGCATACCTAATAGGAAGCCTGATGTCTCGGTGTCGTAGGTGAAATTATTGTCCGAGTAATCAATGTCTAGATGACGGTAGCCTAGGAAAACCTCACTGCTCTCTCCTGTGCGGTATCCTGCACCAGCCATGACTTGCCAGGTGAGATCAGAACCAACATCAAAGCCTCCAATCTCACCACGCAGCATGGTAAACCAGCGCTCGGACATTTTGTGACGCAAATGGAAGCCGATCACAGGATCGACCCAATCCACTGATGGATTGATGCTTCTTCCCTCTAAAGATCCCGGTAACAGCTCAATATCGGTATCGATTGAGAAATAGCTCACTCCAGCCAGCAGATCGAGTGTGGTTGGTCCTTCGATTGCGCGGTAGGAAACCAGACCGGCAAGGCGAAGCTCCTCGACCTCGATATTAGCACCACTAAAGAGTGGGCCGGGGGTTTCAGCATCAGCGTCGAGCTTCATCCAGAACCCATCAAATAGGAAGGCCCAGCGGCCTTTACGGGCTTCAAAATGCAGCATCGCTCCGATTTCAAGATTATCCAAAATGTCACCAAATGACAGGTCTACATCAGATACCACAGGTCCGAGCCCGACAGATCCACTAAGACTTGCGGCCCAAGCGTATGGGCTAAGGGTGTATTCCCAGCCGTCATCTGCAGCAGGAGGAATTTCCTGAGTGAGGATCACATGGTCAGCTTCACCCGCCTGCAAAGATGCAGTGGTGAGTATGCTTGTGGCTGCGGTGATAACGAGGAGAGGCCATGTGTATTTTTTCATAATGATAGCTTAGTAGATTGTTTGATTTTTGATTACTTTGCTTGTTTATCTGAGCGCAAAAAGAACTTATGTATATCTGGCTCAATGATCTAAGTGCAGGCGGAGAATCCTCTGTAGTTCGGCGATCGCTTGCGGATGGATATGCGCGGAGTGCTCAGATGGAACAATGAGTTCAGAGCTGGCACCATCAAGGTGTGAGCTCCAGTAGGGCACGACACCATCACTGCTCTCGGGCTTGTCCTCGCCGCGCTTCTTTGAGCCCCCCTTGCCGCGGTCTCCGATGATGGAGTGGTAGGAGATGCCGCCAGATACGGGCCGCTCAAGGGTAAAGCTGAGGAGCGGATCGCCTGTTTTGAGCCGTGCGACTCCATCGAGCGGGTCAACCCCGCCAGACATCTTACGACCCAGTTTGGTCAGCGATCTTCTTACCTCAGGGATCTGCAGTGTTAGAAGATCCCGGGGGATGTTCGCCAGACTAGAAACAAAGCGGCCAAGCCAGTTGTCTGCAAGTTGGCTGCCACGATGCGGGGTAGCAATGAAGATAGCCCTTTTAACATAGCTAGGCGGAGCTTCTTCGAGCATGCTAGCCAACGCTTGACGAGACAGGTCTGAGATAGGGAGTTCCTTGATCGGTGTCGTAAAGAGCTGCTCAGATGTTCCACGGAAATCACGAATCTGGAAGCTGGTGATAAGTCCTCCCATGGAGTGGCCAATGAGCACGGCCCGATCTGCATTATGACCAGCGCCGAGTCGCTTAAGCTCATCGTGCATTTCATCCAGGCCCTGCCGCAATCCGGCGGCGGAATACATGGGAGGCAAGCCCGTGGGGTAATAGAAAGCGTAGAGTTGGTAGTTCTCTCGAAACCACTTTTCCCCAAGTAGCTCATTATAGGGTATTACCCAGGTGGCTGGCCTAGAGCCAAGTCCGTGTGTGACGACCACAGGAATTTTGGTAGGGTCAATAATCTCAATACTATAGAGCCCCATTTCGTCGATGAACTCAGCAGGATTACGGATACCTTTCCATCCAAGTCTTTTGGTTTGTTGCCTCAGGGTGGTAGCGGCTATGGGGGTGGTAAAGTTTGCCGCCAGCGTGCGGCTCGCTCCTCGGAAATAAACCCTGTCGCTACGGCGTGTGTTGCAGAGCATAATGCGGGCATGACCTTCTGAGGGGAAGTCCACAAGCGCGGTAGCAGCGGCATCAATGCCGACAGGATGCAGGAAGGGATGGTTTTCTTTTTTGCTCTCAGAAAATTCAATATGGCAAACGAGAGGAGCACCCACGCCCTTCTGCTCGATCACCTCTATGTTTCTAGCATCGGACGAGTCGGTGAATATAATTGAGTCAAACTGGGATGGGTCTAAATAGTTTTGGCCTTTTGCGTAGCTGACAGAGTAGCGGCTTGGTTTGGCGGACGCGTCGCTACCTTGCGCATGAAGCAAAACTACAGCATGGCCAACGGCGTGGCGGTAAATCAGAGCTTCGTCACAACTTCCAGTAGACATCTCAAAGGTGCGCTCGGCAACCTCGAGATAGAGATCAAGGGCCGCACCCGGGTTGTTGCTACTGAGCTTGATAGCCTGCTTGATTAGTCCCTCGAGTGCCTGCAACTCAGGGCGATCTGGTTCTGCCAAGCTGTGCTCAAGATCACGGTAACATTGGCGCGCTGACCACTTAGCAAGGTCAAGATGCCCCCCGCAACTGGTAAGCCCGATGATAAGCAGAAGCAGAAAACCTTTGGGGAATGATTTCATGGGATGTAAGTTGGATGCCCACGGCTAAAGCGTAAGGCAAGCTTAGCTCTGATGGGTCCGTGCCAAGACCCTGTTCAATAAACAAACAGCAATGCTAACATGAGCTTAGAGCCGGACACCGTCCAGCATTAAAGACAGCTTATCAAGGTACTGATGATGTGACCTAGCACCCTTGATTTGTTCATGTTTGCTTTTGCAAAGTACAACTTTTTTGTCCAGCAACAGCCGCTTCGCCGCAGGAGGCGGTCAATTCAACATTCACTATTCTCTATTCACCATTCTAGCCTGCGCGAGCGCAGGCTAGCTCAGCACTCCTTTGATCACATGCGCGTGCTCGACTCCGGTGAGGCGCTGATCGAGGCCTTGGAAAGGGAAAGTGAAGCGTTCGTGATCAATGCCAAGGCAATGGAGCATGGTGGCATTAAGATCGCGGATGTGCGCGGGGTCCTTAACGATGTTGTAGCCGAAGTCATCGGTCTCGCCGTAGGTCGTGCCTCCTTTAATACCGCCACCGGCCATCCACATACTAAAGCAGCGGCCGTGGTGGTCCCTGCCACTTCCGAGGGATCCCTGACTGTAGGCGGTGCGGCCAAATTCACCGCCCCAGATAACGAGGGTATCGTCTAACATGCCGCGCTGCTTGAGGTCAGTGACCAGAGCGGCCGATGCTTGGTCGGTATCCTTGCACTGAGCGCGCAGGTTTTTATCGAGCGTATTGTGCTGATCCCAGCCACGGTGAAAGAGCTGGGAGAAGCGCACGCCGCGCTCTGCCATGCGGCGGGAGAGTAGGCAGTTATAGGCAAAGGTGCCGGGCTCTCTGGCATCCTCACCATAGAGGTCAAAGGTGCTCTGCGGCTCATCAGAAAGGTCGGCGATTTCAGGAGCGGCGGCCTGCATGCGGAAGGCCATTTCATACTGGGAAATACGGGTGGCGATCTCTGGGTCACCTTGGTAGTCATATTTCATTTCATTGATCGCTGCAATTTTGTCCAGCTGGGCGCGGCGATTCTCACGGGTGATACCGGGAGGGTTGTTGAGGTAGAGCACAGGATCATCACCACTGCGCAGCATCACGCCCTGATGACTGGAAGGAAGGAAGCCACTACCCCAGAGGCGGGAGAAAATCGGCTGTCCTGGGTTCTTGCCATTTCCCTGAGAGAGCAGCACAACGTAGGCCGGCATGTTCTGGTTAGTGCTGCCTAAACCGTAGCTGGCCCAGGCACCCGCACTTGGCTGGCCCGGTATTTGCGAGCCGGTGTTAATTAAGGTGATACCTGGGTCGTGGTTGATGGCCTCAGTATGCATGGAGCGAAGCACTGCGATGTCATCAACCACCTTGGAAGTATAGGGTAAGAGGTCACTCATCCAGGTGCCGCTCTTACCGTGCTGGGCGAAGTTCCCGAGTGAGCCAAACATCGGGAAGTTCTTCTGGTTGGCGGTCATGCCGGTGAGGCGCTGCTCGCCACGGACGCTATCGGGCAGGTCGTCACCTTGCCGTTTTTTGAGCTCCGGCTTGTAGTCAAAAAGATCTAAGTGGGATGGCCCGCCGGACATAAACAGGTAGATAACACGTTTGGCCTTGGCTGGAAAATGCGGCAAGCCGGGCATGCCAAGACCCTTGTACTGCGCCGCTGTATTGGACGCACCAAAAAGCTTATTTGAGCCCAACAAAGATCCCAAGGCAATGCCACCCAGCCCTCCGGAGGAGCGCTGCAGAAAGGTGCGGCGGCTGATCTCGCGGTTAAAGTTTTTATAGTCCTCTATGTTCATTGGGATGCTGATCGTTAGTTAGAAAGAAGCTGCTGGGAAATGATACTGGAAAATTATTCACGGGTGATGGTTTCATCCAGATTGAGAATGAGTGCGGCCACTGCGGTTAGGGCCGCGGTTTTGTTTTTCTGATCATCACTCATCTTGGTAAACTGGGCCAGAGGAGCTCGGCCATAGCTCAGGTAACCGTCCCGCTTGTCCGGCGACTGGCCGAAGTAGCTGACCTGCTCCTCGTATGAGGACTTGAGAAGCTCTAGTTCCTTGCTTGAGGGCTGACGTGCGGTGGCGAGGCGGAAGCCTTGTTCAAGCTGACCATCGAGCTCGTTACCTGCCTTGATCATGCGCTGGGCGAGCCCATAGGCGGCCTCACTGTATTGTGGAGCATTGAGCAAGGCGAGCGACTGCAGCGGTGTGTTGGTGAGCGAGCGGCGAGCGGAACAGGTCTCACGATTAACCGCGTCAAAGGTGGTCATCATCGGTGGTGCCATGGTGCGCTTCCAGAAGTGATACATGCTGCGCCGGTAACCATCTTTATTGGTGTCTGGATAAAACTGCGAGGCTGTCCAACGGCCGTGGGCATAAAAGCTGATCTGCTTCCACAGACCGTGTGGCTGGGTTGGGAAGGAGCTCGGCCCACCCATCCGCGGGTTGAGCAAGCCACCAATGGCGAGCGCGTTGTCACGAACGTGCTCAGCGGGCAAACGGAATCTCGGAGCACGAGCCAGCAGGCGGTTGTAGGGGTCTTGCTCTTGAAGATCTGCGGTGGTGCGTGATGATTGGCGGTAGGTCTGTGAGCTAAGCATGAGCTTGGCGAGCTTGCGCAGGTCCCAGCCACTGGCAACAAACTCGGCAGCCAGCCAGTCAATCAACTCCGGGTGCGATGGCCACTCACCTTGGGAACCAAAGTCTTCTGCGGTTTTGACAAGACCAGTGCCAAAAATCATCTGCCAGTAACGATTGACAATCACTCGGGCGGTGAGCGGGTTGGATGGCTCAACCAACCAGTTAGCTAGGGCGAGACGGTTAGGTTTGATGCCCTCCGGCAGCTCGCCGAGGGAAGCGGGCACTCCGCCGGTAACCTCTTCAAGTGGTTTGCCATACTCGCCACGGTCGAGGATGTGGGTCTTACGGTCCGGCTTGGCCTCGTCCATGATCATGACACTGATTTTGCCGGAGTTCATGTTGCGCAAGAGCACACCAATCTCCGCATTAATGTTGCGCGAGAGCAGGTTCATATCGGGGTTATCCAGTCCGAAGCTGTTGATAATTTGTCGTTGCTTGACAGGATCACGCAGATGATCCGGCTTCCTCAGCTCCGCGAGGATGGGCTCTTTGTTCTGGGCTCTCAGCCCCTGGTATCTGGCAAACACGTCCCCCCATGGCCCGGAGCCCAGGGGCTGCACGACTACCGCTGGAGTGAAGCCCTCGACTTTCGGCTCCTTTTGCCATTTGTCGGATACTTTGACCGAGGCCTGCCAGTTACTGTCGGTGACGATGTGATTGCCGTCTGAGGAATGCATGTAGGCAAAAAGTGCCGCCAGCCCGGCTCCAAACTCCCAGTCCTTGCCTCTGATAGCGATGATGTTATTTCCTCTCCTGAGCTGTGGTGTGATATTGATCACGTTGGGCTCACGCCAGTCTTTGTTGCCATCCACCTTGTGATTATTAATCCAGATGTCAGCCTCGTTGTCACAGCTGACGAAGAGCTGAACCGACTTGGGTACCTTGGCGAGCTTGAAGGTCCTGCGGAAGTGGGTGAAGGTATGGCCCTTGCCTTCTTTGTTGATCCAGATCCAGGAAGGGTTTTGTTCCTTGAGCTTGGGATCTTTATTGAACTGCGCGTTAAGCTGGGCTGCCGTGTGCACGGGGAAGATAGAGCCGATTCTGAGAGTTTGCGGCTTTGCCAGCACGGAGGCCTCCCACTGCTTGCGGGCTTTACCAAGAAATGTCTCAGGGAAAAGCCGGTGCTGCTCGAGCATATCGATGCGTTTCTGGCAGTCTTCCTTGAAAAGATTTTTGTCCTGCAGAAAGGGCTCCACCTGCATGACTGGGTTGGTGTTGCCACCACCACCCGCTCCCATACCGGGCTCACTAGAGTGGTTAAAGAAGGCAAAAAAGCGGTAGTAGTCTTTTTGTGAGATCGGGTCGTACTTGTGATCGTGGCACTGAGCACACTTCACGGTGAGCCCGAGAAATGCGGTGCTGACGGTGTCGATCTTGTCGGCGATGGAAGAAACACGATACTCCTCAGGGATGGTTCCGCCCTCGTGAGTGTTCATGCTATTGCGCAGGAAACCAGTGGCCACCTTCTGCTGCACGCTAGCCTCCGGCATCAGATCCCCTGCTACCTGCTCACGGATAAACTGGTCATAAGGCATGTTGTTTTTGAAAGCCTGAATCACCCAATCCCGCCATGCCCACATCTCACGGTGGTCATCCACCGAGTAGCCATTGGTGTCTGCGTAACGCGCCACGTCCAGCCAGTCGAGCGTGAGCCGCTCAGCAAAGGCGTCACTGCCCAATAACCTGTCGATGGTGGCGTTGTAACTCGTCTCAGGGTCGGCCACAAAGGCATCAACTTCCTCCAAGCTGGGTGGAGTACCGGTGAGGTCAAGATGGAGGCGACGCACCAAGGTCTCCGGCGATGCGGGTGGCGAAAAGCCCATGCCTTTTTTCTGCAGCCGTGTCGCAATAAATTGATCAATGGGATGATCACTGCCAGAGAGAGCCGCATCTTTAGGTAGCTCGGGGCGTTTAACTGGCTCATAGGCCCAGTGCCCGGTGTAGGGGGCTCCCTCCGCAATCCACCTTTTGAGCAAGGCGATTTCCTCCGGCGTGATCGGTTTTTTGTGCTTGGGCGGCGGCATCAGCTTGTCCTCATCATCGCTGATGACGCGCTTGATGATCTCGCTATTTTCAGGATCGCCCGGGATAATGGCATGATAACCACCAAGATCGGCAAAGGCACCTTCCTTGGTATCCATGCGGTAGTCTGCATCACGGTCCTGAGAATCGGGCCCATGACAGGCAAAGCACTTCGCCGAGAGGATCGGGCGGATGTCGCGGCTGAAGTTCAGCGGCTCAGCCTCAGCAGCTCGGCTGGTATCGATAAGGCCGATGCAGCCAATGCTCGCCGTGGCTGCAAGTATAAGGCAATAAGCCCTGTATGATCCTGAAATTCGCATCGTAATGATTACGTCTATGTTGTTTAGCTTCTATCGGGTTAATCCACTTATCTACTAGCCTGCTTAACCCATCTTGATCCATGCCACAAATGGCATTGTGTCCTGAAAGTTAAGCAACCTAGACCATGCCGCAAGGTACGTAAATGCACATTATGACTATAGTTTTACACAAAATGACTGCGGATTCTTAAGACCTTGGCTGCGGAATTCACTTGGCGAGATGCCAACCGCTTTCTGAAAGTTGCGGCTGAGGTGGCTGTGATCATAAAAACCGCAATCAATAGCAATGGATGAGATGGTGTCGTTGGTGCCGGAGAGCAGATTGCAAACAGCACGTATGCGCACGTTGAGAATGTGCTGGCTCGGCGAAATCTGGAACACCTTTTTGAAGCGCCGCTCGAACTGGCTCGGCGAGAGGTGTGCCACGGCTGCCAGATCCTCGGTTTTGATGGGCTCGGCATAGTGCGCACGAACGTGTTCAAGCACCTCGTTCATCTCCATGTAGGGGCGCAGCTTTTCAGAGGCATCATCCATGCTGCGCGCAATGCAGGCCAGGCCAATCACTTGCCCATCGTGTGAGTAAAGCGGGATCTTTGTGGTGACAAACCAGTTGATCGAATTGTTCGGGTCAGGTGCCAATTCAACGCGGTCCAAAACGCTTTCACCCGTTTCAAAAACACGCCGATCATCCTCCACATAGGCATCGGCCCGATCTGCCGAGAAAATATCGTGATCCAGCTTGCCGACCATCTCATCCTCATGCTCAAAACCACAAAGACGAACCGCCAGTTCGTTGGCCATCATCACCCGACCATGGCGGTCTTTCACCACGAAATAAATGCCTGGCAGATAGTCAAACAACTGCTGCAGTTGTCCTGCGCGCAGCTGATCGGTAAATTCCTGCTTGTCTTTGCTCATGCGAATAACGGTTACAATGTGAGTGGTGGGACTATGCCAAATTACCACTCAATTCATCGCGACGCCATCGGCAAAGTCAATCGTTCTATTAAGCAAATATATCCATGACGGCTTTGCCATGGCCGTCCTTTGTGGCAAAGAAGGGCCGTTTCTCGACATCATAAGCGGTCTTGGGACTGATGCCCATGGCGGTGAAAATGGTGGCGTGCAGGTCTTCCATGCAGACGGGGTTCTCAACGGCGACAAGCGGGCGTTCGTCGGCTGTTTTTCCATAGACGTGTCCTTTTTTGACGCCACCACCAAACATGGCAACAGTGGTGCCACCTGTAAAGTGGCGGTGAAGTCCGTAATGTTTCATCTCCTGAAGCTTCTCAGCCCGGGCCCTGGACTGGTCCTTGGCATTGGAGCCGGGCACGCCTTCGATCATCATGTCACGGCTGAACTCACTGGCTACGATGACCAGGGTGCGGTCAAGGATGCCCCGCTCTTCCAAATCGCGGATGAGCTGGGCAATGGGCTGATCTACTTCCTGCTTGAGCCGCTTCGCTGTGGTGTGGCCGTTTTCATGGGTATCCCAGTTCTTAAATGGGATATACTCGGTGGTCACCTCGACAAAGCGGGCGCCCTCCTCCACCAGACGGCGCGCCAGCAGGCAGCCTTGGCCAAAGCGGCCCTCACCGTAGCGCTCGCGTGACTCCTTGGCCTCAAGGGTGAGATCAAAGGCCTTTTTTTCCTCTGACTTCAACAAGAGGTGCGCGGCATCCATGGAGCGCAGCATGGACTCCTGTTGGAAGTCACTGATCAGCTCACGATTCGGGTTCTGGTCGATAAGCTTGCGGTAATGTTTGTAGCGGTTAGCAAAGCGGCCGGGCTCCATACCCTTGGGCGGCTGCACAGAGCGAACGGCATCCTGCGGGAAGGGAAGGTTCATCGGACCATACTCGCTACCAAAAAATCCTCCGGTGGTGAAGGCCTTGAGCTCTTCTTTCTCCCCCACGCCTTCAAGACGCTGGCCGATGTTGATGAAGGGCGGCATGACTGGGTTTTTGGGGCCGAGTACCTTGGCCATCCAGGCACCGATGTGAGGGGCCGCGACAGTGAGCGGTGGCACGTAGCCAGTGTGCCAGTGATACTGGTGGCGAGAGTGAAGGATGTGTCCGAGGTCCGGCTGCACAGCGGAGCGGATCAAGGTGCCGCGATCCATGACTTTGGCGATGTTCTCCAGCCCTTCACTGATCTTGATGTGGTCCACTGAGGTATCAATCGCGGGAAAGGTGCTCAGGATTTTGTTTACATCCAGGCCCTTCTCAAAAGGCAGATAGCGCTTCGGGTCAAAGGTGTCAGGCGCTGCCATACCTCCGGCGAGCCAGATGAGAATGCAGGAGTCCGCTTTGGCTTCAGGATGGGTCGGGATCTCGCTATTTGATTCACCCCAGCTAGGTGTGCCTCCGGTGGCGAGCGCAGCAAGGGAGGCCGCACTGAGTTTTTTCAGGAAGTCGCGGCGGGCAAGGTGTTCTTCGGGAGTGGTCATGATAATCAGTCGGGGAGCGATTGAAGGAGCGGGTCAGGAATAGATTGAGGGATGGATGGTCCTTAGCGGATGATTTGAAACTCGGGCTGCATAAAAACAAGCCAGAGTAGGTCCTCAATGGCGTGGGCCTGCCCAGAGGCATCTGCTGCGGTATTGACGTTTATGATCTCCTCGAGAACCTTCTGTTCTCCGGAGGCGAGTGGTCGTGACAAGCTGTGGCGATACAACCAATCTATGAGTTCCTGGGCACCCATGCCCTTCTGCTGAAGTGCCTTGGCGCCCATGCTCAGATACCCAGCCAGCTGGTCCCCATTCGCCAAGTCAATAGCCTGAAGGGTAGTCAGGTCACGCGGCCGAGTGGTCACTACCTGGTCTCGGTTCGGGCGACCCAGTGAACGGGTCAAAAAGTCGCTTTTAACCAAGGAAACTCGGACCGGCAATGATTTCGCTGCGGGGTCTTTGGGCTTACGATCGACCTTGGCTGTGGCCTTCTTGGGATGAGCCCCCAGCACTTGCCAGACGGAATCAACAAACTGCTCCGCGGTCATGCGCTTGGCAAGTGGACCAGCGTAGCGGTAGTCCTCACCCGGCTCCTTTTTGAGAATGACACTGCGGGACTGATAGGCCTTCGAGCTCATCACAAACCCGATAAAGCTGCGCAAATCATAGCCATCTTCAGCAAATCGGCAGGCGAGATAATCAAGCAGGTCCTCGTTCCAAGGCTCAGCATCCATCGCATCTACGGGATGAACAATACCACGCCCCATCAAACGCTCCCAGATGCGATTGACCACGGTCCGAGTTAGGCGCCCGTTTTCTGGGTGAGTCATCAAGCCAGCCAGCTGCTTAAGCCGCTCTTCCTTGGGTGCCTTCGGATCAATGTCGCCAAGCTCAGGGAAAATCCATTTGGGCTTGGCCATCTTTCCTGTCGGTTTGTCACAGCGATTCAGCTCCAGAGGCTTATCAGAAAAAATCGCCGCAAGGTTATAGGCTTCCTCCAGTTTCCAGTTGTCAATAAAGCTGTCATGGCAGCTGGCACACTTCATATTAATACCAAGAAACACCTGGGAGATATTTTGAGAGAACTGAATCTCGCGAGTCTGGCTTGCGTTCACATCTCCGCGCCACTTGATGCCATTGATGAAACCTGCAGACTCCGGCGTGGGGGCAATCAACTCGCGCACAAACTGATCGTAAGGTTTATTTTCCTTGAGTGCTTGGTAGAGCCATCCGGTAATTTGTTGGCGCCCCTTAGTGATATAACCCGTGCCGGTATAGTCGTTACGCAGGAGGTCATTCCACATGGTGAGCCAGTGGTCCGCGTAGGACACATCGTTGGCGAGGAGTTTACGGACATGGCTCTCTCGTTTCTTGGGCTCGGTGTCTGCAAGAAATAAAGCGAGTTCATCAGGGGTGGGCAAAAGCCCGTGCACATCCAGTGTCGCTCTGCGAATGAAAGCGGCATCGGTAGCGGCAACAGGAGGTGACTGCTCACGCTTCTTCATATCAGCATCAAGGATCCGGTCTATCGGGTGCTCGCGGCCTTGTTGCGCGGCGGGCAACTTAACCTGACGAGGCTTTAAGGGCGGCTGCCATGCTGACTTACCAAGACGAATAGATTCATCCCACTTCATTCCCTCGTTGATCCATTTCTCCAGAATCGCGATCTCCTGCGGGTTCAAGCGGGGGCCCTTGGGTGGCATCCATTCATCATCGTCCGTGGAGTGAATGAGCTCAATCATCAAGCTGTCAGCCGCATCGCCGGGAGTCACCACATCTCCAAACTCCGACCCTTCGAGTAGTTCAGCTCGCGTATTCATCGCGAGCCCGCCTTTTTTCTTTTTACCCGTGTGACACTCCGCGCAATGTTCCTGTAACACCGGCATCACCTGATGCGCAAAATCAACTTCAGCCAACGACGCAGCTGGAAATGCTAAGAGCAAAGACGGCAGTAAGAGCTTAGGCAAAAAGCTTTTCATGAGTGTTGGTTTGAGGCGAAGTGGACATTGATGCGAAGTGGTTACTAGTCTAATCATTACGTACAATAGTTAACAGTTCTTTCGGTCTGGGCGCGAAATTCCTACCTTTTTATGCGGTCAGCGATCCGCCATCATTCATCCGCCATCACCTATCACCGTATCGACGGCGGTGGCGCAACCAAGGTCGTCCTCAGGGGTAAAAGCGGTGTCCTGGCCAGCGGGATCGAGTCGATCAAATTCACCGCCAGCCACGTGGCGGGTTCCGTCGACAACGCCTTTGTCTGGCGCGAGTTGGATGTGTTTGGTGCCCCGACCGAATTACCCGACCGCTAGGGGGGGGGGCACGCGTCCGCCGATTCCGCACCGTCACCGGTGAAACTCCAGCCGCTTTCCGCCACGGCCAGCGTTAGACGCGCAAAATCGCCGGGTAGTAAAGCCACGCCACGCAGCAAGAGGTTCAGGTGGCGGCCAAAGCCGACACGGGAACACCAAACCCTAAAATATCGGAGCTTAGATTGCACAGGTGATTTCAGCCTTAAATGCACATAATGATCAGAGACAATAAGAGCTGCTCAGCCTTTGCATTTGCGCTCTCAAAAAGCCAGCACTAAGATGAAGCTCAAAATTTGATTCGACAAAGAGGCGAGGATTTGCTATGATATAGCTATAAAGCACCTGCCTTTACGATTTTTTTGCTTTTGGACTCGCCTGATAAGCCCCTCAAGTAAAACACAGGGGCAGACAAACGACGCCCGCGGGATCAATGCACATTTTGATCAAACCATAAATCCTCAGATCAATGCCCGAAGCCATGCAAGCCGAGCAACCCGAAGGCTTTTTTCAATATCTGCCGCCTAGTCAGTATGACCAGGTGATTGGCTTCTCTATCACCGACTTTGGCTGGACACATATCGAGCCCGGCATGCTCTACCCCCCTTGGCAGCACCCGACAGAATTCTCATTCACCAGCACGAAGGGCAGACTCCTGGACGAATATCAGCTTGTTTATATCACCCGCGGCCGGGGCACTTTTTGGTCGAGCATCACCGGCACCATTGAGATCAACAAAGGCATGGCTTTTCTGCTCTTCCCAGGTGTTCGCCACAAGTACAGCCCGGACCCGGAAACTGGTTGGAATGAACAATGGTTTGGCTTTAACGGGGATATGGCTCGTCGCATCATGGAGCACTACTTCGATCCGGCACATCCCGTACTTCAGCTGGGTATTCAATCCGAGCTGTTCGGCCTCTTTGAAAAGCTGCGCACGACTTCCCAATCTGGCACGGCGGGATTTCGCCGCATCATGGCCATCACCGCGCAAGAAATCATCACCCGTCTCCATGTTGCCAGCCATGCCGACTCCGCCATCAATGACGACATCGAGTCAGCCTGCCTGCATATCGCGGAACATTTTAAGGAGTCCATTGATTTCGAAGCCTACGCCGAATCCATGGGACAAAGCTACTCAAGCTTTCGCAGGCATTTCAAGCAGTATACCGGCCTGGCACCACACCAATACCAACTGGCGGCCAAGCTGCGCAATGCCAAGCAGCTACTGGACAACTCCAGCCTAAGCGTTAACGACATCGCACAGTCCTCCGGCTTCGAGAGCCCCTTTTACTTTTCCCGCTATTTCAAGACCGCCACCGGGCTCTCCCCTAGCAAGTATCGAAATCGTGCGGAGCTATCCACAGACGGCTAGCCAGATGTTTGCCTCGCCTGCTGCTTGAGTTCCCAATGTTATTTCAGTTACCGCTTTGAGCGTTCTTCAAGCTTAAGTGCCTCCATGGCGACAAACCAGCGGTCCGCCATCAGGTCATACTCTTTATTAAAGGGGTGATTGAAGTTGTTAGAGTGCTTGCCCGGAGCGACTGCAGACTCATAGTCGTTAGGGTTCGTCAGGAAAAGTGAATACATGTCAACCGTGCTGAGCTTGTGTCCCTTGTTTGCAAACTCGGGAACAAGCGTATCGCGAATGTAGACGTTATAATCATAGACCAGCTTGTTCTTGGCCAACTGTGTATCCACATAGGGTGTAATCTGCGCCACGATGAGATGGGCATTGGGTTGATCGGTGACGATGGTTTCCACTAAGCCCCGAATCCTGGCCGGACTGTCTTTGCTGATGCCGT
>CAWVVN010000044.1:0-15332 GCA_963933605.1 uncultured Verrucomicrobiales bacterium
GCGGTGGGGAAGTAGCCCTACCAGGAATCGAACCTGGAAATGCGGAATCAAAATCCGGTGTGTTACCAATTACACTATAGGGCTGTTGTGTTGAGATGCTTTTTGAAATACAGCAAACACTCCCGACGCGCGTTAATTACGATGACTTGTTGCACTTTGCAATAGCGAAATGTGGAAATTATTTGCGAAGCACAGGCAGCCATTGGGTCAAATTTACTATGCTTTTTTGTCTTCAATGCTTGCCGAGTTCAATCAGGATAAAAGGGAATGCCGGTCAAATAAGTCGCTTCCCAAGTTACTATTCATGGTGTAATGTAATCAGACTTTGCTGTTGTTGGCTTGTTGTTAGCTGTGTGGACATTTTGTTCCGTGTCTGTATTTAGTTTTTCAATGCTCAGCCCCTTAACTTATTTCTCCAATATTTAGACCATGATCGTTCCTCGACACCCCTTTTTCCTCATGACCTTGTCAGGTCTTATGATGCTGGTGGCATGCTCAGCCAATGACAAATCCAGAAAAACGAAATTCAATGCTGGCCATCGCTCTCCCTCACTATTTGGATCGGGTTTGCGAAATCCGGACATCAATTTGCCCAGCCAATTCCCCTCAGATATAGGCATTAGCCACCGTCGTGGTCGCACGGACCTGCCATACATAGCGATGACCTTTGATGACGGACCTCACCCGAAAAATACGCCCAGACTGCTCGATATGCTGCGTGAACGCAATATCAAGGCCACTTTCTATGTGATTGGACGCAGCGTGGATATGTATCCCCATATCGTGAGGCGCATGGTGGCGGAGGGGCATGAAATTGGCAATCACACCTGGACTCACCGCAATCTCACAGGCCTGAGCAATGCTTCGATACGCTCGGAGATGGACCGCACCCGCAATGTCATTATTTCAGCCTGTGGGGTCAAGCCGCGTACGATGCGTCCTCCGTATGGAGCCCTTCGCGAAAGCCAAAGGGCTTGGATATATAAAGAGTATGGCTATCCCACGATCATGTGGAATGTTGACCCGAGGGATTGGACGCGCCCTGGGGTTTCCGTCGTGACATCTAGAATACTAGACAAGACGATGAACGGTTCAATTGTGCTGGCGCATGACCTTCACAAACCTACCGTAGATGCTATGCCTGCTACTCTGGACGGTTTATTGAAACGTGGTTTTCAGTTCGTCACGGTTTCTCAGCTGCTAACGCTAAATTCTTCCTCAAGTGATGTCTCCACAAAAAAACCAGCTCAGTCCAAGGCTGTTGCAGGCGGGGTAAAGCAAGATGGGTCAGAATCGCTTACCTTCGTCAGGGTGCCCGCCATTAAGCAATGAGCTTAAATATGCTCAAAGGCGACAGTCGGTTTAAGTAGTGTTGCATTTTGCATCCAGCCACCCTTAATAGCTGCCACCATGTTCGGGGATTATTTCACCACTCGCAAACGTCTTACCGACGTTGTGGTGAGGGTATTGGCGTTAGCTGAAAAAACAGATGCTGAGAAAACGCCTCTTGAGCAAAATGATATCACCAAGGGGCTCAAGAACCCGTTTTTGTTTGTCGTTTGTGGAGAGGTGAACGCGGGGAAGTCGTCACTGCTTAATGGCTTGTTTGGCGAAAACATATGTAAAACCAACGTGCTGCCAGAGACTGACCGGGTGCAATGGTATCGATATGGTGATGAGGGTCGTGATGAGGAAGTGACCCCTATTTTAGAGGAGCGTTTTCGTCCTATTGACTTTTTGATGGATTTCAATCTTGTAGACACGCCCGGCACAAATTCCGTCGTGCAGGGGCATCAAGCGATCACGGATCGATTTCTGCCAGTCTCCGATCTTATTTTTTGGGTTTTCCCCGCCAGCAATCCCTGGGGCGCTTCCACATGGGATTTTATCAGCAAGCAGAAGGATGATATGATTGAAAAGTCGATCTTTATCCTGCAGCAGGCCGATCTTCGCGAAGAGGCAGACTTGGATGTTATCCTCGGTCACATGCGTGATCTCTGCCGCAAACGAATTGGTCGGGCACTACCTATTTATCCAGTATCTGGAAAGCTTGCCATACAGGCAAAATTGGAAACGCCATTTGGTGAGAGCCTATGGCACGAAAGTGGTTATCCCAACCTTGAAAAATACATCTCGGAAGTGGTTGCTAGTTCGCCAGCCCGTCGTGAAGTGTTAGGGGAGGTTCGCGATGCAGCGGGCAAGGTTCTGCGAAGTGCTGAAGACATGATTGAGCGTCGCACTCGGTTGCTGGACGAAAATGAAGGCTTCCTCAATGATCTGGAAAATGAGATCGACAAAAATCGAGAGAGGCAGTCATCAGATGTGGCCTCTAAATTTTCCGCAATGAGGGACGTTTATGCAGACCAAGGGGAGCGCAGTAAAAAACTCATGCGCTGCAAAACAGGGGTATGGGGAACATTGAAAAGTTTGTTCGTAGCAGATGATCTTCCTCAACTGGTCGTTCGCTCACTGGTTGATTCTGTTCAAGAGGCAGTCGAGCAACAGTCAGATCAAGATGCTGACATGTTGATTGGGGAATGCAGGGATCACTGGCAAACAGTGCGTCCCCGGGTGAAGGAAAAGTTAGAAATCACCCTTGATGATTTTGAGGAGTTGAATGGTGTTTTTGCTGAAACTAAAAAGCGCTTCACCAGAAAAATGGGGCTGGCAGCTAAGCAGGCGGTGATCAATTTGAAAATTAGAGGGGGGCTCGATATGCGTCTGAGCGTGAGGAGGTCAAAACTGAAAATATGGATCTACATGTGCCTGGTCCTGCTGTTGTGCGCGGGTGTTGCTGGTTCCTTGCGATTGGGCATGTATCCATATCCAGCGCTGGCTTGTCTTGCTGGAGGGGCTATTTCCATGCTGGTTTTTATCGTTCAGACATATCGAAGCAGAAAGCAGGTGATTGCCGGTTTTATCGATCAACTGATGAATTCTCAAAGTCAGTTTGTTGATGCTCTCGGCTCTGATTATCGACATGGTGTGCGTGATCTCTACATCGAATACAGACGGTTGCTAGAGACTGTGCGTAGGCATATTGCTGATGCAAAATTAGAGCTTCAACCAAATCTTGAACAATGGAATAGGCTTTTCCTAGAGCTCAAAGAAATTGAGCAAGAGCTATAATATAATATGAGAAGGAACAACAGAGAGGGAGCTGCGCGAGAAAATAAACATGTGCGTGGCGGTCATGATCGAGGCCGGTCCAAAGTAAAGTCTGAGGAGGATCTTTACGATCTACTCGCTGAGCAAACGGATCCTTTTCTGCTCATATTGGATTGTGTGCAAGATCCTCATAACCTAGGTGCTATTTTGAGAACTGCTGACGGAGCTGGAGTCACAGCAGTGATTGCGCCAAAAGACAAGTCGGCCGGGGTCACCGATACAGTGCGGCGTGTCTCAGTAGGCGCTGCAGATAGGGTGCCGTTTTTTAGGGTCACCAATCTATCTCGAAGCATGAAGAAGCTCAAGGAGCTCGGGGTGTGGATGGTAGGTACAAGTGATCTTGGGGAGAGCACTCTCTACGATACAAGCTTAACAGGCCCCTTGGCGATTGTCATGGGGGCTGAGGGTAGCGGTATGCGTCGCCTTACAGAAGATAACTGCGATTTTTTACTTAAGATCCCCATGGTGGGTAAAGTTGAATGTTTAAATGTCAGCGTTGCTACAGGGGTATGCCTCTATGAGGCCGTGAGGCAGCGCATGAATGCTGCTGCCAGCTCCACCAAA
The DNA here is from genome assembly GCA_963933605.1 of uncultured Verrucomicrobiales bacterium. Classification (GTDB taxonomy): domain Bacteria; phylum Verrucomicrobiota; class Verrucomicrobiia; order Verrucomicrobiales; family Akkermansiaceae; genus Oceaniferula. Next base: position 3,733 of record CAWVVN010000044.1, read on the forward strand.
TAGGGGCTTCATAGCCCCGCTCAGCTTTATACATTTCAACATTCATTATAGTTAATACATCTTAAGTTTTTATTGTCTATAAATGATATTGAGTTAAAATACGTGAGATTAGTTACCTTATATGTTTTCAATGAAATCTGATAATAATAACCACCATAGCTATATACTCGATGCGGATGGCTACCCCGCAAGCGGCACTCAAGGGTCACCTCTATTGCCACGTAGAAAATTTCTTGGTCTTTCTGGGGCTGCCGCGGCAGGCTTAGTTCTCGGGGCAGACAAAGCATCGGCGGGATGGTTTGGCTATTATTCGAGTAAGCCGGTTGCGGGCATTCCAGAATCATGGGTAAGGCTTAAAGGTGATGATGTGAATCGCTATGCTAATTACGTGAAGGGTTTGCGTCTTCGCAACGTCACACCGCGTATGATTTTAGCTCCCCATTTTAAAACGCGAGGAAATGTAGTTAATAGCCTACCGCCTAAAAACCTGTGGAAAAAAATGGGTCCCACGCTAAAGGTGATTGACCGCATGTCTAAGGAACTTTCGCTGCCTGTGAAGGCAATCTATTCAGCATACAGGAGCCCTCGCTACAATGCTGCGGTGAGGGGGCATCCCCGTTCTTTCCACCAATTCAACCAAGCCGTTGATGTTGTATTCCACGGAGCTGGATCAAGACAGGTCTCTAGTGTTGCTCGTTTTTTGCGTGATAGAAAGCGCACCTTCGAGGGTGGTGTAGGCACTTACGGTGGCTTTGTGCACATCGACACTCGCGGATTCAACTCAGACTGGTAGGCGGTCTGATTGCGCTATCTTTGTGAGCATTACATACTGCCAACCATATCGCCGATCATTTCGACTTTGGTAAGCTGCCATTTGCCGGCATCGTTTTTTTGCCAGCTTAAGCTAAGTGCGATTATTTCACTGGATGCAGCCATTTTCTTTGAGCTGATTGTGAAGTTGAGGTCAGCCTGCGTAGTTGCATGTTGGTCATCGATAATGCTTACTCTGATATTACTGGCTTTTGCTGAGGCCCAGTCCACATGGTATGCATAAAGCTGGTGGCTTTCTACCAGTTGAGCGTGGCCGAGGTCTCTTTGATAATTGGCGATATCTACATGGCATGTAACCGTATTGGCTAGAAGATTTGAAAAGCTGGTGGTTTTTAATGCTCGGTAAGTTTTCGTGGCAGTTTCTGGTATATCGAGACATTTAATGACCGTGTTGGTCTGGCGTTTAACGACCTGGCTGGGGCTAAACCACCACACCAAGAAAGCCGTCATGATGGCCAACGCAAAAAGCACTGTTGCTGTGAACTTACTCATAGGCCGATTCTGTAAGCTCAATATTGTCCTAGCAAGCAGTAAGATGGTGATTGGTATCGCTGCTTGGCTGTGCTAAAATTCACACAGGATGTTAAAAAATATTAGATTTACGCAATGGGGAGCGTTTACCGCATTTATAATCTATTTGGGCTTTGCCTTTCAGGCCTGCACCCCAACTCAGAATTACGTTGAAATGCCAGTGCCTAATGCCGAAATGGCCCATAAATCTGGGCAGCCACTGGATACCTTAGGTAAAGGCTACGCGCTCTCTCAAGTTCATTGCTCACAGTGCCACGAATTTAAGTTGCCTGAGAATATGCGGGTAGATGAGTGGCACACGATTGTTCCGGGCATGGCTTGGAATGCTGGTCTTAACAAAGAAGATGAGGCTGCAGTGATGGCTTATCTGGTGGCTACAACGGAGCAAATAGAAAATTCTGAGCACTAGCGCGTTATTAGCAACGGCGAGCTTGGTTTACCGCCACTTTCTTTTTTTTAAAAATGCCAGCTTCAGGGGTTGCATTGGCCGTTTTCAGAGGATAAGGGTGTGCATGACTATGATTGCTAAGGAATCTAATGTGATGTCCAAAACAAAAGAGCTGTGTGATGCGATCGCACAGGATATCGAGTTCGTTACCCTTCAGGGACAAGTTGAGCGCTTTCTTGCTGATGATGACGCCAAGCTTAAATACCAGTCGCTTCATGAGCGAGGTGATGAGCTTAATCAGAAGCAGCAGGCCGGAGTTGAGCTGGCCGATAAGGAAATCCAAGAATTTGAAGATGCCCGTGAGTCACTTTTCTCTAATGAGGTAGCCAGTGACTTCATGGAGGCTCAACAAGGCCTTCAGACCTTGCAGAAAACCATTACAAAATATATCGGCATGACCCTTGAGCTTGGCCGCACTCCTACTCCAGAAGATATGGAGCAAGGTGAGGGCGGTGGTTGCTGCGGTGGCGGCTGCGGATGCTAATAACTTACCTTTAAATCAAAGCCTCCTGGGTCCACTGGACTCGAGGGGGCTTTTTTTGAGGTTAGCCTCATTAACAGCGCTTCTGTCAGAAGGCTCAGCTATTCCTTTCCTAGGCGTTCCTTTCCTGGGCGTCTAGCGCATGCCGAGAAGTGAATAAACTTCACGTGTAGCCCTGCTTTGATTGAGGGTGTAGAAGTGGATTCCATCTACGCCTTGATCGAGGAGGCCTGCGCATTGCTCGGCAGCATGCTGAATACCCACCTGCTGCACGGATTCTTTGTCATCTCCAGCGCGTTTGAGGGCTTTGAGGAGGCGCGCAGGGAAATGGGCACCAGCGGCAAGTTCTGCCATGCGGTGGATTCCTTTGGCCGAGGTAATGGGCATAATTCCAGCAATGATGGGTATATTGATGCCTGCGAGTTGACAGCGATCACGAAAATCAAAAAAGTCATGATTATCAAAAAAGAGCTGAGTGCATATGTAATCAGCACCCTCATCCACCTTTGCCTTTAAATAGTCCATTTCCAACAAGCGGTTGGGCGTGTCAGGGTGCCCCTCGGGAAATGCCGCAACACCAATGCCAAAACCTCGAGGGTCTGGGTGTTTGCCTGATTCGTTGAAAGACTTGATATGTCGCACAAGGTCCACTGCCTGTTGAAAGGCATCTTGTGAGCGGTCGTAACTGCTGTTGTTTGCCGGAGGGTCGCCCCGGAGGGCCAAAATGTTTCCTATATTGGCAGACGCATATCGATCAAGGGTAGATGTGATTTCTTCCTCACTATGAGACACACAGGTCAGATGAGGAACAGGGGGAGTGTCCGTGGTTTCCTTGATTTTAAGGACGAGGTCGTGGGTGAGATCCCGGGTCGTGCCTCCCGCTCCATAAGTAACACTTACAAATGATGGTTTATATTCTGATAAGTCCTTGATCGTCTCATAGAGTGCATGAGACGCCTCTCGGCTTTTCGGCGGAAAAAATTCAAATGAGAAAGTGGGTTCCTCGGGTTTAATGATATCACTGATGTGCATTGCTTGATGAATTATCATTGATAATGCAGATAAACGAAATAAAAAAATACATTACATTCACAACTCTTGCGCCTTTAGGGTGTTTCAATCTTATCATTTCTCGGTAACATGGCTCAGATTTCAGGATATCATATGAACTTAACCACTCTACATTTAAGCTTTCGGATACTTGTCTCGTTCGTTTTGTTCTCTGAGGTGTCAGCAGCGGGGCCGCTAGAGGGGGAGCCAGAGGAACCGGTAGAGAGTGCAGTTGAGATTTCGCCGCAAGACTCTCATCCGCCCAAGGAGACACGCACACTGAGGTTCGCTCAGAAGCAGGGAGCTATTGGTAAGGAGCGAGGGAAGGCATTCGCTGATGTGGATATAGATAATGATCGTCAATTAACGTTCAGCGAATTTGCAGGTGTCAAACGCTTGCAAAATATGGAGCTCGGAAAGCAGCGTCAATTATTTGATTTTCTCGATGAGGATAAAGATGGCTATCTGCAAATGCGTGAGCTTTACCCAGCCACTCCCAAATGGATGAAGGTTGCTCGCCGAGAATTTGCTCGATGCGACACCAATAAAGACGGGCTGTTGACTGCCATGGAATTTTCTGAATTGATGAAATTGACAAATGAAAACAAGCTCAAGCCTGCTGAGCTGTTTGTCCGGTTAGATCAAAATAAGAACAATGGCATTGAGTGGTTTGAGCTCCATGCAAAGCCGCGTAGATTTAATCATTCCGATGGAGATTTTATTACCCATGATAAAAATGCAAGTGGAGGCCTTGATTACGAGGAATACTCACATATGCCATGGGTTTGTAAATGGCCGGAACAACGTCGCAAAAAGCTGTTTGAACGCGTAGATATCGATAGTGATGGCGAGCTTAGTAAGCGTGAGATAGGGGGCATGCATTCATACCGTAAGCGCATGCCTGGTTTTGAGGGCCCTGGAAGCAGGAAGCTGCCAAGCAAGAAAAAGGCATTTTGATTGCAGGTGGGCGTGGGCTCTGGTGAGAAGGGGGATGTAGCCTTGGCGGCATTGTCCTTGGTTTGATGATTCAGCAATTTGAGTTGTTTTCTTATCTTTGCAGGGTTAACAACCCTATGTGCTGAGCATTAAATAATGAGTAATTTAATTGAGGGTTATTACCACTGCAATGAATGTGATTCACTTTTCGAGTCACAGGTTATCGGTGCAGATCTCCAGGATTGCCCTCATTGCGGCAAGGCTGTGGCAGGGATCGCGGAGATTGGCCCTGAGTTGGGAATGGATGACGATTTTCTCTCTAGGGACGACGAAGATAGTCTTGATCAGAATCTAGTTAGAGCTGGCGATCTGGTGTCTGGTGGCAAAACCAACGACAAGCAAGCCGATGCTGATGTCGGTGCTGAGCAAACCACAGAAAAAGAGAAAGTAGCGCGGCAACTGAGGTTGATATCAATTGCGTGGATATCGCTGGTGGTTTCAGCTGTAGCTGTGGTGATTTATTTCAATCAAGCTGGGGATGAGCCTTCAATCTCTGCGCAGACTGAGCAAAAACACACGCAGCAAATCGAGACCGAAAAGCAGGCGATAAAATTAGCACTGCCCAAATGCATGAGGGTTATCAAAGATTTCCTCAATGCCTCCAGTGCTGCAGCTAAAGCTCAATATGTTTATAACGGGGTCAGACTATCACGTGAAATGGAGGCGTTTTATGCAACGCGACCAAGTTTTCGACCTCAGCTAGCACAGGTGAGAGCGGTGCATTACCAAGCGCTCGATATTCCCGGGGTCTATGCGATAGGAACTATTTGCCAATCAGACGTTGGAGAGCGTTTTGAGGTTGTGTTCATTCGTGACGGAAAGGAATGGAAGATCGAGTGGAAATCTTTTGTCCGGTATAGCGAGAGCGATTGGACGCCTTTCACCTCAAGGGCCAATGGCGAAGAGGCTGAATTTCGACTCTATATGCGTGTGATGGATGTTGGTGAGGATCTCGCAGGTGGCGATGTCTTGGTCAAATTTTATAAACCCGATGTCCTTAGAGGAAGAGGGTTTGACGGTTACGCGTCCGAGGGGGTCAGAATTCCAGCATACAGTGTGCAGGGTAAGATTATCAGTGAGATGGCCAGACAGGAAGAAGCAGTCGATGGCTATGACCATGTGGGCTTGAAGGTTTCTGATTTTGATCCAGAGCACTACCACAGGGTTCGAGTTCGCATGAGGCTACTTAAAAACTCAGAACAGGAACCGCGCCTGGAGTTGGTCCGCATCATCGCAAACCACTGGTATGATCCCGCTATTGTTCAGGCTACGGGTTTACCTGAAAAGTCAGAGTGAGCCCAATAGGCCCTTCCTCATATGCTCTAGAGGGGTGTCGCCGGGAAACCAGCACTCATAAGCTAACACACCCTGATGGAGTAACATGGATAGTCCATTGGCGGTGCGTGCGCCTACTGACTTTGAATGGCTAAGTAAGGTAGTTTGAGCCGGGTTATAGATCATATCGTAGACCAGGTGGTGCGGTTGAATGCAATTTGATGGCAAGGGCTTACGGTCGAATGAACGTAAGCCTAGTGAAGTGGCATTGATGATTAACTCAGCATGTCCAGCGGCTTCAGCAATGTCTGGGTCCTCCGGCGCCATGGCGGTGAAACGTTCTCCCGGGCCTGCGAGGTGACTGGTTTGGCCGCCTTGGGATTCGAGCTCATTGAGTAGATTCTGGGCTTTTTCCAGAGTTCGGTTGACCAGCCAGATTTGATCACAGCCGATACGCGCACACTGGGTAGCGACCGCTCGGCCAGCACCTCCACCAACACCAACGATCATCACCTTGAGGTCGGCGAGGTCGATACCGAAGTCTTCACGGATAGCTCGCACCAGTCCTGGAGCGTCGGTGTTATGTCCTAATGTCTGATCGCCGAAAATGACGGTGTTGACCGCACCCATGGCGCGGGCGTCTTCGCTGAGCTCGTCACAGCAATCCATCACCTCGAACTTGTGCGGCACAGTGACATTGCAACCGATGAAATCGAGCTGCTTCATCTGCTGGAGTGCCTCAGCGACCTGGCCGGGTTCGACCTCGAGACGAATGTAGCGGATGTCTTTGCCCTGCGCGTCGAGTGCAGCCTGATGCATTGCTGGGGAAGCAGAGTGGCTGACGGGGTGGCCGATGACTGCCAGGCGTGCGGGCTTGTCGGCGCCAGCATCGAGTATTTCACGGCTGGATAAATCGGCGAGCTGGTAGACGTCTTTCATTGGAATGGGTGCTTTGTTATTGGCTGTTAAAGTTGGCTGATCGTGCGTCGGATACGGCGAACGCTCTCGTCCTTGCCGAGGATTTCCAAGATAGCTCCTAGATCTGGGCCTCCAGATTGACCACTGAGGGCAACCCGGGTCGGGAACATCAGTTGTCCTGGCTTGGCGTCGTTGGCGGTGGCAGTGCTGGCGATGGTGTCTTTGGCGCTGGTCCAATCATCGGCGCGATCGAATGCGAGTGCAAGTTCGCTGAGCAGGTTTTTAGCTGCAGCATTGTTGCGGACTTTATCGAGAGCGTCCTGATCGTAAGCAAAATCATTATCGAGTAAAAAGGCGATGGCCGCGGGGACCTCAGCAAGCAGCCGGGTCTTTTCCTGCACAGAAGCGGCAATGCTAGTGAAGTTATCCGGAAGATCATAGCCGGCTCGCTGGACAAAGGGGGCTGCGGCATGGGCAAAGTCGGAGGCACTCATTTGTGCAAGGTGCTGCTGGTTGATCCAGGCGCATTTCTCAGCATCAAACTTAGCAGGTGAGCGGTTCACGCCCTCAAGAGTGAAGCGCTCAACAATTTCGCTGATTGGCATGATTTCTGACTCATCTTTGGGAGACCAGCCGAGCAGCGAGAGGAAATTGAATACAGCGGTCGGGATATAACCTTCCTCGGCGTAGCCAGCGATGGCAGCCCCTGTATCCCGCTTACTCATCTTAGATCCGTCCATGTTGAGAATCAGTGGAATGTGTCCGTAGAGAGGGGGCTCGACACCGAAGGCTTCAAAAAGCTGCAGGTGCTTGGGTGTATTCATCAGGTGATCCTCGCCGCGTAAGACGTGGCTAATTTTCATTTCGAGATCATCAACGACATTGACGAAGTGGAATACATAGGAGCCATCGGAGCGCTTGACCACCATGTCTGGGGTGTTGGATTCATCACGGTAGTCGATAGTGACCTCACCGCAGATCAGGTCCTGCATGGTGACAGGTTTGCGGGTAAACTTGAATCTCCAGGCGCCATCGTCTTCGTAGACACGGCCATCAGCACGAAGTTTCTCGAACCACTTGTCATAGAAATCGTTGCGCTGGCTTTGGTAATAAGGGCCGTAATCTCCCTGGCAGATGCCATCGGGTTGTGGGCCCTCGTCCCAGTCGAGGCCAAGCCAGGCCATGCCTGTGAAGATAGCCTCTCTAGCGGCTTCAGTGTTACGGGCTTCGTCGGTGTCCTCGACTCTGAGGATGAAGGAACCGCCGTGCTTGCGTGCTAGTAGCCAGTTAAAGAGGGCTGTGCGGGTGCCGCCGACGTGCAGGTAGCCAGTTGGGGAGGGGGCAAAACGGGTGCGCACTCCGGTCATGTCATGGGATTGGTTCACAAGCGGTATTTAACGTGCCATGCCTTACAGCGCAAGCATGGAGGTGAGTCAATGGAGGTGGGTCAATAGAGGTTCATTTTCTTTAAAAACAAGGATTCGTGGTTTTCCTTTTGCTAATGTGTCTCTAGAGTCGCCGGTATGAAGAAAATCGCACCGCATTGGCAGATTCTCATCGCGCTTGTTCTTGCTACTGGCACGGCCATCGTATTTCGCAATCTTAGCCAGATCGTAGCAAGCGACAGCACAGCATATCATTTTATCGAGGGCGTGATTTCCGTTGGTGATTTTCTGGGTAAGCTCTTTATCCAGGCATTGAAAATGATCATCGTGCCGTTGGTTGCCAGCTCGATCATTGCGGGCATTGCTTCTTTAGGCGAAATGAAGGGCTTTGGCAGACTGGGCATGAAGACCCTCGGTTTTTATACGGGTACGAGTTTTGCTGCCGTGCTGGTAGGGCTTGTGCTGGTGAATACGATTCAGCCTGGGCTGGAAAATGGCAAACCCAACATTGAGATACGTGATGCACTGCAGCAAAAAGCGGAGGGAGCCAGTAGTAGCGAAAAGGAGAAGGTAGCACAGGCGGGGGAACGCAAGGCGGGTGACTATGCGGATCTGTTTAAAAAAATGATCCCCCCCAATGTCTTTAAGGCCGCTACCGATAATGGTCAGTTGTTGGGCATGATCTTCTTCTCGATATTATTTGCGATTGTCATGGCCCGGCTTCCTGCCGGTAACATGCGTCCGCTGCTAGGTAGTATTCAAGCGATCAATGATGTCATGATTCGGCTCACTCAATGGATCATGGTGTTTGCTCCCCTGGGGGTTTTTGGTCTGTTGCTGCCAGTGGTTTATAAGAGTGGCCCTGATATTTTCATCAGCCTAGGTAAGTACTTTATGACCGTTTTAGCGGCACTCTCCATCCATCTGTTTGTGGTGATGCCGCTGATTTTACGCTATGTAGCCGGTGTCAATCCGTGGGCGCACTTCCGGGCGATGCGCATGGCGATGCTGACGGCTTTCTCAACGGCCTCATCCGCGGCCACACTTCCTGAAACGATGTTGTGCGTGCAGAAGAATGCTGGAGTCTCCAAGCGGGTTTCGAGTTTTACACTACCACTCGGGGCTACAGTTAACATGGACGGCACCGCACTCTACGAGTGTGTGGCGGTTTTATTTGTCGCTCAGGTGATGGGCATCGAGCTGGGCGTGGCGGCTCAGTTTGCCGTAGTCGTCACAGCCTTACTTACCAGTATTGGAGTGGCGGGCATTCCTTCGGCGAGCCTGGTGGCGATTTTGTTGATCCTCAATAGCTCGGGTATTCCGAACGCCGAGATGGCAGTGGTGGCACTGCTCTCCGTGGATCGACTGCTCGATATGAGCCGGACGGCAGTGAACATCTTTGGTGATTCATGCGCTGCAGTGTGCATCGCCAAGTCTGAGGGTGAGCAGTTGAGCATCTGATTAACAAACACAATAGAGGGGCTGTTTTTCACAGAGTCTGCATTGTCGTCACAGCACATATCCTGTAGCATGTTAGCAAGATGAATGATCATTGCCCATGGAGTGAGACGGCCCAACAGGTCGTCGAACACCATGGCGTGTCCGTCGAGTCTGGCTTGACTGAGCATGAAGCCCAGCAGCGGCTGCATCATTACGGGCCTAACCAACTGCAAACGACCTCTGGCCGCAGCTGGCTTGGTATTCTTATTGCCCAGTTCCGTAGCCTGCTGGTTCTTCTTTTAGCCGTTGCGGCTACACTTGCCTTTGTCTTTCACGACTGGATCGAAGGCATTGCCATCTGTGTGGTGCTTGCGCTCAACGCAGTGATTGGTTTTTTTACCGAGTTCGGTGCCGTGCGCACCATGGAGTCGCTGCGGAAATACAACAAGACTTGGGCGACGGTTAGGCGTGAGGGCAAGGTTAGGAAAATCGAGGCGGAACATCTGGTGCCGGGTGACGTTGTCTCACTGGAAGCGGGGGATATGGTGGCTGCGGATATGCGCATCACCGAGTGCTCACGCCTTGAGGTCAATGAATCAGCCCTGACTGGAGAGTCATTGCCGGTTACTAAAAATGCGGATGCCATTGCTGCGGATACCATTCTCGCCGAGCGCACGGACATGCTCTACAAGGGCACCTCACTTGCACGTGGTTCCGCCACGGCGATTGTTGTGGCCACCGGTCTGAAAACCGAGTTTGGCATTATTTCCTCACTGGTCATGACCACCCATGATGAAGAGACACCTTTGGAAAAAAGGTTGGCTCGCTTGAGTCGCAAACTCATCGTCATCACCCTGGGCATCACCGCCTTCACCTTAATCGCCGGGCTGATGAGGGGCAGGGATCTCTACCTGATGATCGAGACCTCCATTGCCCTCGCGGTAGCAGCCATTCCCGAGGGCTTGCCGATTATTGCTACCTTAGCTCTAGCGCGTGGCATGTGGCGTATGGCCCGTAGTAATGCCCTGATCAACCGACTTTCCGCAGTCGAGACCCTGGGGGCGACCAATATCATCTGCACCGATAAAACTGGCACCCTAACAGAAAACAGGATGGTGCTAGTGTCGGTGCTGACCGATGCCGGCATGGATAATTTCAAAACACATGAAAACCCGCTTGCCATGAGTGAGCAGCTTTTAAAAATCGGTATTTTGTGCAGTAATGCCGAGCTGGCAGAGACTGGTGACACCGCTGAAGGAGTTAACGGAATTGACGGAGTGGGTGACCCTATGGAGTTGGCTCTGCTTGTGGCGGGTTCAAAGCGAGACTTAGAGAAGAAACAGCTGCTGTTGCAGCACCCGCGCCATCATGAGGAGGCCTTTGACTCTGAGGTGAAAATGATGGCGACGGTTCATCATGGAACTGGGAGCGAGGGCGCTTTTCTCTTTGCGGTCAAGGGCGCAGCCGAGCCAGTGCTGGCAGCCTGTAGCCGACTACAGGGCAGAGAAGGTGTGGTGCCGATGGATGATGGACTTAGGAACCACTGGCTTGATAAGAACCAAGTGCTCGCTAATGAAGGTTTTCGTGTGCTGGCGATGGCAAAAAAGAGCGCGCATGATCCCGATGCCGCACCATACCAGGGCCTGATATTCATGGGGCTGGTCTGCATCATGGATCCGTCCCGCGCTGATATTCCGGCTGCGATCAAAGCGTGTCAGGATGCGGGTATCCGGGTGGTGATGGTTACTGGCGACCAGGCCGGCACGGCTCTGCATGTGGCCAAAAATACTGGTATTTGCCAGACAGAAGGCGAGCAGTGTATCGCGCTGGGTAAAGAGATTGATGAGGCACAGCGGCAGGGGCGCTTGAATGATATGCTCGGGGTGACGGTATTCTCCCGAGTGACTCCGCAAAACAAACTCGATATTATCCAGATGCATCAGGACCAAGGTGCGGTGGTGGCGATGACCGGTGACGGGGTCAATGACGCCCCAGCCTTAAAAAAAGCCGACATCGGAATTGCCATGGGTATCCGAGGCACGGAAGTGGCACGAGAAACCGCCGACATGGTGCTGCGTGATGATGCCTTTGTATCGATTGTTTCTGCCGTCGAGCAGGGCAGGGTGATCTTCAATAACATCCGCAAATTTGTCGTTTATCTGATGTCGTGTAACCTCAGCGAGGTATTGGTCATCGGCTTGGCATCGATGACCGGCGCTCCGCTACCGTTACTGCCATTACAAAT
>CAWVVN010000045.1:0-14993 GCA_963933605.1 uncultured Verrucomicrobiales bacterium
TTTACGGCCGCTTTCTTTCTCTAGGCCATGATAAAATGCCACAGCCTTCGGCAGATAATATTGCTGTCGCCATGCCGGGTTCATCCCCCTCCCCGTCAGCGGCGTGATCAGACCTGCCGCAATCCTCGTCGATCCGGTTCCATCCTGACGATCGACAACAAGAACAGAACGGCCACGTTTCAGCAACTCGATGGCGAGCGTGCTGCCCGCCAGGCCCTGGCCAATGATGAGGTAATCAACCTTCATTGGCATCTTCAGCTTTTCAGCTCTTCTTGAATCGACTTATTGGGATCTACCCAATCAGCATCATGACCTTTGGCATAATTAAACAGATCACGATGCATATACTCATAATACGCTTCTTTTTGCTCATCACTGAGTTGACCCCAAATAGCTACATTGAAAGCTCTGGTGACCTTCTGCATCATTTTCAGTGTTAGGCGCCGACCCTTCCTTGCCTTCTGAACCTGCTTATGGGTTAGTTGCTCGGTAGAAACTTCTACCAACTGGTGATTATCAATAGCCCATTCATTCATCATCTTGTCCAATGGCTGTAGTCCGAGGTCGCGTTCGTCAATATCCTGCATGCCGTATTCTTATATCAAAATATAAATTTGGAAACTGAATTTGGCATTTGGAATTTAGTAATTATCTATTAGCGTAGATATATGCCCAGCAAACAAGATATCCTCGACCTTTACTTCATGGATGCACGCTGCAAATTAATCGATATCGCTGCATTCTTGGACCGAATGGATCGTTTCGATGGTGATGCCGACTATCGATTCAATGGCTTCCATGAAGCTCTTGATGCCATGCTCAAGCCTGGTGAGCAGTCACGCGCACAAGCCGTTCTTAATACATTGTCTGATCAAACTGTAGACCCTATCCCCAAAGCCATCATCCAAGGAGCTTTTGGTGCGCCCAACAAGCAGGCAGGCAACTAACCAACCATACTACTTAATGTCCTATATAGAACCACATGCTCACATGGTGAGCCGCACCACAGATGACTACCAGGCCATGGCTATTGCTGGTTGCGAGGCCATCTGCGAGCCTGCCTTTTGGGCCGGCTTTGACCGCAGCTCAGCTCAAGGATTCCATGACTACTACCGTCAACTCACCGAGTATGAGCCACAGCGTGCTGCGAAATTCGGCATCAAACATTTTTGCTGGTTATGCATTAACCCAAAGGAAGCTGAAGACTCAGGATTTGCCCGCGAGGTCATGGCCATCATTCCTGAATTTCTCGATGCTCCTACTGTCCTTGGCATTGGTGAAATAGGCTTAAACAAAAACACCATCAGTGAGCTCACTATTTTTGAAGAGCATGTCGCTATCGCTCAAAAACACGACTTACCCATTCTCATCCATACCCCTCACCTCGAAGACAAGCTCAAGGGCACCCGCCTCATTATCGATGCACTTAAAAACGCCAAGGTAGATCCCAGCAAAGTCATCATCGACCACGTTGAGGAACACACCGCCGGCATGGTGCTTGATGAAGGCTTTTGGGCCGGCATGACGCTCTACCCCGAGTCCAAGTGCACCCTGCCTCGAGCCGTCGACATCCTTGAAAACTTTGGCATGGAAAACATCTGGATGAATTCAGCGTGTGACTGGGGTATCTCGGATCCCTTGGCCGTTGCTAAATGCATGCAGGAAATGAAAAAGAGGCAACACTCCCAGGAAACGATTCACAAAGTGGTCTACGATAATCCTGTGAAATTCCTGAGCCAATCCCCCAATTTCTCTCTCTAAAGAAGCTATGAACCTCTCAGAACTTGAGCAAATCAAAGAAAGCCTTAGCCAGCTGCCCGTTGAAGACCAGGACCACGTCGCGGGTTTCCTTCTGGTAGAGCGCCTGAAGCGTAACCGCCTTGTCATGCCCAGTCTCCACAAGCGAGTCGAGGACTCTAACCCAGAAAACTGGCAAACCTTAAAAAGCGTCAATGCATCTCCTGACAATGACTGAAACCTTGGTTTACCTTCACAGTCACGTTGCTGACCACCTCAAAAAACTGGGCCAAAAAGCGCTCATCGAAGCGTTTCTTGGGCGACTACAATCTAACCCAGAAATCGTTGGCAACTACCGCTTTGCAGACCCGCGCGGCAGAATCATTGAAGTCAAAGTCCTTGGCCGCCACGCCGTATTCTTTTTCAGAGACTCTTATGCAAACATCGTTAAGATCCTCGACCTCCGTAACGTAGAGTCGCTGTGAAATCTGCTAAGCTTCCAGAGGCTCATCTAGCCTACTGCACTAATATTCACCCCGCAGAGAGCTGGGCTGAAACATTACACGTTCTCAAAACTCACACACTCCAGGTCAGGGACCATGTCTCACCTGCCAACGCACCTTACGCCATCGGACTCAGACTGTCTGCTCGTGCAGCTACAGAACTGCTCCAAGGCGATCATCTGACCCAGTTTAAATTGTGGCTAGAGGATGAGAACTGCTACGTATTCACCATCAACGGCTTCCCCTATGGCTCGTTTCACGGCACCCGGGTAAAGGAAAAAGTCTACCAGCCAGATTGGACAAGCAGCGAGAGGCTACGATATACCCAAGACCTTTTCACCATCATTGCGCAACTTGTTCCCGAGGGAGTCGAAGGATCAGTCTCTACGCTACCCGGATCATTTAAAGCATTCGAGGCCGATGAATCAGCGATCTTTACTCATCTCGAAGCATGCGCGCAGTACATTGAGAATCTGTCCGGTCATTATGGAAGGGACCTTCATCTCGGATTAGAACCCGAGCCTCTTGGCCATTTTGAAAATACGGAGGAAACCATCGCTTTTTTTGAGCGCCTGCTGCATTTCTGCTCCGATACCGAGCTCATCAAAAAACGTATCGGTATCAATTACGACACCTGCCACTTTGCCCTCGAGTTTGATGATTGCCGCACATCGCTCGACACCTTCCGTGCTGCCGGCCTGCGTATTTCAAAGCTGCACCTTTCATCCGCCTTGGAATTCAACCCCTCAGACCTTGAGGCTATTGAAGCCATCCGCGCCTTTGATGAGCCCACCTACCTGCACCAGGTCATCGTAAAGAATCATGACGGTAGCCTGAAGCGCTTTACCGATCTCCCCGAATTCCTCAACGCGTCAGAGCAAGAGAAGAATGCAGAGCTCGCCCGCGTTCACTTTCATATACCACTTTATGCAGCCCCCACAGAGCCGCTTCATTCCACTCAGCAACACGCAAGTGACGCCATCAATTACCTGAAATCAAATCCAGGCTTTTGCAGTCATGTAGAAATAGAAACCTACACTTGGGGTGTTCTGCCAAGCGAATTACAAATACCCATCGAACAGCAAATCGCTCGTGAATACGACTGGGTTTTAAATCAGTAAGAGCAGATATATTGGCAAATGCTCTCGGTGACCTCGATGTTGAAACCGGAACCAGCAGGAACATCAAAGTGCTCCCCGGCATTAAAATGATCACTGCCATCGACATCATCTAATTTCACAAGGCAGCTGCCATCGGTAATTTCCATCCGCTCTGCAGAATCGGTATTAAAGTGATAGGTGCCCGGGTACATAATACCGAAGGTCTTTGGCGAACCATCCTCTAGGGTGATGCTGTGGGAGACGACCTTACCTTCAAAATAGATATTGGCTTTCGCCTCTGCTGATACGTTGCTGAATTGCATGTGGATTACCAAAATCCAGGCAAGACCTACAAGCAAGCCAATATTATGTCACCAGTTCTCATGCTCTGCGCTCTGTGCTCCGGCTAGAGCCTATGAGCGAACAGCTCAAACCCCTTTAAATAGGTCAACTATCAAGTAACTTTAAAAATCTACAGAAAGATTCGAACAAATCACGCCTTCGATAGTCTACATATATTGGAATAGCAGTTCTTCTGTATTAATTCCCTCCAATAAGAGAGATGGTTCAATATTTTAATTCATAGTTCATTTTCAGTTTATTCATAGTTCATTCATAGTCTATGCCCCAAAGCCGTTGAACGCCATGCGAGCAACAGCCTAGAGGATCCATCTTGAGCCCTAGTAAGTTTTCTTACTAGGGTTCTTCTTTTTCCTGCCGCCAGGAAATTATCGTTTTACAGCTAAAATCGAGGCTTTAGTATTGCTACTCTGGCAATCTCCCACTAAGTTGCCGGCCGCTCTGCAAAGGCAGATCACCAACACAATTCATATTTTTTATAATGATTGAGAGCATGCGTAAATACACCGGTCTAATGGCCGCCGTCTTCATCCTGCTTGCTGCAGGTTTTTTATTCACCATGAATGACATCTCAGGCGGTGGCGGTGGTGGCATGGGCTCAGGACCCACAGTGCTCGAGGCCAATGGCCGCATCCTCGACCAGCAAGAATATCGCCGCATGGGTGACAGCACACTTCAGCTTGCATCAGAAGCCGGGCTTCACGTTTATGTTAACTTTCTCATAGTGCCTGATGCTGCCCAGCTTCAGCAAGCCATGCAGCTGTTACAATATGGTTACCCCAACTACTACCTCACCATGGGACGCAACCTCAAGGCAGATGACTTCAATCGCTTTATCAGTAATCGAATCATCATCCAAAAAGCGATGCAAACTATGGGCGTCCGCGCCAGTGATGAGGAAATCAATAACGCCCTCATGTTGTCCCCCAGCTTTTCGAGCGAGGGCAAATTCGACAATGCTAAGTATGCCAGTTTCATTGAGAAGCGCCTCGGCCGACTGGGCATGACAGAAAAGGATTTACGTGAGATTGTTCACGAAAGCCTCTGTCTCAACAAAATCATCGAGATCGTTGGTGGCGGCTTACTCACACCTCGCCAGGCAGCACAGGATCTGCTCGAGGCTCAAATGCAGGCGGTTTCAATTTCTCGTGTCGTTTTCAACCGTGATGACTTTGTCGAGAAAGAGCAGCCAAGCGAAGAGGAAATCAAAGCTTACTGGGACACGCACCAAGACGCCTACAAGACAGAGGAACAACGTCGCATCAACTACACCTTACTGACTCTCCCTCCTGAGACTCAGGTCAAATCATCACCAGCTACCCTAGCTGCCGATGCTACCGAGGAGCAGAAAAAAGCCCACGCAGAAGCCGAGCAAGCCCGCCTCGATGCAGAAGCCCAAGTGAAGGCGCAATTAGCAGACAAAAGAGCCAAGGAGGCACGCGCCATTCAAAAGGAAATAGATCAGATTTCCCAAGAGATCTACGACAGTGAGGAAGAGAAAACGCCACTCGATTTCGCCGCTATTCTCGCTAAACGCAATCACAAGATCCAACAAACAGGTTTGTTTTCACGTTCAAAACTGCCGAAAGAAATTGCCGCACTCCAGCTTCGAGGAAACTTCAACAAAGGCAAATCGATAGCCGATTTTATTTTTGGCCACAGCACGGCGTCCCAGGACCCCTACGACCTCGTATCAGATGCGCTCCCTGTTGGCGAGCACGGCTGGATTGTCTTCACCCTTGAAGAAGTCGTTGAGCCTAGCTTGCTTGACTATACCGCAGCCAGAGGAGCTGCTCGCGCCCAACTGGTTTCAGAAAATGGCTCAATCAAGGTGAAAGAAGCGGCTCAAGCTGCGCGCGCCGCCACTGCCGAGCTCGTAAAATCAGGCAAGAGCTTTGATGAGGCCGCCAAGGAGCAAGGCCTCACCCCAGTTCAAATTGGCCCCTTCACCATCAATGACCGTGAAACTCAGAGTAAGGACCCAAGTTACCGTTTGCTGCATCAGAAAGCCAGCGGGCTCAACCCTGGAGACATCTCAGAGGCGATCGATGAGAATAACCGTTCCCTTTTCTTTCATCTCATCAGCCGTGAAGTAGAGGATACAGAAGAAAGCAAACAACGTATCGAATCAGTTATCAATAATGGCAAAAATCAGATCATGATGATTGCTTTCCTCAACTGGCTTCAGCAGCAATACCAAGAAGCCGACGTCAAAGGTCTCGCGGTTGAAGGCCAGTAAGTCGCCCAGTAGCTATACTTCACCATTGTTCCTCCAGTGTTTTATCTGACAACGGCCATCGACTATACGAATGGCGCCCCTCACATCGGCCACGCGTATGAAAAAGTGCTGGCAGATGTGATCGCTCGCTACCAACGCTTGCGCGGAGAAGAAGTCTATTTCCTCACTGGCGTCGACCAACACGGCCAAAAAGTCCAGCAGACAGCAGAAAAAGACGGTGTCAATCCGGCCACCTACGTCAAGCGTGTCACCAAAGGTTTTGTCAATGCCTGGGATAAGCTCGGCCTAGAATATGACGGCTGGGCTGAAACCACCAACCCGGAGCACCAATCCTGTGTCCAAGGCATCCTCCAGAAGCTTTACGACGAGGGACAAATCTACAAAAAACGCTACACCGGTCACTACTCAATCCGCCAAGAACAGTTTCTCACTGACAAAGAGCGCAATGAAGATGGAGAGTTCGGCGAAGAGTGGGGTGAAGTTGAAGAGCGTGACGAGGAAAATTACTACTTCAAACTCAGCGAGCACGTTCCATGGCTCAAGGATCTGGTAGAGTCTCAGGAAGATTTTGTCATTCCTCATTTCAGGAAGGCCGATGTACTCAATGCCATCGAGCGATCCATAGATACCGACCTCTGTATTTCCCGCCCTAAAGAACGACTACGTTGGGGCATTGAACTACCGTTTGACTCAGATTTTGTCACCTTCGTCTGGTTTGATGCCCTCATCAACTACATCTCGTTTGCAGGCTACAACAAAGCTGCAGATAGCAGCCTGCCAGATTTCGAGAAACTTTGGCCTGCTAGCATACATATTATCGGCAAAGACATTCTCGTTCCGTCTCACTCGATTTACTGGATGTGCATGTTGCATGCCATCGGTTTTAGCGACCAACAAATCCCCTCTTTACTCTGCCATGGTTGGTGGAATATCAAAAAGAAGTCTGATCAAGATAATGCAGGCTCAGAAAAAATGTCCAAGTCATTGGGCAACGTCGTAGATCCGGTTGAATTGGTCGACACCTTTGGTCAAGACGCCGTACGCTACTATCTCGTGCGTGATATACATACCGGACGTGACTCAGACTACGACATGGATCGTCTTGTCATGCTTTTCAATACGGAATTGGCAAACAACCTTGGCAACCTTTGCAACCGGGCTCTCAATATGACCAAACGCTACTGTGGCGGGGTGACCATGGCCTCTGAATATGACGATGAGCCTAGCCAGCAGCTGCGAGCATCGCTGGATACCGTGCTTGAAAAATACCGCCATCACATGGATCGTTATGAGATCTCTTTCGCACTAGAGGCAATCATCGAGTTCATTTCAGGTACTAACGTGTATGCAGAGCAGCAAAAACCCTGGGAAATCGCCAAGGACGAGAGCAAAGCTGCGCAATTGCGCACCGTGCTCAACCACATGGTCGAAGCCGTCGCGCAAGCAAGCGTACTTCTTAAGCCCATTATCCCCACGGCATGCGAGCGGATACAGTCTCAGTTGAATGCCCCGCATCTAGGTGAGCTCTCACTCTCTGAACTGCATTGGGGACTTCTTCCTGTTGGCCAAGAGCTCGCTAAACCCAAGCCCGTGTTCCCTCGCATTCAGTTTGAGGACCAATAGCCAATATACGCCTCAGGTATTCCTTGGATATTAGCCTGGCTTTAAGCTTACCTCATTAGGATCGCCTGCTCGAGGCCCTCCACCACCATTTCCACTGTCACCTCATTCTGACAGCGACGATCGAGCGGACACTTAGCATGATAACATGGGCTGCATGCCACATGCTCACGGATGACGACATTCTGCTTGCCCAGCGGCCTCTTCCACTCTGGTCCATTCGGCCCGAAAATAACGGCAGCCGGCAAGCCAACATGCGCCGCCATGTGCGCTATCTCTCCGTCACAAGCGAGCAAGACGCTGCTCTCAGCTAATTGAGTCAAAAAATCTTCTCTGTTACCAGATTCACTCAGGTCTAAATCATCCCTATTGAGTAAATCCTCAAAAAGATTGAGGCCCTCCATCTTGGCAAGTGTTCCCTGCCCTCCCTGCCTACCAAATAGTGTCCAAGAAACATCTGCGTGGCGTTCACTGAAGACATCAATAACTTGGATGAAACGATCCGCTGGCCACTGGTATGCGCTTCCATATTCAGAGAATGGGGCGAGGGCAATTTTGATTTTCTCGGGTGGGTCAGGCAATGAAGGCATCTCAAAACTTGACCGGACAAAAGCATCGGCACCAACTTGGCTCATTAATTCCAAATAGTACCTGACTCGATGTTCAACGGGGCCTGGCTCACTGACCACAGAGACAACATCGGTGAGGTATTGTTCAAGGCCGCTAGCAGGATATCCCAGTCGCTGAGCTACACCGACCTTACTGATTGCTTTTGCGGCTTTACCAGCTTCCCAGATAATCGCTGAATCAAACTGAACATCAAAAGCCTGCAACTGAGATGCAATCTTCTTTGCTGAAGCAGTTTCCTCATAGCTGACCACATGATCGAGCTCAGCAATACCAGTCTCCCATAGTGACGCCTGGGAACGAGGGCACAGCATTGCGATAGTCGCTTCAGGACAATGCTTTCTTAAAGCACGAACCGCAGGCACCGAAAAACATGCCTCAGTAAAACTGAGTGGTGAGACCACACACAAATGAGCACCCTCCAATTTCAAAGGCGATTTTTTCAGATGTAGATCACCATCTTTACTTACGGGCATGACTTAGAGTAACGTCATTGGGCAAAAACTGTCAACGAACCCTTACTCGAGACTGTAAAATGGCGTCATAAATCGATAGCTACATCGTTTACCGCTTTTCATCATGCCAAATAGGATTAGCTTAAAAGCATGTTCAAGTCATTGCCAAGATTTCTGCCAATCAAACTGGCTTCCCTACTCTTGCTTTTCATACATCCCGCGATCGCCGAGCCATTAGCAATCAGCCCTCTGGCACCGCTCGAGACAAGCGCCAACGCTTCACTCCCAGAAAAAACCTACAGTTCCATTGTGCGTATTGAGGTAGCAACGCAGGTGCCTAACTACAACGAGCCATGGAAAGCAGGCAGATTCAGCGGCGGCATCGGCACGGGTTTCCTGATCGGCCCCAACCTCTTTCTAACCAACGCCCATGTGGTATCCAACGCTCGGCGCTTGTTAATTACCATGCATGGCGAGGCACGAAAGCATCCGGCAAAAATTGTACACATTGCCCATGATTGTGACTTAGCCCTACTTGAGGTGGACGACTTCACCCCATTCATGGGACTTCATCATTTTCAGATTGGCGGTGTCCCTAAACTCGAGAGCCAGGTCCGTGTGATTGGTTACCCTGTGGGCGGCAATCGCATCTCAGTGACCCGTGGCGTGGTCTCTCGTATCGACTTCAACACCTACAGTCACTCTAGGTCAGACCAGCATCTGGTAGTCCAAATTGATGCCGCCATCAATCCTGGTAATTCAGGTGGCCCAGTGCTCCAAGATGGCAAGGTCGTGGGGGTTGCCTTTCAAGGCCTCCGCTCAGCTGACAACACTGGCTACATGATTCCTACACCAGTGGTTCGGCGATTTCTTACTGATATTGAAGATGGCCGCTATGACAAATACGTAGATTTAGGCATCTCCGATTTCCCCATGTTTAATCCTGCCATGCAAAAAAAGTTTGGCCTCACTCCTACGTCACCAGGCGTACTTGTTGCCGCGGTCACACCAGATGGTCCTTGTGATGGAGTTTTACAGAAAGATGATATTCTTACCGCGATCAACGGTAATGCTGTAGATGCAGCTGGCAACATCCTTATCGATGGTGAAAAGGTAAATATGAATGAGATTGTTGAGCGCAAGTTCTCTGGTGATCAGGTGAAGCTCAGCATCATTCGTGACGGCAAACCCATGGATGTCGTATGCACACTCAAACCATTTCCACCCAGCCAAATGTACGCAGTGCAATATGACGTCAAACCACGTTACACCACCTTTGCCGGGCTTGTCCTCCAGCCTCTGGATCGCAATCTCTACTCAGCGCACAACCTCACCAATACGCGTGTGCGACGTCTCTTCACTCACTATCTCGATGAAGCCATTTTCAAAGAACGTAAAGACATCGTCATTCTTACACGCGTCCTGAGTGACCCCGTCAACACTCACCTGAGTGGTCATGTTGGCACTGCCATCGAGTCCATCAATGGAGAGAATGTCAGCTCCCTCGAACATGCCCACCAATTACTGCATCCTGAGAAATTGCCGGATTTCTTTGTGATTAAATGCGAAGGCGTAGAAAGACCCATGGTTATTCCAGGAGATAAAGCTGAAGCCGCCAGTTTGCGGACTCAAAGCAGTTACGGCATTACTACTTCTGCCAATCTTGGCAACTAAACCTCATTCCCTGAACTGATTTCATGAAACTAAAATATAGCTTCTCCCCTTTCCTTCTCGCCCTGCCGCTTGCCCTATCTAGCTGCTGTGAAAAACACTCATGCCAAGCCGAGAAAGGTTCAGACGGCACTGCCCAAACAACTGCCCAAACAACTGTACTGGCTGCAGATAGCTCGGATGCCATGACGATCAGACAATCACTGGTTCGTATCAACTCAACCATCCAGGTCTGGAGTGCTTCCCAGCCATGGGATAAATCAGCTCCAAAGAAACGCAGCGCACTTGGCGCCTTACTCTCCGGCAACCGTGTTCTTACCACTGCCGAGATGGCCGCAGACGCCACCTATATCGAATTAGAGAATGCAGATAATACCCGCATCATACCCGCTAGAGTGACCGCCATCGACTATGAGGCCAATCTCGCACTTCTCGAACCAGACAACGGCGATATCGATTCATTCTTTGAAGACCTTGAGCCACTTTCTCTAGGTTCTTCCGCAAAGATCGGTGACAGGGTCGATGTCTGGCAGCTTGAAGACAATGGCATGCCCATTGTCACCGATGCCGTCATTCAAAGCGCTGATATTGTCTCCAGCTTCGCCAGTGGGCATTTCTTTCTCACCTATGAAGCCAAAGGATCCATGCAGAGTGCCTCCAACAGCTTTACAGTGCCGGTCATCCGCAATGGAGAATTACTGGGCTTATTAAGCAGCTATGATGCAAAGGATCAAATCATAGACATCATCGCTCCTGAGATAATCCATGCCTTCATCTCTGATACCGCTGATGGTGAATACATAGGCTTCCCTTCACTCGGCATTGCCATCACCAGCACCGTCGACCCTAACTTCCGTGATTGGCTTAAGCTCTCCGACGATGTTGGCGGGCTTTATGTGACAAAAATCCGCAAAGGCAGCGCTGCGCAAAAGGCTGGCCTTGAAAAAGGTGATGTCATCATCGAAATTAACACTAAGGCTATTGGTCGCCGCGGCTACTATACCGATGAACAATATGGTCGTCTCTATTGGAGCCATCTCATCAGAGGATCTCTCAAGCAGGGTGACAAGGCAGAGCTGACTATCTTGCGTAGCGGTGAAGAAAAACAACTCACCGCCACTCTAGATCGCCCTGAGGAGCCTCTTGTCGCCAGAGATACTTATGATCAGCCACCGCTGTATCTCATTAAGGGCGGCCTCATTTTTCAGGAACTGACGGCCTATTACCTCAAGGCATTTGGCAAAGACTGGCAAAGCAAAGCGCCGCTCAACTTATTAGACATCATGATGACTCCCGAGGATTATGAGGAAGGTCGCAATAAGATCGTTTTCCTTAGTGCTGTGATCCCCACTCCCGCAACAACAGGCTACGAACGATTACGTAACTTCATCATCAACAAAGTCAACGGTCAGACCATCGCAGACATTTCTTCTCTCATCAAAGCTTTTGAACAGCCAGGCCCTGATGGTCTGCACACCATTGAATTTGCCGAGGGCCCACCGAGAACGATTTACCTCGACGCTAAAATATCTGACGTAGTCGACACCGAACTCCTCAAGCGCGGCATTCCAGCCTTGTCGAGGGAATAAGGATGCATAGAGTAAGAGACTAATATTCATCTCATGCTCGCCCCAAACGCATCTACAAGAATCCAAGCAGGTCAGTTCAGAGCTGACTCTGGAATCATCACAGCATGGTTGGCAGGCATACTTATTTTGGGTGTTTCAACACTCACTAATGCTGATGAGTTTAAACTAGAAGCCAACCTAGACTCCCTCATTATACTTCCCGATGCCTACCAAAAAACTCCTGGAGATCTGGAGAAGGAATTTCAAAAAGGCAACTTTAAGAGCAATCCTTATTTTCAATGGCTTACCAAAGAAAAAGACCGCGCTATTTTCAAACGCCAGCCGGCGCCAAACCTCGAAGTTAATCTTACTATTCTTAACAGAACAGTTCCCGTCGAAGAACTCATCATTGATTTTCAGGATGGCAAATTCTTGGGTGTAACCATTTCTATTTTCAATAGAGGCGATGGCGGTCAGATCAGCAATGAAGAATTTTCGAGGCGTTTTGCGGCTACTGGCAAACATATCGGCAAACAACTAGACGCGCGTCCGCGCAAGCGGGAAGGCAATATACGAAAGGGCGTCATGACACATGGCTATACTTGGTCCTCCCCTCGCGGAAAGGCCGTCCTACTTTGCAATCCTGATATCGAAGACCCCATGAACCCCCAAATAAAGGAGTTTATGCGAATGAGGCTAGCCAAAAAAGAAGCGCAGGGAATCTATGAAGCGGCCCTTAAAGAACGATCGCAAGCTACTGTTCGGAAATCAAAGTTAGCGGCTAATGTTCAAAAAAATAAAGGCTACGTCTTCATCAAAGGCATCCCTATGGTTGATCAGGGAAACAAAGGCTACTGTGTAGTGGCTTCTGCCCAACGTTTGTTTGAGTATTACGGAATTGCATGTGACATGCATCAACTTGCACAACTTGCCAAATCTGACCCCAACAAGGGCACCAACAGCCTCTATATTAATGAGCAGCTAGGCCGCATCGATTATTTGTTCAAAACTCGCTTCAAATGCCTAGCGGTATCACACAATGGTTCTCTGGTAGAACTCAAAGACGACAAATATGTTGGCAAAGAAATACCCCGTCGATCTTATGACAAATTCATCAGCAAGAATATCGAAGACGGAATCCCCCTACTCTGGGCCATGGAGCTAGGCTTGAAACCCGAAGAGCCCGAAATCAATCCGCAAGCAAGTGGTGGCCACATGAGAATGATCCATGGTTACAACAAGGAAAAAAATAAGATCATCTTCACTGACTCATGGGGAGCTGGTCATGAGTTCAAGACCATGGATGCCGATGATGCCTTCGAAGTGACCCGAGGTCTCTACACCATGACCCCGACGCTTAATTAGGCAAACCAGCTACTCACTCGCATCAGCCTCCTGCTCGAGCTTGCGAGCCCAAAGCCAGAGGATATCTGACAAGCGGTTTAGATACTGGCAAGCAACGACCGGACGACCATCACCCAGCGCCCATGCCGAAAGCTCTGCACGACGACAAATCGTACGCGCCATATCCATCCAGGCAGCCCCCACATTGCCGCTAGCACCTGGCCGTGCCCAACCACTAAATTCCGTCGGCATGTCGACGGCGATCGATTCCAGCCAGTCAATCTCCGCCTGAGTGACAGACGGGTAGCCATCAGCCAGGTACTTATCACGATTTTCTGCGGGAACGGAAAGCAGGCCCATCAAAGCCACCAAATGCCCCTGTATCTTATCAATCTCTTGAGAAACATTATCAGGAATACCGGAGACACGCAGCAAGCCGAGAGAGGAATTCAGCTCATCCACTGCCCCACAGGCCACCACTTCGGGCGCATTCTTAGAAGTTCTCCCACCATACATCAGATCGGTATTACCGTCATCGCCCCTGCGAGTTATAATGCTCATGCCCATTGCATAGCACAAGCAAGTACCCAACGGCTATCAAATTACTTGCCCCTCATAGGAATAGATCTAGCATCACGGGTAGCCATCATAGGTGCCAAAAGCAACCTATCAGGCTTCTTCCATAATTCCGCCCTCTGCAACCAATCCCCATGGCTACAACCACCATCAAACTAGCCCGCCTTCATGGTGAGCCCGAGATATTCCACAGCATCCAAGGTGAGGGTGTCAGCATGGGTATTCCATCCGTATTTGTGCGTGCATCGCTTTGTAATCTTCACTGTATATGGTGCGATACCGATTACACATGGAATTGGGAAAACACACCATGGAAGCATGAGAAAGATACTGATCCACAATACCGGAAATTTAAAAAAGAGGATTATCTCATTGAGATGAATACCGATGAAGTGGCAGAAAAAATAGCCGCCATACCATGCCCTCGAGTCATCATTACCGGTGGTGAACCACTGCTCCAGGATGAAGCCTGGCAATCTCTGATTGAGCACCTCTTACCCAAGAACTCTGATTACTACTTTGAAATAGAAACCAATGGAACGATCACGCCAAGCCCTGAACTTGATCACAAGATCCACCAATACAATGTGTCTCCAAAGCTAGCCAATTCAGGTAACTCCCCCGCTCTGCGCATCAATGATAAAGCCTTAGCGTTTTTCTCAAAATCACCAAAAGCCTGGTTCAAATTCGTCGTCGCTAGTGAGTCTGATCTTACCGAGATCAATGAACTCATCAAAGAGCACTGCCTGCCCCGCCACCGTATCCTGCTCATGCCCGAAGGCCGAGACGACGCAACGCTCGAAAAACGTCGCCTCTGGCTCGCTGAAATATGCCGCGATCAAGGTTTCCGCTTCAGTGATCGGCTCCACATACAGCTTTGGGGTAGCAAACGAGGGGTGTGATTTTCTTTAAAAAAACGCGCAACTATTGATCAATCGAATGGTTTAAACCAAGCAATGACTCCCATGCCATCAAACCGCAATGACCAGGAAACTCCCATCAAGGAGCAAGATGACCCAGTATGGCATTTACTGGGAAAGGCTTCCAAGAAAGAAGCTAGCACGTTTTTTGCACGTAATATCATCCGAGAAACTCGCCTTCACGCTGAGCACTCACCTTCTCTGCTCTTCCACCTCCGCTCTCTGCTGACAAGTAAAAGGATAGCCTCTGTTGCGTGCGTTTGTATTTTGGCC